>DASYLC010000153.1:0-36191 GCA_036009775.1 Chitinophagaceae bacterium
ACCGAACAGGAAGAAGAAAAAACAAAATGGGGCGTTTGAAATTCCTGCACACATTTCAGCAGGTTGATCAGCGAATTGAGATTATTCTCAAAATATAGCAGTGGTTTGATCACCGATTCACCCACCGATTTATAAGCTGCAAAATGGATGACCCCGCTGATATCCGTATTTTCCTGGAAGATCGCAAACGTGTCGTCGAAATTGCAGAGATCCACTTTATAGTTCTTGATCTTTTTACCGGTGATCTGCTCGATCCCTTTTAATACATTGGCACTGGAACGGGAATTATTATCCACCGATACCACATCATACCCGTTCGCGATAAGGTCAACGATCGTATGGGAGCCAATATATCCGCACCCGCCTGTTACTAGTATCTTACTCATATCATCATTTAATAATGCCGGTTGGCCATACATAATTCGTCATAAAATCCTCACAGGGTCCTGTGGACCGGCAAAAGTCAGGATTTTTATTTTAATACGATGAATGGCAGTGTACCAGTTTGAAATATTTCACGCAGGGAGCGCCGGGATCGCAGGGAAGAACTGTTGATATACAATACTCCGCAGGCTCCGCGTTGTCTGGGTGTTCAAATGAGGCGAATGCGGGTCTAAAAAAAGAGATTGACGACAAAATACACACCGGCCGCCAATAAGCCGCTGATGGGTATTGTCAGGATCCAGGCCCAGAGCAGGTTGACGGTAACACCCCATCTTACTGCAGATAATCGTTTGGTGGCCCCGACTCCCATAATGGCGCCGGTAATAGTATGTGTTGTACTTACGGGGATCTTCAATGCTTCTGTTACAAACAAGGTCACTGCACCCGCTGTTTCAGCCGCCACTCCTTCAAAAGGCGTTACTTTGGTGATCTTGGTACCCATTGTTTTTACGATCTTCCAGCCGCCGCTCATGGTACCGAAACCGATTGCTGCATAACAGGCGATCGGTACCCAATTCGGCATTTCTCCGAAAGTGGTGATCTGGCCCCCGGCGATCAGCGCGGCTGTAATGATACCCATTACTTTTTGCGCGTCATTCCCACCGTGACCGATACTGAATGCGGCAGAAGAGATCAGCTGCAATTTTTTAAACCACTGGTTGGCTTTATGCGCATTCAGGTTGCTCAGGTACAAAGAGAAGCAGGCCATCGTCAGCAGGATAAAGGACAGCAGTATCCATTTAAAGTTCTTGGAATAAAAGATCACCTGTGTGATATAGTTATCGTAATGTGTTTTTTGGGCCAGCACAACGCGGTTCATTTCAAGGCTGGAGTAAAGGAATATGATCACGAAAACGATCACGCCCAGCGAAAATATTTTTGATGTCCACCCTTTTTTGAAAGAACTGAGGAACCATAGCGACATGATGAATGCCATTAGCATACCTACGAGCGGGGCTAAAAATATAAAGGCAGCTGTTTTAAGGATAATAGGCGAATTAACTGCACCAAAGCCACCTGCGGCAATCGCTGCGCCTGCAAAGCCCCCTATTAATGTATGGGAAGAAGAAGAAGGTATACCCAGCCACCAGGTGAGCAGGTTCCAGCAGATAGCGGCGATCAGGCCGGAAAAGATCACGACCATCATATGGCCGCCTACAAGATCTGGTTTAACTGTTTTGGCAACGGTATCGGCCACCCCGTGATCCTTGAAAATAAAAAAAGCGATAGAGTTGAATAAAGCCGCCCAGAGTACAGCCTGGAAGGGCGTAAGCACTTTGGTGGATACGATCGTCGCAATGGAATTGGCTGCATCGTGAAAGCCGTTGATATAATCGAAGATCAGCGCCAGGATTATGATCGTGATAAGGAATGGTGTCATAAAAGAAAGTTAGAAAATGTATGAATGCGGAGATGTGAAAATTAAATACATACAACCTGCGACTTTCCTTTTCACATTTTCACATTTTTCACATTCCCGCATTGGTATTAAGCGTATTTAATAATGATAGACTCTATCACATTGCTCGCATCCTCGCATTTATCGGTCACGATCTCCATCACCTGGTAGATCTCTCTTTTCTTGATCACTTCTTTTGCATCGGGTTCGGTATCGAATAATTTTTCAATACTGAAATCGAAGATATCATCAGCCTGGTTCTCGATACTGTTGATCTTTACCAGCGCTTCCGTGATATTGCGCATGTTCTTCATGTCCCGCAGTTCTACCACGGCGATCTTTACCTGTTCTGCTCCCTGTTCGATCAGGTCGGCAAATTTTTGCATACCGGTATCGTTGGGGTTTACCCTGTAAAAATTGATCTTCTTTCCTGCCGCATAAATATAATCGGCGATATCATCCAGGGAAGAAGCGAGGTAGTGGATGTCCTCCCTGTCGAAGGGGGTGATAAAATTCCGTCCCAGTTCGGTGAAAATATTATGGGTCAGCTCATCATTGGCATGCTCCAGGTCCTCCAGTTTGGTGATGAGTGCGGCTCTTTTATCAAAATCAGGTTCTGCCACCACATCTTTCAGGGTAGAGCCCATTGTTGCTACGTTATTTGCCACTTTTTCAAACAGTTCATAGAATATCCTGTTCTTTGGCATAAAGATCTTGAGGAAGGATTGTAGTGCCATGGTTTTATTTTTTATATTGTTCGTTTTTAGACTGAACAGGTCACGAAATTACGGGCGGATAAGCGCCGGTAGAGGAACACGGGAGAATTAATAATTAATTAATATAGAAATAAAATTACCGTAACCTTTCAATAACAAAGACTTTATATTGCAACAATTTTAAGCTCTGATCATGTTTTGGGCAAAGCAAACATTATTTAAGCGGGTTTTTGCGGGTGTTTTTGCACTATTTGTGTCCTTTTCCTCCTACTCACAACGCTACCTGGCAGATATCGATTCTTCCTTTTTTATTAAGGACACGGTGCGTCCCGTCATCAAAAGGTTCGAAAACCTCCGGTTTACCGGTTATATACAACCGCAGTTTCAAAAAGCACAGGCAGAAGGAGCATCTTCTTTTGCAGGCGGAAATTTTTCTCCTTTCTCCAGCAGCCGATTTATGTTGCGCAGGGCAAGGATAAGACTGGATTATTTGTTGCCATCCAGATCGAGATTCCCCAAAGCGCTTTTTTCTTTCCAGATCGATGCGACGGAGAGGGGCGTGGTGGTAAGGGATATGTTCCTGAAATTATTTGAAACGAATAAAAACATATTGTCACTTACCGCCGGTTTGTTTGCCCGGCCCTTTGGTTACGAGGTCAATCTTTCTTCCAGTTACCGCGAAACACCGGAGCGGGGCAGGATGTCGCAAACACTGATGCCATCTGAAAGGGATGTGGGTTTTATGGTATCGGTTGAGCCCCAGGAAAAAAAATATAAACTCTCGCATATAAAGTTTGATATCGGTTTTTTTAACGGGCAGGGTCTTTCAGGTACGACCGATTTCGATGATCATAAAGATCTTATCTCGAGATTATTCATTAAGACCTATACGTTTAACAAGACCGATATTACCGGTGGTCTTTCCTATTTGCGCGGCGGCTGGAAGAACGGGACCAAATATGTTTATGAAAGCGGAACGGCAGTCAATGGGGATAAGATATTTGTTGTGGATTCTTCGGCTTCCAACCTCGGACGATCTTCGCCCCGTCATTATTATGGAGCGGATGTGCAGGTGAAACTGCGTCATGGCTGGGGTGAAACCGAATGGCGGGCGGAATATTGGTTTGGAACACAACCGGGTACATCCGGTTCCACCAGCAATCCCGGAACACTGCCCAATTCCAATGGCCTGCCTGTGCCTACCTATGTGCGGCATTACGACGGCGCTTTTTTTTATTTCCTTCAGAACATCGTCAATGCAAAACACCAGCTGATGATCAAGTACGACTGGTACGATCCGAATGTAAAAGCGGAGAAAGCAGAGATCGGGAAGACAGGCACCAATCTTACGCTGGCAGATGTAAAATTTTATACACTTGGATTCGGCTACACCTATCATATCAACCCGCAAACAAAGATCCTTATCTATTACGACCTGGTAAAAAATGAGATCACACAAATGACAGGTTTTACCAGCGACCTGCAGGATAATGTCCTGACCCTGCGTCTCCAGTTCCGTTTTTAGGCAGAGGTTAACATTCCGGTAATATGGAGGTCACAATTGCTTAACCTGGCAGTAACATGCGGGTAACCTCCCGGGGCCACCTTTGCCGGAAATAACCGAATATGTACTCCAGGCTGCGATTGACCCTTTCCGTACTCTTTATAGGCCTTTTTTCTTTTGTCCAGGCACAAAACGTAAAACTTACCGGGAAGATATTGAATGAGAAAAATGAACCACTGGCAGGCGTGTCGGTAAAGATCGTCGGGGGCGGCGGTACATCCACTGATATCGAAGGAAGATTTTCGCTGAGCCTTACGCCCGGGAAAAAATATGATATAGAGATCAGCGCTATCGGTTACAATCCAAAAACGATAAGTGAAACAGAAGTAGTTACCGGGCAGGCCAATAACCTGGACATCCTACTCGAGGTAAAAGCGCAGACCGGGGATAATGTAGTGGTCAGTGCAAGGTCAACTGCCCGAAAGGAAACAATAAATGCCGCGATTTCCTTTCAGAAAAATACGAATACAGTTGCACAGGTAGTAAGCGCGGAAGCGATACGCCGGTCACCGGATAAGAACACGGGTGAGGTGTTGAAAAGAGTACCCGGTACATCCTTGCAGGAAGGCAAATATCTTATTGTAAGAGGTCTTGCTGACAGGTATAACCAGGCTATGCTGAATGGGATATTAATGAGCAGCACTGAACCGGATCGTAAAACATTCAGTTTTGACATACTCCCTTCGGCTATTATCGACAATATCATTATCAATAAAGCATTTGTCCCGGAGTTGCCTGGTGAGTGGGCTGGTGGCCTGATCCAGGTAAATACCAAAGATGCGCCTTCGAAGAATTTTTTCAATATCCAGATAGGGACCGGTTTTAATACCCAAACGATCGGTAAAGATTTTTATGAATATAAAGGAGGCGGTACGGATTGGTTGGGTTATGATGATGGTACCAGGGGATTACCGGCCAGCTTTCCGGGAAAATCTGCATTTTCACAATTAACACAGGCAGAAAAGACGGCTTATGCAAAAGAGTTTAAAAATATATGGAGTACCAATAAGAAGAACGCGGCGGCACTCAATCAGAATTTTGCTTTAAACGGTGGTTTTAATGCAAACCTGGGAAAGAAAAATAAATTCGCTGCTGTGTTCGCTCTTAACTACAACAGGACCAATAAGCGGGTCGTTTATGAAAACCAGGTCAACACGGTCCAGAATAATATTGCCAGTACCAGTTTTGATTTTGACAATATTAAATACAGCCAGGACATTTTAGCGGGTGCATTGGCCAATTTCTCCCTTCAGCTGGGAAACAACAGTAAGATCACATTCAAAAACCTGTTGAATGTAAATACCACTGATTATGCAACGGTCCGGAACGGGTACGATTTTGATGCAGGCCAGGGTGTAAAAGCGAATGAGCTTGCTTTTAAGGCCAATACTTTTTTTAATACACAGGTGACCGGCGAACATAATATCCGGAAGATCGCAACCAAACTCCACTGGTTTGGAAGCTTCAATATACTGGATCAGTATATTCCTGACCAGCGCCGCCTGGAATATATCCAGGAAAACCCGGCCGATCCTAATTCTGCTTATATCGCTTCTATCGGTCAGTCCAATTCATCACAAAAGAGCGGAAGCCGTTATTATGGATTTTTAAACGATTATAATTATACAGCCGGGGGCGATCTCAGTAAGGATTTTCAACTGGGTAAATTAAAGCAATCTGTAAAGGGCGGCTATTTTTTCCAGGTAAAGGACAGGTTGTTTGATTCAAGACCTTTCTCCATTTATCTCCCTGTAGATAATTTGGCTCTTCGCCGCCTGTCTCCCGATCAGTTATTTGCTCCGGAGAATTTCGGCAATGGCGCGGATAACAAATTCGCTTTAAGTGAACTGGCAGGGATCAGTTACCGGTACCTGGCCAATTCAATTTTAAACGCTGGTTTTCTGCAATTCGATAATCTTATTACTGAAAAGATACGTGTGGTATGGGGATTAAGAGTGGAGGACTTTGACCAGATCGTCGGAAGTATTAAGCAGTCCGATCTGCGGCATGTACATACAAAGGTGACAGATTATTTGCCCGGCATCAATGCGACCTATAAGATAAATACCAAAACGAATTTCCGCTTATCCGGTTCTCAAACCGTGATCCGGCCGGAGTTTCGCGAGTTAAGTACATTTTCTTTTTACGACTTTGACCTTGGAGCCAGTGTGTCAGGGTTCACCGGGTTGCGGAGAACAAAGGTCACCAATTTTGATCTCCGCTATGAATTATACCCGAGAGCCGGGGAGTTATTTACGTTAGGTTTTTTCTATAAATATTTTGATAAGCCGATCGAAGCTTATTTCAATCCAAGTTCGGGAGGCGCCAGTACGTATAATTTCCTGAATGCAAAAGAAGCAAACAGTTTTGGAGCTGAGCTGGAGTTCAGGAAGAAACTTGATTTCAGCGAAGGGTTGAAAAATTTCACACTGCAGGGAAATGTTTCCTATATCTATAACAGGGTATCAAAGATCGGTAATGATGCCGAACGCCCGATGCAGGGACAGAGCCCTTACTTACTGAATGCTGCTATTCAATACGATCTTGAGAAATACGGTATCAACACGACCTTATTATTCAACCAGATCGGCAGAAGGATAACATTTGTCGGCGGAGGTGATCAGCCGGCGATCTGGGAGAACCCGCGTCCTGTAGTTGATTTTCAAATCGCCAAAAAGCTATTTAAGAATAAAGGCGAAGTGAAGCTGAACATTGCTGACATCATTAATAAGCAAGCTATTTTTTATACGGATCTGAATTCGAACAAAAAATTCGATAATGCTGATGCCTTTGCCATTAAAAGAAAATATGGTACGAATATCAGTTTCTCTTTAGGATATAATTTTTAAAATCAAAACACCTTTTTAAAAAATACAAACATGAAAAAGTTATTTTTCTACGCGGCTTTGATCGGGATCACCTCAGTTGGCTGCCGTAAAATTGAAGTCGATGGCGGCACAATTATCAACAATGGTGGCGGAACCACTGAAAACACTATCCTGGAAGGAAGGATCAGTGAAAGCCGTACATTAAAAGCTGCTTATACATACAAACTCCGCGGACTTGTTTATATAACGAACGGGTCAACCCTTACCATTGAGCCGGGAACAAAGATCGTTGGCGAAAATGGAAGACAGGGTGGCTTGATCATTACCCGCAGCTGCAAAATAATTGCAGATGGCACAGCTGCCAAGCCGATTGTATTTACGTCTGAAGCTGCCACTCCGCAGCGTGGCGACTGGGCAGGCCTTGTTATATTAGGACAGGCTCCTGCGAATTCTTCCTTCAACGGTATACAGGGGATCGGCGCGATAGAAGGCGGTGTAAATAATAGTGATGGACTTGGTATTTACGGTACTCCTGCTAGCCAGGGCCAGCTTCCGGCGGATAACAGCGGTATCCTGCGGTATGTCCGTATCGAATATGCAGGTTATGCATTCCTGCCTGATAATGAGATCAACGGCTTAACATTGGGAGGAGTAGGGACCGGTACTGTTGTCGATAATGTACAGGTGTCTTATGCCAATGATGATTCTTTTGAGTGGTTTGGCGGTACAGTGAATTGTACCCATCTTATATCTTTCAGAACGCTGGACGATGACTTCGATACGGATAACGGCTTTAGCGGAAAAGTCCAGTTTGGTATCTCTTTAAGAGATTCGGCTGTTGCTGACATTTCAAAAAGTGAAGCATTTGAAAGTGATAATGATGCTAACGGAAGCTCTTTGTTGCCACAAACATCTGCTGTATTTTCCAATATGACTGTTATGGGACCCAAAGCTACACTCGCCAATACAGGCAATAGTTTATATGTATGGGGAGCGCAGATAAGAAGAAACTCAACGCTTTCTCTTTTCAATTCCATTATCATGGGTTATCCGAATGGTCTGTTCATTGATGCTACAAAAGGAGTTCCTACCGATAATAATATCCCGGGCTCTTTGTTTGTCCAGAATACGATCATTGCAGGTTGCCCTACCCCTGTTCTGTACAGCATCACGGGTAATGCAACTCCCCCGATCACACCTAACACCACTGCAACCATAACGACCTGGTTCAATACACCCGCCTACGGGAACAGTATCCTGACCAATTGCAGTGATGTTCAATTGACCGCTCCTTTTAATTATACTGCTCCTGATTTTAATCCTGCTCCGGGTTCGCCTGCAGCCGGGGGGGCAACATTCGTTCATCCTAAACTGGCGACCGGATTTACGTCGGTTACGTATAAAGGCGCCTGTGCGGTAGGAGATAGCTGGTGGAAGGGCTGGACTAAATTTTAATTCATATAATTCTATAATGAAAAGCATCCTGGCCCGGTCAGGATGCTTTTTTAATTCGTTAATTGCATCATGAAAAAAATATCACTGGTTCTCACGGCAATATTCTTTTTCATCGCCTGTTCGCAGCATGAAAAGAATAATATGTTTGCTAAGAGGACGATCCTTGAGAAATGGCTGGATTCGGTGATCAGCAAAGCCGATACCGGTTACATCAAACCGACTGAAAGATCTGATTTTACCACAACCGAATACTTTATTGACCGGGACGATTCATCCGTTTGCCAGTTAATAAAAGATAGCCTCGGAGTGATCCGCCAGATCATTATTGCTAAAAAGGATACCCGTACTTTTTTTGCGCAATATTATGCGAACGGACAGCTGCAGGCTGATCTGCCGCTTGATGAGTTTGGTCAGTATCATGACACAGCCGCTTATTACTATGAAGATGGAGTTGTAGAAAGCCGCGGTGTTTACCGGCACGGAATGAAAAACGGGGAATGGAAAAATTATAACAGCAGGGGAAAACTTGTTTCCGCAGAAACCTATGACCCGAATGGCCAGCTGATAAAGAAAGAAGAGAAGTAAAATATTTCATCTTACGATCATCTTCCCGTAACAGCAGCGTAACAAACCCACTGCACCTTTACAACAGCTCTTATTCATTCTCAGTCCCCAATCGTATCTGCCAGGTTAGTAATTATTCCAGGCGCAGATTTTCTCATGCAGTTACCATCCCGTGGCAGGACAGGCTACGGGGTGGTTTTTTTGTCTGGCCGTTCCAGCCGGCCTGACAAATAAACCACTTCAGTCAGCCCAATAAAAAACAGAAAAATAATATCCCCTTCACAGAAAGGTTATAGTTGTTTGCTTCTTTTGCAAAACCGTTACACATGAAAAACATCCTGGTCAGTGTTTTCCTGTTATCCGCTGTGCCCTTTTCACCCCCGTCCGCTAACAAACCCGCGGGGCCAGCACCGCCACCGGCCACAAGCGAAAACCTGTTTATCATTACGATCGATGGTTTCCGCTGGCAGGAGGTCTTTACCGGCGCCGACTCTGCTCTTCTTTGCAATGAAAACTATACCGCCGACCCCGAATACATGAAAATGCTGTATTGGGCCGATGACCCGGAAGAAAGACGAAAGCGGCTTCTTCCTTTTTTCTGGAATATACTTGCTGTTAAAGGACAATTATACGGTAACCGCCATTTTGATAACAGGTTCAATAATGCCAATGTCTATTCCATCTCTTATCCCGGGTACAATGAAATATTTACCGGCATGGCGGATCTCGGGATCTCTTCCAATGATAAGAACAGGAACCCTAACCTGAATGTGCTGGAATATTTAAATGATCAACCTTCTTTTAAGGGAAAGGTCGCCGCGTTCAGCTCCTGGGATGTATTCCCGTATATCCTCAACCAGGAACGGAATCACCTGCTGATCAACAGCGGGTATATGCAGGAGCATTCCACTCATTCTCCCGAACAGCAGATGATCAGTGATGTGCAGGAAAAAGCAGTGTATGAAAAAACAGCCACACGATATGATGAGTTAACTTTTTTAACGGCGAAAGAATATATAAAAGAACACCGGCCCAGAGTTGCCTTTATCGGCCTGGGAGAGACCGACGAATTCGCCCACCAGGGCAGGTACGATCTTTATCTTGAACAAGCCGCTAAAACAGATAAGATGATCGCGGAACTCTGGCATTGGGTGCAAACAACCCCGGGGTACAGGAATAATACAACTTTCCTGATCACCACCGATCATGGTCGTGGTAGCAAACGATCCGGATGGTCGTCCCACGGGAGTTTTATAAAAGGCTCATCACAGACCTGGATGGCGCTGATAGGTCCGGGTATCAATGCGTTGGGTGAAGTAAAAGAGGATCAGCAGTATTACCAGTCACAACTGGCTCAAACCATTGCTGCTTTATTGGGAGAGGAGTTTGTCAATACTGGTATTGCCCCGGCTATATCATTGCGGTGATAGGAACCGAAACCATTGAAATGGTTTGCTACGGAGAATGTCATTTTTAACCCGGGGTTTAAACCCCGGGCTATTGTTGCTTTATTGGGAGAGGAGTTTGTCAATAATGGTATTGCCCCGGCTATATCATTGCGGTGATAGGAGCCGAAACCATTAAAATGGTTTGCTAAAAGTTTCGCCGGAGGAGCGATACGATTGATCAAAGCAAAGAACTGGAAGGATAACTGCTTCGAATTGCTGAACTGCTTGCCAGGCTCTAAGTGTTACTACGGGTCACACCCTGTAGTCCGGTGACTACAAAAGGTTCCCTGTATGTTCTATAGTTGGCAGGCGCGGAAGGATGTTTCTTTGTGTCAGTTTAAGTGAAGGACCAATACCAATATCCAATTGAAACCTTATGATCCAACCCTATAGAAAAACCAACCCAGCCCATTAAGAGTTTAGAAACCGATCCCGGAGCGTAAGTTCCGGGATTTTCCAATCCACCCAGTTATGAACAGCCTGAAACAAAATGACGGACTTGAATTCGTTTCCAGCATCAGGGATTCACTGAACCTGGTCCCGGTCGAAAAGATCGCCGACCGGGTCCGCGCTTACTGGAAAAATAAGATCCGCCCGCTTTTTTGCCAGGAAGAAAAGATCATATTGTCCATTCTGCCGGCTGATCATCCCCAGGCCCTGAAACTACAGGAGGAACAGGAAGACATTCTTGAACTCCTGCTTTGCATCGACAGGGATCCCGATATCATAGTATGCAGTTTGCTTTGCAATCACCTGGAAGCGCATATCCGTTCCTGTCCGGCCTTTGCCTGTGTAACATAAAACAAGAAAGCCTGCTGGTGCAGGCTCTGTGTTCAAATTGGAATTTGTAAATTTTGTTTACGGGAGTGAAAATAAAGATGGCGGGGAACTGGAAAAAATAATACACTACGAAATCTGTGTGTTTACTGATCTTTTCCCGGAACAATAGCATTTTATATTTACCGCTATTATAGTATGCAGCACAATAATGCCAGCGTCCGGGCATCTATACCTCATCTGCATCATATAAACACATCGCCCTGCTTCAGGCTTTATAACTAAGTGTTTTCCCTGAGAATTTAACAGCGTATAAAGTGATATATTTATTCCGCTGAAACCTGTTATTGTTCTTATGAAAAAATTTCTCCTGGTAGATGATCATTTCGTGGTGCGGAGCGGTGTCAAAGAGGTATTGTTAGGGTACTATCCTTCCTGCGAGGTTCATGAAGCTGCTGATGCGGACGCAGCAATCAAACAACTTAAGCAAAATAGCTATGACCTGGTCATGATGGATATACAGGTACCCGATAGTAATATGCTGGGATTGATGGAATATATTCATACCAGGTACCCGGATTTGAAAGTGTTGATGTTCTCAATGAGTTCTGAGGCAATTTATGCCCGGCGTTTCCTCAAAGCCGGGGCTAAAGGTTTTTTGGCTAAGGAATCCCTGCCGGCAGAAATTGCAAAAGCTGTCAACCAGGTGCTGGCTAACCGGAAATATATCAGTGAAACACTGGCCGAACTGCTTGCAGAGGATTCCATCAAGGGAGCCCCTGCCAATCCTTTTCAAAAGCTATCTGAAAGAGAATTTGAAGTCGTTTCGCTGTTATTAGGCGGAAAGGGTGTAACTGAGATAGCAGCAACACTGCATTTGCAGACATCCACTGTTGGTACACATAAGGCAAGGGCGTTTGAGAAATTGGGTATTGAAAACCTGCTACAGCTTAAAGAACTTGCAGTCAGTTATAACCTGTGATGCAAAGTGCGTAAAATCCCGGGATACTGACTGGCTGAGTTATTCAGTTTTCTCCAATTGCTCAATGGTCTCTTTTATTTTCCAGCTATATATTTCTCCCACACCCTTCTTCCGGGTTGGTTTGCTCAACGATATCTATATTCCTTTTCAGTCTCATTTCAATAAATCCGGATTTTTAAGTAGTGTCTCAGTTTGAAATGCACGCACACGGATTTTACGGATGCGACGGGTGAACACGGATCAGTTGTCAGCTAAATACGCGTTCGACCTGAATTAGCGTAGCTAAATCAATCCGTGTTTATCCTTCCGGTCCGTGTCATCCGTGTTCCTGTATTTCTTGCATCGCTCATCCACCATCCCTCTACTCCAAAGCGAACGATATGTTCATTTCCTTTCTCATCAATTGAATACTGCCGCAGGGCACCTTTGACAACAAATGCCATGTATTTACAAACGGAACCTTCATGCAAAAGGAATTGTTTTTTCTTCATCGACTTTTCAACAAACCCGTTTTCAATATACCTGAACTCTTCATCTGAAATAACAGAAGAAGTTATTTCATTGATATATTTTCTCAGTACTTCATGCATCTGTGTAATTTATCAAGGGTGAATTTCCAGCCCGGTGCAGCCAAATATAGCAATTTCGCCTGCAGGTATTTACGGGCCCTGTACCTACCAGCTGAAGCTTGGAGTATTATTGGGGCGCTTTTTTGGAGACCTGCTTCTGCAAGGAGGAGCGTCATTTGTGGCCCGGGGTTTAAACCCGGGGCTACAGTTGGTTTTGCCCGGAAAATGGTTTTAACCATTTCGCAAAACGGATCTTTTTATTTTATCTTACGATAAATAAAATACCATGAAGATCCTCTCTTTTGCAGCAGCCTTTATCTTTTTAGTTTCCTGTTCCGGTGGTTCGGCTGTCAGCAAACAACTTTCCGGCAGTGATAGTCTTGTCATCAACTTCAATACGCCCCAAACCAATACGATCGCTAAAACAACCTACACGACAGAAACAAAGGCGATCAAAAAGCTGGCCCATTTTGTAGACAGCAAAGACGCACAAGCTTTCAAATGCGGGTATGACGGCAACCTGATGTTCTATAAAAAGGGGGAGTTGCTGGGTGATGCGGCTTTCAATTATTCTGGTGACGGCTGTCATCATTTTATTATGGATATAGCCGGCAAATTAACTCCCACCTCCATGAGTAATGAAGCCGCCGACTTTTTAAGAAGCATGGCTGAAGGAAAGGGTTGGTATTGAGCAGGTAATAACTAAAGGTAAAAGATAAAAGTGGGAGACTGCCAATACAGGATTTTTTTGAACCACATAGGGCCTTTAGTACACATAGTTTGGAAGAAATGGTCTATGTTTCTACTGTGTCGCAGCCTGCCCTGACAAAGGGCGGGTCAAAACATTTTAAGCACAAGGGATTTTCAAATTGGATCACTACACGGAAATCCAGACCCGGAACTACTTATCTATTAATTTTTCATTGGCTTTGCAGGCATAGGTTTATTTTAGCAAAACCTTTAACAGCTTTCTTACCACTAAACCTATACATATGCCTGCCAATCGCAAACACACCGGTATCATCGTTGCTTTTTTACTGTTTTCCTTTGCTGCCCGGGCGCAGCCGGTATTGAGTGATTATTTCAAAGCCCGGGAAAATATTGCACCGCCGCAAATTGTTACCAGGCTTACTACCGCAAGAACACAGATAGCACAACGCAGGCTCAATTTCCAGGTGAGTTTTACCAGCGTAAGCGGCCGCCGCGCTGATAGTATTACGGGTTTTAAAATGATCTCTGCCGCTGAATACAAAAAATTGCGTGATCAGCGTAAGGCCCGCGTTAAGATCAATTATACACCCAAGCTCGCACCATCGTATGCAAACGCGAGCAAACTGGACCTGCGCAATTTTCATTTGATTACACCAGTACGGGCGCAGGCTTGCGGGAATTGCTGGACCTATAGTTCTCTGGGATCTTTTGAAAGCAATTACCTGCTTAATCATTATAAAGATAATTATGAGGCTAACGATCCCGACAGTCCCACCAATCTTAATCTTGCCGAACAGCAAATGCTGAGCTGTTCCGGCGCAGGTGATTGTGTAGGCGGATGGATGAGCGGTGTGTTCAACTGGCTGGAAGCAAGTAAGACAAGTATTTGCCGGGAAACGGATAATCCCGACCAGGGTTGGGGTGGTCCTGTTTGTTCCAATATCAATCCTGCCGCCACTGCAAAGTATAGAGTAGCGGACTGGGATTTTATTGCTGACTCTGATGATAACTGGGCCATACCCACTGTGCAGCAGATAAAAAATGCAATGGTATATCATGGGGCTGTTACTGCGGCTTTCATTGCTTCTTCTGCCGATTTTGATGCATTCTTCACCAACTATGCGGGTGGTGTCTATAACCTTCCCTACAATAGTAATTTTTGTAATACCGTGGCTTGCATTTTCCATGCGATCACTATTATCGGGTGGGATGACAACAAACAAGCCTGGCTTATAAAAAATTCCTGGGGCCCGGGCTGGGGTGACCAGGGCTATGGCTGGATGGGATATAACAGCAGTCTTATTGGCCTGGGAGCCACCTGGGTAGAGTCTGCAAAAGATCCTAAATGGATAATAGATCCTAACCGCTTCAAAATAAAACAGCCGCTGATCTTCCCGCAGGAAAAACTCATTATTCCCACCAGGATAGAAAATATCAAGCCTGTTAAAAACGCTGGTGTCAGGAATGGAGCCGGAAATTGAGTAACAAAAAATTACTCACGCCGGCTATCCAATGTAAATCCAACGGTCGTGCCCACGGCTTCCGTACTGCGGACATGGATCGTATGACCATGTGCTTCGATGATATGTTTGCAGATCGATAAACCCAGGCCGCTGCCGGTCACATCGATACTGCGGCCTTCATCGGTGCGGTAAAAGCGTTCGAATAAGCGGGGAAGATGACGTTCGCTGATACCGATCCCGTCATCCGTGATCTCTACCAGGATGTTTTTGCCATCGGTCCTGTACATACTGGCTGTAATACTTCCTCCCTGTTTGCCGTATTTGATCGAGTTTTGAATAAGGTTGTTAAATACCTGTCTTATTTTTTCTTTATCCGCGAAGACCGTCAGCGGTGATTCGCAACCTTTTTTAATACTGCAATAAATATTGTTGGGTTCGGCTTTGACGGACAGGCTTTCAAAAACATCTTTTACCAGGTCCTGTATCACAAAATTCTGTTTGTATAAACTCAGTTCACCTCTTTCCAAACTCGATATCTCATCCAGGTCATTCAATAAATGGGTGAGCCGGTCCACGTTCTTTGCTGTCTTTTCCAGGAATTTTTTGTTGACATCGGGATTGCCCAAAGCCCCTGCCAGTAAGGTATCTACATATCCCTGGATGGCAAAGACCGGCGTTTTGAATTCATGCGAAAGGTTCTGCAGGAATTCCCTGCGGAACTGTTCGTTCTGCCGCAGCAATTCGATCTCCTGTTTGTTCTCTTCGGCCCATGCTTCCACATCCTCCCTCACTTCGTCAATACTTTTTTGTGGCAGCACATATTTATAATAGGTCTCTTCCTTACGGGTGGCCTTGGTCTGGTAGATGAACTTATAGATCAGTTTGATCTTGCGGTAAATAAAGCGTTCGAGTACAAACGAGATAAGAAAATAAGCGATCCCAAAGATCAGGACCAGCGAACCTGCGGCCCAGATCCAGTTCTTCTCCACCAGGTAAACCAGGATACTTACAGGAATGGACAGAACCAATGCTGTAAATGCGGAAAGCTGGCGGGGAGAAATATTCTTGGTCGAAAACATAGTGCAAGATAGATACAGATTCTGGATGCTGGGTACTGAGTACTGGATGCTGGTCGCTGGATTCTTGCATCCAGAATCAAGAATCCAGAATCCAGAATCAAGCATCAAGTATCCAGCATCTTCTTTCTACAGCTCAAATTTATAACCCACTCCTTTCACCGTAGTGATACAATCTATGCCCAGTTTCTGGCGGATCTTGCGGATATGTACGTCGATGGTACGGTCGCCCACGATCACATCGTTGCCCCATACCTGGTTGAGTATCTCATTCCGCAGGAATACACGACCGGGTTTTAAGGCCAGCAGGTAGAGCAGTTCAAATTCTTTTTTAGCCAGTATTATTTCCGCTTCGCCTACCTTGATGATAAACCGCTCGGGGTCGATGGTCAGATGGTCGATCGTGAGGATCCGGGCTTCTGTTTTATTCAACCGGCGGAACAAAGCATTGACACGGCTCAGGAAAACTTTCGGGCTGATCGGTTTACTGACATAATCATCGGCACCGGTCTCCAAACCTTTTATCTGTGTTCCCTCGTCATTGACAGCGGTAAGAAAGATGATCAGGGTCTCTTTAAAAGCGGGTTGTGCCCGGAGAAGCTGGCAGACCTCTACTCCCGTCTTTTTAGGCATCATCACATCAAGGATCACCAGGTCGGGTTGGTTGCGGCGTGCTTTTTCCAGCGCTTCATCGCCATCTTTGGCGGTGACCACTTCATAACCCTCGTTGGAAAGATTGTATTTCAGGATCTCCAGGATATCCGGTTCATCATCAGCGATCAGCACTTTCCGGGGTTTAGTTTCCATGAACTGGTAAAGTTTTGTCCGAAGGAGACTCCTTCGGAGCGCAAACCTAACTGGAAATCGCAGCACGGTGAAATTTGCAGGGAGCTGTTTACCCAGAGTTAATGAAAACTTAACCTGTCATGTCCGATGTCACACTGAGTTCAGCCTGCCTGAGTGGGCGAAGGGTTATATGGTGGTAACAGCCCGATCATTTTTTTTCGGGACCAGACAGCTTTATCGGGTCTAAACCCGTCTGAATCAATATAAAACCGGGAAAATGACCCATATGCGCCCGGCTTAGTAACTTTGAGCTTCTATCCTTATGACAGCAACAAGAAAATACCTTATTCTACTGCTCCTGGTCGCACCAGTTTTGACCGATGCCCAGGGAGTGAGTATTACCGATACAGTAAAGATCCCCAACGGCTGGACCTATCCTCTCAACAGGGCAAGAAACCACGACCTGATCGACAAGGAACAAAAAGCGATACTGGCTTCTGACGGTAAAGCTGATAAATCATTCACGCCTTCATCGAACGACGAGATCAATTTCCTGGTGACCCAGGCGCTGGTAAAAAGGGTGGACAATATCCAATACCTTATTGAGACGGATAAGGTCTTTGATCATCGCCTGAAAGTGAACTATCTCTCGGGATTGGAATATATTTTGAAATATTTCAAACAATACTGGAAACCGAGATCCGACAAAAAGATCAATCCCTCCAATCTCCCGCTTATCATCAATGCGTATGAGCAATGCGTAAAAAAAGACAGGAATGGCGAGTCGATAGAAAGTATCGTCAATAACCTGAGTTATGATGCAGGGACCAATATCATCAACGCAACGATCTGGAATAAGAACCCCGGGTTTATTCCATCGAAAAATAATCTCGTTTATAAGTTTTGTCTTCTTCACCCCGACCGGACTTTTTCAATCCTGTACCAGAATCCCGATATGCCTTTTGCGGAAAGCATGGTGAGAAGCATTGCGCAGCAATATCCCCGGCAGTTGTATGATTACGCTGCATCCACCAGTAAGATTGGCGCAGTGATCCGGAGTATCAACAATGATACATTTATCGTTGCCGTGGTTAAAATGGCCAGGAGTAAAAGCGGTCAGCAATATTTTCCTTTCCTCGACAATATTGTAAAAGGGAAAATGACCTTTGAAGAGATCGATGCTGCCAAGGATGATTCGGTGTTGTATTATAAACTGATGGTAAAGACCATGATTGAATACACCGGCCGCGCCATCAATAAGGATACTGCTTTTGAGTTCAAAGGACTGAGAGAACGCCTGGAGAAAAAGGCCAGGGAGAATTTTGTGAATATCATCAACGGCCTGCACAATGAAAGTGCCGAGATACGTTTTAAATCCATACAACCGCTGGGCGCCGAAGAATTATATTACCTGGCCGTAGCCGCTGACGGATCCATGTATACTTCCAGTTTTGTAAAAGGAGTGTACCCGCTGATGATGAAAAAGATCAACAACCGCGGGGACTCGCTGCTGATGTCACTCCATTTTGATAAATACCGGAAGTTCATTAAAATGACAGCTGGCTTCAATATGCTGAGTAATTTCCTGGGCAGCTTCCCTCCCAAAAAAGCAGCAGGGGATGAGAGTGATGCGGAAAAATTGATGAAAGCATTTGTGGGAAAACTCGAATTGGGCAACGGCCTTGAGGATGGCGCGGATGTGGCAGATTCCTATGCCAGTATCGTGGAAACGATCAAGCCACTGGCCGATGACATGTTGAAGAATATACAATTGAACTACCAGCGTAACCTCTCAGGGAATAATAAAAGAGGCATTGCGATGTACAATATTTTAGACAAGCTATTTCTCTCGGCGGATTCAACAAGAAAGGATATCGACCTCACTAAAGAACTGGGGATACCACCAGTGTATTCAGTTCCCTTCCAGGCCCTGGTGAACGACAGCGGCCGGGTGATACTCCAGTTGTTTATCTATGGGGATAAGGACGGGAAAGGGGTATTTCCGAATATCGTGGGTATGTTCCGCAACAGCAACTGGAAGGTGGATGAAACGAATAAGCAATGGGTGGTAGTGAATTCGGCAAAAGGAAAACCGGTGTCGCTCTACCTGAACAGGCCACTGCCCGAAGAAACAAACGAAGATGCCAAAGCACAGGAGGCGCTCTGTAAATTCCTGAAAGAAAAAAACCTTGTTCCCACGGTTACGATCAACCGCGGTCACAGTTATAATGCCCCTTACACCATCGAGCAGATGTCACCTGCTTCCAAGATCGTTTTCATGGGTTCCTGCGGCGGTTATCGTATGATACATGATATACTGGAGATAGCGGAGGACGCACATATCGTGGGTACCAAGCAGATCGCTGATGCCCCGGTCAATAATCCTTTCCTGAAACTGCTGATGGAAGAATTGCAGGCGGGTAAGAATATTGAATGGATCCCTTTCTGGAAAGAGCTGGACAAGCGGATCAATGACCCGATCTTCGAGGATTATGTTCCCCCGCATAAAAACCTCGGCGCTCTTTTCATCAAAGCGTATAAGATAGCGATGGAGGAGAAGACCGAGATCTGATAATGGGTCACCCGATAGCTACCGGGTTTGAAATCAATTCAGTCCCGTAGGATAATGTCATTAAGTTAAACGGTAAATCGTTAAAACGATTATTTTTTGATTGTCCCTTTTATAGCCCACGGTTTAAACCGTGGGCTATAAAAGGCATTACCCTACGGGACATCATATAATATCACTGGATAATTGGAGACACTACTATTGTTGTAAACGGCCTGTTTACTAATCTGCTTTGGCATAAATTTGCTCCTTCCTTAATTATCTCATCTTGACCGGAACCAAAAAAAGCTTTTTCGATATTGCATTGCTGCGAAGAGTGTTCCGGTATGCCGCACCGTATAAGAAAAGATTCTATTTATCGGTAGTACTGGCGATCGTACTGGCTTTTATGACACCGGTCAGGCCCATGCTGATCCAGCTGACCGTGGACAAATATATCGCTGCCGCTTCCACTACGAGAATGCTGGTCACCATTACCCTGGTACAGATCGGGCTGATACTGGTGGAAACAGCGATGCGCTTTCTTTTTTCTTTTACAACAGCTTTACTGGGTCAGTCGGTGGTAAGAGACCTGCGGGTGGCGACCTATAAAAAAATAATGGGCCTGAACCTTTCGCAGTTCGACAGGACACCGATCGGGACGCTCACGACAAGGACCATCAACGATATTGAATCCATCAATGATATTTTTTCGGATGGGCTGGTGCCGATCATCGCGGATCTTCTTTCGATTTTTTGTGTACTGGGCTATATGCTCTGGACCGACCCCCAACTCACCCTGATCGCACTGATCCCTTTCCCGATCATACTGATCGCTACCTATTATTTTAAGAACAGTATCAACCATTCTTTTTTTAAAGTGCGGAATGCCGTGGCCAGTCTCAATGCATTTGTGCAGGAACATTTGACAGGAATGGCGATCGTGCAGGCATTTGCATCGGAGGAAAAGGAAGGAGAGAAATTCAAAAAAATAAATAAGGAGCATCGCAACGCCAATATCAAAGCCATTTTCGCTTACTCTGTTTTTTTCCCGATCGTGGAGATCGTGCTGGCACTGTCGATCGGGCTCGTGGTCTGGTGGACATCCAGGGAAGCATTTCATTTACAGCAAAGCCAGCAGGGTACCCTGGTCGCTTTTATTCTGTGCTTAAATCTTTTGTTCCGCCCGTTGAGAGTACTGGCGGATAAATTCAATGTGTTACAAATGGGGATCATCGCGAGTGAGCGGGTATTCAAAGTACTGGACAACGATGACTTTGCCGGTGATAAAGGAACTTTTTCGCCCGATACCGTACAAGGAAAATTGGAATTTGATAAAGTGTGGTTTGCTTACAACGGGGAGGACTATGTTTTAAAGGATATGAGTTTTGCCGCCCAACCCGGTGAGACCATCGCTATAGTGGGCCAGACCGGAAGCGGAAAAACAACGATCATCAGTTTGCTGAATCGTTTATACCATATCCAGAAAGGCCAGATCAAAGTGGATGGGATAAATATTGAAGAGTATAAACTGGATTCCCTGCGGACAAATATCGGTGTGGTGTTGCAGGATGTATTCTTATTCTCGGGGTCGGTAATGGATAATATCACACTCCGCAACCCGGCCATTTCCCGGGAAAAAGTGATCGCCGCGGCCAAAATGATCGATATGCATGATTTTATCATGCGGCTGCCGGGGGGCTATGATTACAACGTGATGGAAAGGGGAGCTACCTTATCCCTGGGCCAGCGTCAGCTGATCTCTTTTATCCGGGCCTTATTATATAACCCTTCCATCCTGATCCTAGATGAGGCCACTTCCTCTGTAGACACTGAGAGTGAAAGACTTATCCAGCATGCGATCGATACACTGATCCAGGGCCGTACCTCTATCGTCATCGCCCACCGCTTGTCCACGATCCGCAAAGCCAGTAAGATCATTGTGCTGGAAAAGGGCGAGATCCGGGAAATGGGAACCCATGAGGAATTGCTGGCGCTGAAGGGGCATTATTTTAAGCTGTACCAGTTGCAATTCGACCTCACTCCCCACAAGCATATAGCTCCTTAAGTAAAGGACTTTCCTCCTCTCCCCATCATTGCGATCCGCCAGCCGGCGGAGAAGCAAGGAGAGGCGGAAATTGATCAATTATAAACCAATTATTCTTGGGGGTGAGGTCCCACCCCCTTATCTTTGCCGCAAATTTAGGATGGGTATGATCTCAGGACGTTTAAAATCCTTATTGGTAGCGGCTTTCAGCTTATTTTTTATTACTAATCCTGCACCTGTTTTTGCCCAGCCAGGCCATGAAGAACATGGTCAGCCAACAGAGCAGAAGGGGGAACCTGTAAAGCCCAAATTATTTGATGCCAACGAGGTCATTTTTGGCCATATTATGGATGCACATGAGTTCCATTTCCTTTCTTACGAATCAGGCGGAACCAAGAAACATGTAACAATTCCCCTCCCGGTTATTTTATACTCACCGCAAAAAGGCTTTACCAGTTTCATGTCGTCGAAATTCCAGCACGGTCATCATGAACACGAAGGTTATATGTTGCTGACCGCAGAGAACCGGCGCGAGTTGGGATTGGATAGTTCTAAGTCGCATTTTGACGGCGCGATCGTACCTGTAAAGAATGGCAAATATGACCCTACGGTAAAAGTGTATGATTTTTCCCTGACCCGCAACGTAGTGCAGATGATTCTGGCCTTGATCGTATTGGTATGGATCATGATGGCTGTGGCAAGAAAATATAAGACCGGGCAGGGCGTCACTTCTGCTCCGAAGGGTATGCAGAATACCATTGAGACCGTCGTGAATTTTGTAAAAGATGAAGTAGCCAAACCTAGCCTTGGACACAAGTATCCGAAATACCTGCCGCTGCTGCTCACTATCTTCTTCTTTATCCTTATCAATAATATTTTTGGATTGATACCGGGCACGGCCAACGTAACCGGCAATATCGCATTCACGCTTGTGTTGTCGGTGATCTCTTTTGTAGTGATCATGTTCAGCACGAACAAGCATTACTGGGGTCATATTTTCAACCCGCCTGTACCGATGGGTGTAAAACCGATCCTCGTACCGGTGGAGATCCTCGGCGTATTCACCAAACCCTTTGCGTTAATGATCAGGTTGTTCGCCAATATGCTGGCGGGTCATATCCTGATCATCTGTCTGATCTCGCTGATCTTTATCCTGGCGGGATTGAATAAATATGCAGGCATCGGGTTCGCACCGTTTTCCATTGCATTTACCGTGTTCATTTATTTTATCGAGATACTGGTGGCTTTTTTACAGGCGTTCATTTTTACCATGCTGACGGCGGTCTTCATCGGCCAGGCATTCGAGGGTGGGCATAATGATGTGGATCACCACGCCGATGAGGTAATCGTTTAAGTTTTTTTTTAATCATTATATAAAATCACAATTATGGATTTATTTCTTTTAGCAGACATGGCAAACGCAGGTGGTGCTATAGGCGCAGGCCTTGGTGCTATCGGTGCCGGTGTTGGTATTGGCCAGATCGGTAAAGGTGCCCTGGAAGCGATCGCCCGTCAACCGGAAGCGATCAATGATATCCGTAGCAACATGATCCTGACTGCCGCCCTGGTAGAAGGAGCCGCGTTGTTTGCGATCATCATTGGATTCCTGGCGATGGTGATGTAAAAAACTACTGCATCCGATGCACAGGGCGGAGGATGCAGTTTTTTAAAAATCCCAAAAAGGAAAATCCCAAATTCCATCGTTCAGAGATGAGAGGGGATAAATAAAAACAGGCTTGGAAAAACTGGGATTTGGAATTTAATATTTGGAATTTAAACATATTTTATGCAATTACTTACGCCTTCATTAGGGTTGATCGTCTGGACGATGCTGGCCTTTCTTATCGTGTTTTTCCTGTTGAAAAAATTCGCATGGCCGGCTATCGTGGGTGGCCTGAAGAAAAGGGAAGAAACGATCGCCGAAGCATTGGCCACTGCTGAAAAAGTAAAAGCAGAAATGGCACAGATGAAAAATGAGAATGAAGCCTTGCTCGCTTCTGCCCGTGAAGAAAGGGCCAAGTTGCTGAAAGAAGCAAGAGAGACCAAGGACAAGATCATCAATGAAGCAAAAGAACAGGCCAAGACCGAAGCAAATAAAATAATGATAGAAACGCAGGCTGCGATCAATGCACAGAAGATGGCGGCATTGACGGATGTAAAGAACCAGGTAGGTAAACTGGTGATCGAAGTGAGCGAGAAGATCCTGAGAAAAGAACTGGGAAATAAAGAAGCGCAGGAAGCGCATATCAAAGGGTTGGTGAACGAAGTAAAAATGAATTAATAAAACGGCTGCAGGCTGTTGGCTGTGGGCTGCGGGTTAAACCGTTTCTGCCCAAAGCCCGAAGCCCGAAGCCCGAAGCTAAAAAGTATGCCTAATCCACGTTTAGCAACGAGATACGCCAAATCACTGATCGATCTTGCCATTGAAAGAGGCGAGCTGGAAAAAGTATTCGCGGACATGAAATGGCTAAACAGCGTTTGCAAGACCAACCGTGATTTTGTGAACCTCCTGAGGAGCCCGGTCATTAAAGGAGACACCAAGAAAAAGATCATGGAAGCGGTAACAGGCGGACGTATCAGCGAAATGACCGCCGCTTTTAACAGGCTGCTGATCACCAAAGGAAGGGAAAGCAATCTACCCGAGATCACCGCGGCGTTTATCACTGCCTATAAATTGGAGAAAAATATCCAGACGATCAGACTGACGACCGCCGCACCGGTTACCGATGCCGTGAAGGATGCGATCATCGCACAGGTGAAGAAGACAGCTGGTTTTCAAAACGCAGAGCTGGAAGAAAAAGTGGACCCCAATATTATTGGCGGATTTGTATTGCAGGTAGATGATAAACTGATCGATGCGAGTGTGGCCTATGACCTGAAAGCGATCGCAAGACAATTTGAGAACAACGATTTTATATACAAGATCAAGTAGACCGGAGACGGATGTCCAGTCGGCAGGCAAAATCGTAAAACGAATAAGCCGTCGACTATAAATGTAGCAGAGGAAAAATTGAAATAAGGGAAACATCTCCGGACATAAAAAATAAAAAACGTTCAAAAAACACCCCTTCGCCAAGCTCAGGGTGACAAGAGTAAGAGCTGTGATATCAGGGTCTAACGATAAACAATAAACAACAAACTATAAACATAGTATATGGCAGAGATTAAACCAGATGAAATATCAGCGATACTGCGCCAGCAGTTGAGCAATTTTAACGCCAGCGCGGACCTGGAAGAAGTAGGGTCTGTATTGCAGGTAGGGGATGGTATTGCCCGTGTATACGGACTGGGAAATGTTCGTTACGGGGAACTGGTGGAATTTGAAAGTGGTGTAAAGGCCATCGCGTTGAACCTGGAAGAAGATAATGTGGGTGTGGTATTAATGGGAGAAAGTCATGGCATTAAAGAAGGTTCCAAAGTAAAACGTACGGGCCAGATCGCTTCGATCAAAGTAGGTGAAGGAATGGTAGGGCGTGTAGTGAATACCCTGGGTGAACCTATCGATGGTAAGGGACCGATCACCGGCGAACGTTATGAAATGCCGCTCGAAAGAAAAGCACCCGGTGTTATTTTCCGGGAGCCTGTAAAAGAACCCCTGCAGACCGGTATCAAAGCGATCGATGCGATGATCCCGATCGGACGCGGACAAAGAGAGCTGATCATCGGCGACCGCCAGACCGGTAAAACAGCTATCGCGATCGATACGATCATCAATCAAAGAGAATTTTTTGCAGCAGGGAAACCTGTTTATTGTATATATGTTGCGATCGGTCAGAAAGCATCTACCATCGCGGGTGTGATGCAGACATTAGCTGATGCCGGCGCGATGCAGTACACAACGATCGTTGCGGCCTCTGCTTCCGATCCTGCACCCTTACAGTTCTACGCACCATTTGCCGGGGCTGCGATCGGTGAATTCTTCCGGGATACCGGTCGTCCTGCGCTGATCATCTATGATGATCTTTCCAAACAGGCCGTAGCCTATCGTGAAGTATCATTGTTATTACGTCGTCCCCCCGGCCGTGAAGCTTATCCCGGTGACGTATTCTATCTCCATAGTCGTTTGCTGGAGAGAGCCGCGAAAGTGATCGGCGATGATAAAGTGGCAAAAGAAATGAATGATGTACCGGACAGTATCCGTCACCTGGTAAAAGGGGGTGGTTCACTGACAGCGTTGCCGATCATCGAAACACAGGCGGGTGACGTTTCTGCCTATATTCCTACGAACGTAATTTCTATCACCGACGGACAGATCTTCCTCGAGTCGAACCTGTTCTTGTCCGGTATCCGTCCCGCGATCAACGTAGGTATCTCGGTAAGCCGTGTGGGTGGTAATGCACAGATCAAATCCATGAAGAAGGTAGCGGGTACACTGAAACTGGACCAGGCCCTTTACCGTGAGCTGGAAGCCTTTTCCAAATTCGGTGGTGACCTCGATGCTGCTACTAAGAATGTAATTGATAAAGGTGCGAGGAACGTGGAGATATTGAAGCAACCGCAGTATTCACCATTCGCGGTAGAAAAACAGGTGGCGATCATTTATCTCGGTACAAACGGTTTGCTGAAAGATGTGGCCGTTAAGAAAGTAAAAGAGTTTGAAGAACATTTCTTAATGGAAATGGATAACAAACTGCCGGAGGTGATGGCGGAGTTCAAGAAAGGTAATCTTCCCGAAGATGGATTGAAGAAAATGGTGGAACTGGCAAACGGGTTGATACCGCAGTACAAAGCATAACTACTTGCTTATATATTTCAGGAAGGTGATCCCGCATTTGCGGGATCGCCTTTTTTATGACATGTACCGTGATCGCTCAGATGGTTATGGGTACAGTTTTCTATCAGCAAGGGCTTTTACGGTAATGGGAACTATATGAATACTGGTTTCTACTTATCATAAAGAAAATCCGGCCGGGGTTGGCGAGTCCCGGATTAATTTTGTAATTTTTGAAGACTTGAAGCCCGTTCCCGCCCATACCGACCCTGAACTGGTAGCCTTATTAAAGAAAAAGGACCCTGAAGCCTTTATTTTTCTTTACGAAAAATATGCGGGTGCTCTTTATGGCCTGATCGAACAGGTTTTAGGAAGTACCGGTTTGGCCGACGAAACTTTTGTTGAAGCTTTCACCACGATTGTGCGCTCGATCGATCAACACGATTCATCCAAATCAAGATTATTCACATGGATGATGCAATTGACCCGGGAATGGGCAATTGAAAAACTAAAAAGCACTTCTCCCCGTACATACTCGGAGGCTGAAGTAAGAGAACCGGGCGTTAAAGTCGTGGGTGGTTTGATGTCTAACCTGCATATTGATGAACAGCAGGTGATCAACCTGGCTTATTTGAAAGGCTATTCTGTTGAAGAGATGGCCGGGAAACTGGCGATACCACCGGAGGTCGTTAAACAAAGGATAAACAAGGCATTGATTGCAATAAATTCACAGGTCAAAAAGTGAACATAAAGGAATATATAGAAAGCGGCATCGTTGAAAGTTATGTGTTAGGCTTCGCTTCAGAAAAGGAGAAGGCGGAGTTTGAACGCATGCTAAAACAGCACCCGGAACTCATCCAGGTACGGGAGCGTTTTGAGCTTTCCCTTGAAAAAGAGGCGCTTGCCAATGCTATCAATCCCCCGGTTCATTTGAGAGAGAAAATATTGTCGGGGATACTGGAAGAAAGCAGCAAGCCCGCAGCGAAAGTGGTAACGATCTACCCGCAAAAAACAACCCGCCGGATAAGCAGCAAAACCTGGGCTGTAGCGGCTTCCGTTATTTTGTTGCTCGGCTGTGCGTACATGGTCTATACTTTTTATACGGTCAACCAGCGGCTGAAAAAAGATATTGCCCAGTCCAAACAGAACCTGGAAAAACTGGAAGAAAAGAAGAGGGTGATCGAAGAAAATATCGTTCCGCCGAATTACCAGGCCAAACCGGCAAAAGTGGTTCTTCCCCAACAAGCGATCACTCCTGTATTTGAAGTATTCTGGGATTCTACTTCCACCAATGTATACCTTATCATCAAGCATCTTAAGCAACTTCCCATCGGTCAGCGGTATGAGCTTTGGTCCGTTACCAAAGGCAAAAAGGAAAGCCTGGGTATCTTTGATCCTCCTGCTGATGATAAACTCATCATCAAGATGAATAATGTACAGGAAGCCGAATCCTTTGCCATTACTATTCTCGATCCCGGTAAATAATTTTTATACGTTCCCCTATTTTTATTATCCTGTTACAGGACCAGTTTACTTTTGAAAATGTCTTTGCAGATAGCATAGTTCTCCTCATAATAAACAGAGACCAGTTTTTTGATCAGCATCTTCACGGCAGGAAACGGGTAACGGTATTGAAAATGAATACCGGCAGCTGTATGTTTGGGAAAATAGATACAGGTGCTGATATCGGGGAAAGTTATTTATATAACTTCTCTAAAGTCAACTGCAAACTATTGCTGCAGGCCGGCGATAATAAATGTTCTTCATCATTTTCTTCATTATTTCAAACAGGTACTACTGAATGGATCGCCCATTCGCAGAGAGTCTTCCATTTGAGGTAAGAAATATGGATTGATTGCTTCGGCGGCGCCCCGAAAAAAGAAAGTTTGTAGCTTTTGTTCCAGCTTCATTTTTTAATTATATACACTTAATGCCATAAATGAAAAGGCTGTGTAATGGTGGGTGAAATTCATAAGCGATCAGTTGGGTTAGAGTAATTTCCCCGGTAAAAATGGAGTTAATTACGATAAATTAAGTGTTTTTTCTTTTCAAAAAATAATCAGGATAGATTGATTACCAGCAGTAATCGTAAAAACACTACAGGAAATACGGTATTTTTTGCGAAAAAATGCGTGAAAAACTTGCAAGTAAAAAAACTGCGTACTATGTTTGTCTCCGAATCGAACAATCCCTTAGAAAACGACGAAATCCGAACCCTGAAACGAACCTTTCCAAAAACGGGAAATTACTTCCCGCTGTTTCAGCTCCCTTTATCGGTTTTCCTCACTGAGTCCTGCGGACCAGCTATCTGAAGGCTTGTTCAAGAAACAACCTGAGTTAATTTAATCTTGAACCCTAAAACGAAAGTGATGAAAACAACTGTACTCTTTAAGCAGATCCTAATGAAAACCACGCTGTCTTTTTGTTTGACAGCAGCTTTAAGTGTACTTGCGGATGCTCAATCCGGCAGTGGCGGTTGCTCCGGCAGCGGACCCTGCAACAGTGAATTAAAATTTAAGAACCGGGAACGGGAAACGGGTAGTAACAGTAATCCTGTCGGAACCCGGTATCGGTTCAAAAGTGTTACTAACAATGTCGACGCCCTGGTAACGATCGATAGCCTGGTGAATGGCGCAACTGTAGAAGAGATCGACGAATCAGGTGTAGGGCATGAGAGTGCCTTTCAACCCCGGGTAAAAGTTCCGGGTGGCCTGTTGCCTAAAACAGCTTATGCTGTGTTCAGGATCAGGTTTGTCGAAAAGAATGATACGACCCGGAAATCAATCCCCGAAGTAGGTGCTACCGCGATAGACATAGATGGCAACCTCTTATTGAAAGAATTTTCAGAGATCGAAATGGGTAGCGGAAGTATCATGAGTTTCCTGTCAACCACTCCCCATATCAGTGTTTTGAATATTAATATCCTTGGCCTGCTCAAAGGTTTTAAAGGAGCCAATATCCTGGGTGTTGAACTGGACGGTATCGATACGATAGCTAAAACGAATATGTTCTCGGTCACCAACCAGAATGTTACTGAATTTACCATGAGAGCAGGATCTTCCTATCTTTTAGCATCTTCAACCGAACGTCAGCATAGTTTTTATATGAAGAGTTTTACGTACCCTTCTATTTCTACACTCCCGGTAAAAGTGGAAACATTTAATGCCATTTTAAGCAGCTCTTCCAAAGTGGATCTGAAATGGATAACTGCCACCGAGGTCAACCTGAGCCATTTTGTGATCGAGAAAAGTTACAATGGGGTCGTGTTTGAGGAAGCGGCCACTGTATTCCCATACGGCAACGCAAACACCAGGGCCGATTACGCTATGTCCGACAATATTGCCGGCGCCACTGCACCGGTCATTTATTACAGGTTACGTTCCGTTGATAAGGATAGCCGGGTAACTTATTCCGTGATCCGTATCATCCGTCTCAGCAAACAAGCAGAAAATAATAAAGTCACCATCCTCACCTATCCTAACCCCGCCACTAACGAGGTACGGATAACCATCCCGGCCAGCTGGCAGAATAAGAAAGTGGTCTATGAGTTGTTCAGCACCAATGGCCAGGTAGCCAAAAAGGTAGAAACGAACAGCAGCAACCAGACCGAATCGCTGAATATAAGCAGTCTGAAAAGCGGTTTGTATCTCGTAAAAGCGAGTTGTGGCGGTGAAACAGCCCAGGAAAAGATCGTAAAGCAATAAGAGCTTGGTTTTATATAGGGGTTCCGGCCGTCCTGCATGAGCGGGACGGTTTTTTTGTTTAAAATTAATTTGGTTTATATTATAAACTACTTTACGTTTGCGTTCCAAATATGGATTCGATATGAGAAAAATGAATTTCGGACTGTTGCTGATACTGGGTGCCGCTCTTTTCCAGGGCCTTTCGGCACAGGTCACCATCAAAGGTGTGGTCAAAGACAATAAAGCAAAACCCATGACCGGGGTGAGCATTTCTATCAAAGACAGTTATGACGGGAGTACGTCCGATTCAGCCGGGAAATATTCTTTTAAAACAACGGAAAAAGGACAGCAGGTGCTGGTGATCAGTTCGATCGGTTATAAGACGGTCGAACAAACCATAAAACTTGAAGGCGCTGTGCTCACCATCGATGCCACCATGAAGGAGGAGATCAGTGAACTGACAGCCGTTGTACTTTCAGCCGGTACGTTTGAAGCCAGCGACAGGAAAAAAGCAGCCGCTGTCCTGGATCCTATCGATATCGTTACTACCGCCAGCGCCAATGGCGATATTACCGGAGCATTAAAAACATTACCCGGTGCACAACAGGTAGGAGAAAGCGAGGGTTTATATGTACGCGGTGGTACGGCCGCCGAAACAAAAACCTTTATCGATGGCACGCTGGTGAATAATTTCTTTTACAGCAGCGTTCCCAATATTGCACAGTTCGGACGGTTCTCTCCCTTTATATTCAAAGGAACTGTTTTCAGTACGGGCGGGTACTCCGCTTTATACGGACAGGCTTTATCATCGGCATTGATACTCGAATCGATCGATCTTCCCGAACAGTCCTCTGCCAACCTGGGCATCACCGTGCTGAGTGCCAATGCAGGGTTACAGCATCTTGCCAAAAACAAAAAATCATCCTGGGGATTTGATTATGGCTATACCGACCTCAGTCTTGCTTTTGCCCTGATCAAACAAAAACAGGATTTCTCCAAAGTGCCTACCTATCATACCCTGGATGCTAATTTCCGGATCAAAACCTCCAAAACAGGGATGCTCAAATACTATGGTTATTTCAGCAGCAACAAATTGGCGTTTACCAATAACAGCATCGACTCGCTGGGTTACCTGGATAAGTTTGCGATCGGCAACAGGAATTTCTATAATAACCTGGCCTGGAAAGAGAATCTCGGCAAAGGATGGAAGATCAACCTGGGTGTTTCTTATTCGAATAATAAAGATGATATCAGATCCAATATGCAGGATCAGCATAAACAGGATGTGCTGCTCACCAACCTTGAGTTCAGGAATTTTGCGATCAAAACAAATGGCAGTTATTTCAATGCCAAGATGGTGCTGGAGAAAAAGCTGAAAGGCTTGAGCGCTGTGCGTTTTGGTACAGAATACAACGCCGGAAATGATAAGTCCGTCTATACGGCCTATGACGGGCAAAAATATTACGATACGTTGAAAGGCCATATCAATGCCGTTTTTGGAGAAGCAGATGTATATGCCACCAGTGCGCTGGCATTAAAGGCAGGCCTGCGTCTTGAATACTCATCGCTGCTCGATAAAGTGAATGTTGCACCCCGCCTTTCCGTAGCCTATAAACTCGGGAAAGGAAGCCAGGCGTCGATCGCCTATGGTATTTTTTACCAGGATCCTGAAAGAAGGTACCTGCCTTCTCCTTATACCCTGGATTTCATGAGGGCCGATCATTATATCCTGCAATACCAGAAAGTAGCGAATAGCCGTTCGTTCCGGGCAGAGGTATTTTATAAAAAATATCATAGCCTGGTCAAAACAGGCCCGGTTGGTTTCAGGGAATCCGCCGTAAACAATGAAGGCTTTGGTGATGCGAAAGGGATAGAGTTTTTCTGGAGAGACAAAAAAACGATCAAAGATCTTGATTACTGGATCTCGTATTCTTACCTGGATACCAAAAGAGATTTTTTGAATTTCCCCTATGCCATTACGCCCAATTTTGCGGCAAAGCATACCAGCTCACTGGTGATAAAGAAATTTGTACAAAAAATTAAAACGAACCTGAACGTGGCGTATAACTATGCCAGCGGCCGTCCTTATTATAATATCGGTTACGATGGCGGCAATTATAAATTCAACGACAGGGGTACGATCCCGGATTACCACAATGTGAGTTTTTCGATCAATTACCTGCCATTTATCGGTAAGAAGGATCCGAAGAGCTATGCGGTCTATGTGTTCCAGGTAAGTAATATCTTCAATATCAAACAAACCTATGGGTATAATTATTCCTACAACGGATACCGGAAGGAAGCGATCGTGCCTACATCCAGGATGTTCGTATTCATCGGTGCCTATATTAGTTTTGGAGTGGACAGGAGTGATGAAGTGATCAATAACGGTTTATAAACGATTTAAATCAATTTATATGGAACAGGAACAATCGCCACCGAAAGAGAAAGACCCGGCACTCTGGGCTATTGCGAGGAGAAGAGCCGCCTTCAAAAGAGGTATGGTCACGTACGTAGTGGTAAATATTTTTTTATGGGCCATATGGCTGCTGACCAATGATCATACCGGTCGTGGCATACCCTGGCCTGTATGGTCCACCCTGGGATGGGGGATCGCTATGGTGATCCAGTATTTTGAAGCATACAATTTTTCCAAAGAGAATGCTGCGGAAAAAGAGTATGAAAAATTGAAACAACAACAACATAAATAACCCCTCACATCTAAAAACAAGACAATGAAAAAGTTTTTTTCTTTCCTGGTCGCCGCTTTACTGGTGACTGCAGGTTTTGCACAAAGTGAACGGTATACAAAAGCGATGGAAGTACTCGTACCCGCTATTGATTCTACCCGGGATCATGATGCGCTCATCACACTGGCCAATTCTTTTGAAAGGATCGCCAATGCGGAGAAGGCACAATGGCTTCCTTTTTATTATGCGGCCCTTGCCAATGTCAATGCCGGGTATACATTCAGCATGGATGGTAGCTTCGGCGATAAAGCTTCATCGATCGACCCGCTCGCAGATAAGGCAGAGACGTTATTGAATAAGGCAGAAGAACTGAGCAAAGACAATTCCGAGATCTGGGTGGTGAAAAAAATGCTGGCTTCTTTACGACTGATGGCAAATCCCATGGCCCGTTACCAGCAGTATGCCCCGATCGCAACAGCGGCTTTGGAAAATGCTAAAAAATTAAACCCGGAGAATCCAAGAATATACATGCTCGAGGGACAGGACCTTTATTTTACCCCGGAACAATATGGCGGCGACAAAAAGGAAGCGAAGAAAAGATTTGAAACAGCGATCAGCAAATTCAAGACCTTCAAACCGGCCAGCAGTCTTGACCCGAACTGGGGACTGGGCCAGACAAACTATTTTCTTTCCGAAATAAAGTAACAAAATTAAGTAGTGTCTCATTTTGAAAACCCTGAACCAGATAGAACATAGTACACAGAGAGAACATATAGATTTCTATGTGAAAAACCTATGTTTCCGATGTGCCGCAGCCTGCCCTGACGAAGGAAGGGTGGTTCAATTTTCTTCTTTATCCGGGCTAATTTCAAACCCGATAGCTATCGGGTGAGACACTGCCCAAAATTCTTGCCCGACCTGCTCCTGTATGTATACGGGGGCAGGTACATTTAAATAAAGAATCAATGGAAGAGGAACAGTTTTCACCCGAACAAAGCCTGCAACTGATCCGGTCGATGATCAGCAAGACCAGGCAGGATATCTCCGACAACAGTATCTATTTCCTCGTATGGGGATGGCTGACCTTTATTGCCTGCACCGGACAATTTGTACTGAAACATATTTTTGAGTATGAGAAACATTATCTCGTATGGCTGGTGGTCATTGTCGGGATCATCTTTTCGATCTATCAAAGCAGGAAGGAAGAAAAAACAAAAAAGGCCACGACCTATATCGATGACAGTATAAAATATCTCTGGAGCGGCATGGCCGCCAGTTTTTTTGTACTGGGTATGATCCTGACGCGGCTGGGATGGGACAGCGTGGTATTCCCTTTCTTTATCATGCTGTATGGCCTGGGCACATTTGTATCCGGGAGTATTATCCGGTTCAGGCCATTGATCATTGGCGGGATCTTTGCCTGGGCACTGGCGATCGGAAGTACGTTTACCAGCTATGATTACCAGATGTTATTCGGGGCCGCTGCTATCCTTGTCAGCTATATCATACCTGCTCATCTGCTTCGTTCCAGGAACAAAACCGCTATTAAATAATTTTTTATGACACAGCCGGAAAAGAATTTAACGGAGAAAGAAAGCCTTGACCTGATCGCCAAAATGATCAGCCAGGCAAAGAATTCCTACCATGATACAGGCAGGAGTGCAATGTTGTGGGGAACAGTAGTGGCTGTGTGCTCATTGGTAAAATTCACTGAGATACAATTGGATTACAACCTGCCTTTCGATATTTACTGGCTCACCATCCTGGCGATCATCCCGCAAATATTCATCAGCAGAAAAGAAAGTAAGGACAGGAAAGTAACTACTTATGATGATATCTATATGGATTATGTATGGCTCGGCTTTGGGATCTGTATCGGGTTGATGATCCTGATCGTAAATACGATGGGTTATCATTGGCAGCCGGTGGCGGAGGAGTATTCCAAATTGTCCGGGAAAGAATCGCCCTTCCAGCTATACGAGTTTGTAGGTCCCCTGTTCCTCGTACTGTACGGGATGCCCACCTTTATCACTGGTGCTGCTTGTAAGTTCAGACCCATGTTATGGGGCGGAATTATTTGCTGGGTCTGCTGCGTGATCACTGTGTTTACGCCAGTTAAAACCGACCTGTTGTTAATAGCATTTTCTGCAGTGTTTGCCTGGCTTATCCCGGGTATTATCATGGAAAGAGATTACAGGAGTGCAAAAAAAGGATTAGCACAGGCCAATGTTTAAAGACCTAGATCCCATATTGCACTCGCAGCTCCGGCTGGCCGTCATGTCACTGCTCATCAGTGTGAAGGAGGCCGAGTTCACGTTTATACGGGAGAAAACAAACTCGACCGCGGGTAACCTGAGTGTACAGGTACAAAAATTAAAAGACGCGGGCTATATCGATGTGATCAAACAGTTCAAGGACAATTACCCGCAAACGGTCTGTAAAATAACAAAGCCCGGTATCAGGGCCTTTGAAGAGTATGTGGTGAGCCTGCAATCTTACCTGGGAAACGGTAAACCGTAGAAACAGTTTACCGGTTTCAGCATAATCTTATGAAGCAATTCTATCTCAAAAACGAGAAAGCCCCTTGAAAGGGGCTAATGCTCAGTGGTACTCTAAGTGTATGAAAAAAATTAAAAAAGACGAGTACCCCTCAAATATTTTTTTTCGCGGACAGGCTGTAAAACCAATTGGGGTGTTGCTTCCTGTTTTTTGGGTTTGATCATTTTTTCGATTGCGTTCTTTATCCGGTTATATTCTTCACGCAATACTTTTTTCACAGAACGGCTCATATTTTTTAGTTTTTAAACGTTAGGATTAATTTCCACCACGGCAGAATATTCTGACTGGTGGTTCTTATTGATCAACTTGATGCGGTAGAGGGTCCTTTGGTTGCCAGCTTTTTCATAAAACTGGTACTTGTCTGTGGCAGGTTTATCGGTTCCAAAGACAAGGGCGGCCATGGTAAAGTTCTTACCGTCGGTACTCTTTTCCACTTCAAACTGGTCGGCGGTCTCGTTCTCTCCGACTACCCAGTTCAGGATCACTTTATTACTGGTGATACTGCCATCAAAGCTGATGACTTTCGCTGGTGGAGTGGCACTGGTGCTGTGAGAAACAGGTAATGGGCTGGCAAAAGGGGGTATATCTGATTTGGCACTTAAAGGATGGTATAATATCCTAAATGCCAGGATGAAAATAAAAACAGCGTACTTAGTCATTTCTTAGGGATTTACGGCCCACAGAAATATTGGATGTTAGTTTGGATTGGAAAACACAGCCAGCAAGAGTACTTTAAAAAAGACTGTACAGGAACAGGGGAAGTCAAAGGATCAGGTACAGATGTTTAACGTAGTTTTACGTGGATATATGTGGTTTTCCGAATGCAAAACAAACCTAACACCTTGCCCTTATAAATGCAAGTCTTTTCATTAAAATATTTTCATAAAGCTGAAAATACTTTGATGCCGGGGCCGGGCTTGTAATACTTTTGCCTTACTAATCAATGAGCAACGCAGTCATACAGGTAAAACATCTCACCAAAGATTTTAAGGAGGTCAAGGCCGTGAACGATCTCTCCTTCAGCGTAGAGGAGGGGCAGGTCTATGGCTTTCTCGGTCAGAACGGGGCAGGTAAATCTACGACGATCCGGATGCTGCTTACATTGATAAAACCGGGGTCGGGATCGATCGAGATTTTTGGAATGAACCTGCAGAAACACCGGAAGGAGATC
>DASYLC010000154.1:0-3481 GCA_036009775.1 Chitinophagaceae bacterium
CACCATACATACCCGGATTAAAATCCACCAGGCGTTTTAATGTGTCATAACGGTTATGCGCAGGTGTAATAAAATATTGGTGGTCTATATTTTCATTGGCTGTATTCTTTCTTCCCATGGTAACCTCTATCGGGTTAGTCATAAAGTTTTTGGAGATGGCTTTAACCGCAGTAGGCATGGTCGCGCTAAACAACCATATACTTTCTCTCAACACAGTATTTTTTAATACAAAATCAATGTCATCCCTAAAACCCATGTTCAGCATTTCATCGGCTTCATCCAGTACCACGTAATGGATCTTCTCCAGGTTGATCGCTTTTCTTTCGATCAGGTCGATCAGGCGACCGGGTGTAGCCACCACTATATGCGTCCCTTTTTTTAGATCGCGGATCTGCATACTGATGGAAGTACCACCATACACTGCCGTTACATTGACACTCGCTTTCTTGTTCTTGAATGTTTCAAGGTCGCTGGTTATCTGCAGACAGAGTTCCCGGGTAGGGCAAACGATCAATGCCTGCGGGAAACGATCCTCTTTATTGATTAATTGTAAAAGAGGAAACCCAAATGCGGCGGTCTTGCCGGTCCCGGTTTGTGCCAGGCCAATAAAATCCTTGGTACCCTGGAGGAGGACGGGAATAGCTTTTTCCTGGATCGGTGTTGGTTCTGTAAAACCAAGTGCAGTTATCGAGTTAAGCAGGCCTTGTTCAATGCCTAACGATTCAAAAGTGGTCACGGGTGAATGCTGTTTTAATGATTGATAGGGAAGCGGCAAAGTTAGCTTAAATAAGGGGAAAGGCGAATGTTTTTTAGCTCAGGATCAGGGAACTATACAAATAAAAAAGCCTTCCCTTTGAGGGGAAGGCCCTTTGGATTGCTTGCCTTTAAAAGCGTTACAATTAGTTAGACTTCTTTGCAGTATCTGTGGTAACTTCTTTCTTGATGGTAGTGTCACCTTCATTTTTAACTGTAGTATCAGTAGTAGTTACTTTTGTAACTGTATCACCACCTACAACTTTTGTAGCAGTATCTGCAGTTTCAGTTTTTTCACCGCTGTTGTTGCAAGCTACTGTTAAAGAAGCGATAGCAACGATTGCTAAGAATTTTTTCATGTTTCGATTTTTTGAGATTGTTGAAATATTTCGCTGTTAATACCCGGAAAGGGAAAAGGTAACCCGGGTTTTATAATTTTTTTTAGATGGCTGAGGGTTACTATTTTTAAAATCCCGTATTAAACAATGGAATGTGAAAGTACAGACTGACGAAAAAGCTTTACTGGAAGGATTAGCCGCAAGTGACAGAAAGGCCGTAGAGACCATTTACCAGGAGAACTATAACATGGTTCAATCGTTGGTAATCAATAACAACGGCTCTGCCGACGATGCTAAGGATATCTTCCAGGAAGCCATGATAGTTCTTTATGAAAAGGTAAGATCGGAAGGGTTTGAGCTTAATTGCCTGATAAAAACGTTTGTCTATTCGGTATGCAGACGGTTATGGCTCAAAAGGTTGCAGCAGCAAAATCGGTATTCTGCCCCCGGCGATAATATGGAAGAAGTAGTGGCCGTGGACGAAGAGCTGGAAGATCATGACCAGCGGAATGCCGAGTTTGAAATGATGGAAAAAGCTATCAATAACCTGGGCGAACCCTGTAAAAGCCTGCTCGAAGCCTATTACCTGCAGAAACTGAATATGCAGGTGATCGCTGTCAATTTTGGTTATACCAATGCCGACAATGCCAAGAACCAGAAGTACAAGTGCCTGATGCGATTGAAAAAGATATTTTTTGCTCATTATAAAAACGGAAACGGTGATGGATGATATTAAAATACTGGCAACTGTCGAGCGCTATATCCGCGGGGAAATGACCCCGGATGAACGTCTCCATTTTGAAAACCTCCGCAAGACCAGTGCCGAGGTCGATCAGCTGGTGGTCGAACATACTTTATTCCTGCAGCAACTGAACCATTTCGGCGAACGCAAGAATATCAAAGCCACTTTGAACACGGTCCATATTGATCTGACCGAACAGGGCAAGATCGATTCGATGAGACTGAAAGGAGGGGCCAAGATCGTTTACCTGTGGAAGCGTTACCGGAGAGTGGCGGCTATTGCAGCAAGTATTGCCGGTATCACTGCATTGGGCATTTCAGCATTGGTATGGGCGTTTGCGCCAAAAACAAATTCTGATTACGATACGCTGAAAAGAGAGATCACTGGTCTGCGAAATGCGACTACCAAACAGGGTAATGAGATCGAGAGTGTAAAGAACAGCATCAGGATAGATAAAACGGCACCGATCATCTATAAATCAGGCGGCACCGGCTTTATCATTGATCCGAAAGGCTACCTGGTTACGAACTACCACGTTATAGCCAATTCAAAACATATTGCTGTTCAGAATAACCGCGGTGAGTTCATTGCCCGGATAGTGTACACCGACAGAACAAAAGATATTGCCATTTTGAAGATCGATGATGAGAGCTTTAAGCCTTATACTTCTGTTCCCTATTCTATCAGTAAATCATCTGCGAGGTTAGCCGAACCGATCTTCACACTGGGTTATCCTAAAAATGAGATCGTTTATGGACAGGGATACCTGAGCTCACTGACCGGTTTCAATGGCGATACACTCAGCTGCCAGATCGAAATAGCCGCTAACCATGGAAACAGCGGCAGCCCTATCCTGAACCGTAATGGGGAAGTAGTAGGTATCTTGAATGCAAGACAGAACAGCAACGAAGGGTTTACATTCGCGATACAGGGCAAATACATTTACAAAGCATTGGATGATCTGAAAAAATCAGACACTGCTTACCAGCGGTTGAAACTTACATCCAAATCACAGATCGCCGGGATGGAAAGAACCGAACAGGTGAATAAAGTAGAAGATTATATCTACATGGTAAAAGTGAACTAAGATAATTCCCTATAAAAGTTAAAGGCTGTCCGGAACCGGGCAGCTTTTTTATTGCTTCCGGGTTATGCTGTCCGGTGGGGAATCAGTCTGTTCCTTATTATACATTTATTTTGGAGTCCTGGCGGGCCGCTTATACATGTTATACAACGCATAGGTCAGGCCCCATTAGTAAGGATGAAAAACTTAAAAAGCAGGATATGACAGGGCAGCAGTAACCTACCGGATCGCTCAAGCCCACAAACTGGTTGGATACTCGCCATCAGCGATCAACCGGTCAAGACTTTGCTTAACGAACGGCGCATCTTCCTTATAGGTAACACCAAACCATAGGGAACTTGTCGGGATCACTTGTATCGTACCACCTTCCTTAATAAACTGGTCGGCAACGATAGGTATGAAGAATTCTGATTTTAATTCCTTGCCATGGTCTTTTAGAAAAGCGGCAAAAAGATCCTGGGTATACTCAAAGAATGACGGATGAAAACACCAGAAGTTCATCGACACCCTTGTCTTTACCGGAAGTTCGGCCGGCTCCAGCCCGTCACCGCAAATGATCTTTCC
>DASYLC010000155.1:0-6165 GCA_036009775.1 Chitinophagaceae bacterium
AAGGAAATGATTGCGCTCCTTCGCAAGCAAGTTACAACGGGGGCCTTTAATGGTTACTGGCAGAATATGTTCCTGGCTGCAAGATACTGCCTCGAGAATAATATAAATTTGGACGAGGGTCTGCAATGGGCTTATCAATCAGTCAATGGATCTTTTGGCGCACCTCATTTTAATGCTTTGTCAACTCTCGCAGGCCTGCTGGACAAACTGGGGAAAAAGGAAGAGTCAGATTCAGTTTTAAAAAAGGCATTGGCGGCGGCAACTATGACAGAGTTGAATGCTTATGCCGGGAGTATCTTACGGAAGAAAAGAGTAACAGAAGCTTTCGATCTCTTCAATTTGAATTACGAAAGGAATCCGGGGGCAGCAACTGCTGTTATCGGTATGGCAAGGGGACATGCTGCTAGGGGAAACAATAAGGAAGCATTGTATTATGCCCGGAAAGCACTTGCCCTTGCACCCGATGAAAAATTTAAAGCCATGGTTGAAAAAATGATCCTGGCATTAAAAGAAGGGAAGGACATTGATCAATAATTATCCCCGGGCTCTTATGATCAATTAATATGTTAAAAAATGAAAAGAAGAAAATTTATTGAATTGTCCGCATCAGCCGGGATATTCTCTCTTATTAACGCACATAATTTATTGGGTACAAATGCCGTCAAAACAGTTAAAAAAAATCTTATCTCATCCTTACGACTGGAAACACATTCATCATTAAGTGAAATGAGGAATTTTTATGAGAAAGTAATCGGGTTCCCGGTTGTGTCGGAAACGCAGCGGGAACTTATTATACGCGCCGGGCAAACGAAACTGGTCTTTGTCAAAACAACTCAGGGGAGCCGGCCTTTTTATCATTTTGCTTTTAATATCCCTGAAAACAAGATATACAAAGCCTTTGAGTGGCAAAAAAAAAGGACAGCATTAATAAATCCGAGGCCGACCAACGAAAGAGATCCAATGAAGGAAGTCGTCAACTTCCAGCACTGGAACTCCCATTCCATATTTTTTTTGGATCCTGCCGGTAACCTGCTTGAGTATATTGCCCGTCATGACCTGAAGAACCCGGCAGAGGGCGATTTTTCTGTAAATGATATTTTGTATGCCAGTGAAATCGGGCTGGTTGTAGATGATACTAAATCAAGCGGAGATACTATCATCCGGCAATATGAAATGGATTGGTACAGGCCGGCTGCTAACGGCTATTGGGTTGTGGGTGATGAATACGGTCTTTTGCTAATGACAACACCCGGAATGATCTGGACGGGGCATACCGGCCAGGAGAATAAGACGGCTGTTTTCAAGACCTCTGTTACGATCAATTCTGCGGTAAGGGAGGAATGGCGTCCTGATAAGTATCCTTATGAAATTGTACCGGTTTAATAGTTTCAAAGAGATCGTATGGTTCTGAAGGGGTCAACCTGGGCAGTACCCGTGTTTTTCAGGTGAATACTTCGCCGTACTATTTTTTTCTTTACAAATGAAATGACAAACATTCATATAATTTATATCCTTGTTTATTTATCATGTAGAAAATAAAAGAATAACCCCCTGGTTTAAAAACTTAATAATATATCCACTATATGCCATTTCTGAAAAATACTAAAACAGGTAAGAGAATTTGCTGCTTAAGCCTTTTGCTTCTTTGCATTTTTTCCTGTTTCGCCCAGGATAAAATTACTTACCTCGCCAATGAGGGATTTATGATCGACGTAAACGGAAGTAAAATACTGATCGATGCCTTGTTTAAGATCCGGCCACCTAATAAAGCAAAAATCGATATGCTCGCTGAAGCGGAAAGTAAAAAAATAATTGAAGGAATATCTCCCTATGATAATGTCAACCTGTTCTTGATAACTCATGCGCATGAGGACCATTTTAATCCCGGGATGATCCTGGAATATCTAAAGCACAATGATTCTGTCGTCGTCATGGCTTCCCGGCAGGTTATCGAGAAAATTAAAGAGGCCAACCGGGACAGTGTTAAGTTGAAAGACAGGGTAATAAATATAGACCTCAAAATGAATGAAGGGTCATTCGAAAAACACTTCCCGGGTTTCTCTGTAACAAGCTGGTGGATTAACCATGATGGTCCAACTAATTATGCTGTAGTGAACATTGTTTATCTTATTAAAATAGGGGGTAAGACTATTTTGCACCTGGCTGATGCGGATCCGATAGCTGAAGTATATAAAAAATTTGCTTTTAAGGAAAGAAATATTGATTACCTCTTTCTGCCTTTCTGGCATGTGTATGATTCTGCAGCCGTAGTCACTACGAATCATTTCATCGCTGCAAAAAACATTATCCCGATGCATATCCTGCCTTTTGATAATGCAAATGTGGAGGAAGATATCCGGAAAGCATTTCCAGAGGCAATAATACTGAATGCCAGAAAGCGGGATTTCCTGTTCGTGCAGAAGTAACAAAGGAATGATAGAAAGTAAATGAGCAGGTACAGGAAAATTATCAGCATGAAAAAGAAATACGCTTTTTGTTTGCTATTTGTAATATGGGCACCCGGTGCCTTTTCAAACAACGTTGCTTTGTCTAAAATGTCAATCATTGTCTATTCGTCTTTTGTCATGGGTCGGCCAGCCTGACCGCCAAGACATGTACTTGCACATCTCAAAACTACTTTATTGTACAAATACCAGTGATCCCCAAAGTCAAATATTTTTCTCCATTTAAATTCCGGATGTTCTATTTTTATTCCCCTGGTCTAAAAAATGTTCGAAAACATACTTGAATTATATCCGCAGATCCGGCAATTTACCCGGGGAAAACTTCCGGCAACCAAGCGATCACCTGGCAATTATGCCCGTGAAGAAAGGCAGCCGGATGCTTTTTATCTTTTCCCGGTCCCATTCTTTGTAAACTATCTGCGTGTAATTCATGAGTTTGCATTCCTGGCAGGTACAGCTATCTATTTTTATGCAAAGAATTAAACGATGTCAATAAGCTGTCCGGGTTCCTGCTGTATCCTCAGCTTCAGGCGATTCGTATTCCTGCAAATGGATATAATCGCGGACAAGTTTTTGAATACTTATTAATTCCTTCAAGATTCAGTATTTTGCCGGTAATTAACAGGCAGTTCCTTTTATATGCGTCATACTATATTCCTTGCTTTGTTATTACAATGCTGTTGCTACGTATTTCCCCAGTCCGGTCATGAGGTTACCATTGAAGAGCTCCATGCTGAAATAAAGAAGGCACCCGGGTATGACAAACAGAAACAAGCAGCTATTGACAGCATCAAACGAAATTTTGCCGCAGATGATATTCTACTGTCAAGGTTCAACACCTGTCTTTTATTATTCGATGAGTACAAGGTGTTCAAGTATGATTCGGCCTACCGCTATGCTCAAAAGCTCCAGGAAATCGCTTTTCAGCTCGGGGATCATTCGCGGATGCAATTGGCAAAACTTAAACTTGGTTTTTCGCTGGTGTCGGCTGGTTTATATAAAGAGGCTTCCGATTCACTGAACCGGATCTTTGTTAACGATATGCCCGACAGTATGAAGATTGAATATTACCTGCTGGCAGGCCGTTATTATTACGACCTGGCGGATTTCGATAATGGTGGTTATCATTCCCCGGGTTACGTGGAAAAGGGAAACAATTACCTGGATTCGGCACTCCATTTATCTGTTCCCGGTTCGTTTCAGCATGCCTATTTCAGCGGTCTGAAGGATATCCGTTCCGGGAGAAAGGACAGGGCCCTGGTCAATTATAAGCAACTCATGTTGCGGCCGGGACTTTCCAACCATGAGATTGCGCTGACTGCTTCCACCCTGAGTGATATCTATATACAGAACCAGCAAAATGATTCGGCCATCAATTTACTGGAACAGGCGGTCATTGGCGATATCAGATCCTCGACAAAAGAAACTGCGGCAGCTTTTAACCTCGCGAACCTGTTGTATAAAAAAGGAGATGTGGGAAATGCATCTGTGTTTATACAACTGGCCATTGCGGATGCTACATTCTATGGCGCCCGCCAGCGAAAAGTAAGGGTGAGTGATATTTTACCCCTGATAGAGAGCGAAAAACTGGGTTTGGTGGAAAAGCAAAAAAGGACCCTCGTCACGTATGCGATCATAGTTACCTTATTGCTTCTGGGTGTGGTAGCGTTGATCATCGTTGTTTTGCGACAGGTTAAAAAACTAAAAATTGCAAAAAAGATCATCACGGATGCTCATTTGAAGGACCAGGAGATCAATCACCGCTTATCCGAGGTTAATAATAAATTATCCGAGGCCAACCGGTTCAAAGAAGAGTATATCGGCTACTTTTTTAACGTAAACTCTGAATTCTTTGACAAGATAGAGCGGTTTAAAAAATCACTGGAACAAAAAGTAAATGAGCGGAAACTGGACGAAATAAAATTCCTGGTCAACAATATCAATCTGCGGGCAGAAAAGGACTACCTGTTACAGAATTTTGACAGGGTATTCCTGAAACTGTTCCCCAATTTCGTAGCCGAATTCAACGCATTGTTCTCTCCCGATAACAGCATTGAATTACGGGAAGGAGAATTGCTCAATACTGATCTTCGGATCTTTGCCCTGATCCGTATGGGAATCCATGATAACGAAAAGATCGCCCGGATCCTGCAGTATTCTGTTCATACGATTAATGCCTACAAAACAAAGGTCAAGAACCGGTCTTTCGTGAGCAATGAGGAGTTTGAGAAAAAGATCATGGAGATCAAGGCGATTTAAATACAGACACATGGATTGGACGGGTGGGACGGATACACACGGATCTTAATTCTGCTTCGCAGAATCAATACGGTGATTCAGGTCAGGAACCGGTCTTTCGTGAGCAATGAGGAGTTTGAGGAAAAGATCATGGAGATCAAGGCGATTTAAATGCAGGCACACGGATTGGACGGGTGGGACGGATACATACGGATCTTAATTCTGCTTCGCAGAATCAATACGGTGATCCAGGTCAGGAACCGTTCTTTCGTGAGCAATGAGGAGTTTGAGGAAAAGATCATGGAGATCAAGGCGATTTAAATACAGGCACACGGATTGGACGGGTGGGACGGACACATACGGATCTTAATTCTGCTTCGCAGAATTAATACCGATGATTCACAGGTGATAAATTCTCATTTTTTCTTATGGGACCCACTTCTTTAACGTCTTTTTTTATCATTATCGAACAGTTTACGTTTAAACTGGGGCCGGGTGCCAAAATTCAATAACAGTCCTACCTCGATCGTGGTGGCTTTTAGATAGTTTAATAACTGATGCTCATTTTCTTCTATCAGGACACGAATGGCTTTAGTTTCCACTGCTACCCTATTTTCAACAATCAGATCAGCTTTATAGTCTCCCACGACATGATTGCAATAATAGACAAGGACTCTCTTTTCTTTTTCTACCCTTAGACCAAGAATCGTCAATTCCAGGCTCAAAGCATTGAGGTAAACTTTTTCTAAAAATCCATAACCAAGGATATTATATACTTTATAGAAAGCCTTGATTATCTTATCAGTAATTTCCTTATGCTTCATAGGCACCAAACTACAATTCCCTATTCCCGGCAAAAACAGGAAAACACCAAAAGAAAAATGTTTTTTACCCATGAAAACCCGTCATTCTGCGAAGCAGAAATCTGTGTGTATCCGTCCCCACCCGTCCGATCCGTGTGCAAAAATTAAAGTAAACCACATACAGCCGTATTATATAAAGAAAAATAATATATGTCTGTAACTAGTTGATCTTTAGCATAATAGTATTTTTGTCCTTCCCATTAGGCCTTATATTTTTTATACTTCACCAATACTATTTGGAACCAGGGCCTGCAAGTTTTTGTTTTGATACGCAAACTGATGCTTGTGCTTGTAACAGTTTGAAGATGCTATTGAACAACCATTGCCTGCAACATGAAAAAAAGTCTGTGTTTTACACAACCTGGCCAGATTGCTTTTCCCGGAACTTCTTTCCCGGATCGTCCATCAATAATTCCCCGCCTTCATGCGGGCCATTCATTGCTCCAGCTTTATTTTTTTCAAACGTTAAAACTGCTGTTTTATGATCAAAAAACGAGTGCTATTCAAATGTCTTTTGGGATGTATGCTCCTGCTGTTTCAACAGGCAGCGATTTCACAAAACAAAACGGTAACCGGTGTGGTGACCAATGAATCGGGAA
>DASYLC010000156.1:0-5720 GCA_036009775.1 Chitinophagaceae bacterium
GGCTGCAGATACTGCGGACCAGTAACCGGACCTTCACTCCTGCCCTGCTGGCTTCGTAGAGTTTTTCGATCATCGCTCTTTCCTGGAGGTTGTTCAGCTTAATGATGATACCTGCCGGTCTGCCTTTCTGCACATTCTTTATTTCCTTATCGATCAGCTTCTCAAATCGTTTGATCATATTGAACTGGGATACCAGCAGGTGCTCAAACGGTATCTTCATGTACTCATTCGGCTGTTTGCGGCTCTGGAGATAATCGAAAAGCCAGTCCAGCTCCACCCCGATCTCTTTCTGCGAAGTAAAGAATACATGATCGGTATAAAATCTTCCCGTGGCCTCGTTGAAATTGCCGGTGGCCATAAAGGAATAATTCTTCAGTTCCTTGTTCTCCGCTCTTTTGACCAGCGCCACTTTCGCATGCACTTTCAAACCGGGGATACTGTTGATGATCCTGATACCGGCCGCTTTCATCTTCTTGCTCCATTTAAGGTTGTTGGCCTCATCGAACCTTGCTTTCAGTTCCACGAACACGGTAACTTTCTTCCCGTTCTTCGCTGCACTGATCAATGCATTCACGATATGCGAGTCGGCCGCCACCCGGTAGAGTGTAACATAGATCTCCTTTACCGAAGGATCGATCGCCGCTTCGTTGAAAAAACGCAGGATATAATTATACGAATGATAAGGCAGGTGCAGTATCTTTTCACTTTCAGTAATGCTGTCAAAGATCGAGCGATGGTTATCAAAACCCGGGTGTGCCGCGGAAGGCCAGCTGCTGTACGCCAGCTTTCCTTTTTGGGGATTTGGCAATGATCCCAGGTCTTTCAGGTTATGATAACGACCCCCTTTTGCCATTTCTTCATCGCGAAGCACCAGGTATTTCTGTACAAAATCTTTTACAGGGTCGGGCATGGATTGATCGTACAATAATCTTGTCGCATTCCCGATCTCTCTTTTCTCCAGTTGTCTTTCAATTTTCTCCGCAATATCACCGATAAATTCATCTTCAATACTCATTTCCGCGTCCCTGGTCAGCTTCACACCCCAGGCTCCATGTATCGTATACCCGGGAAATACTTCTTCCAGGTTCTCCCGGATAACATCATCCATAAAAAGGATATAATGATCATCGCCCACCATGGGCAGTTCGGAAAAACGCGGCAAATAAGCAGAAGGAATATTCAGCAATGCGTAAACATGTTCACCCGGTTTGCCGGGCGCTTCCACATCCACAATAAAATAGAGGGCATTATTCTCAAGGAATACCGCCGACTGGTTATCCTTTCTTAAAATGACCGGCTGCATAAATGAAAGCACTTTGGACAAGAAGAATTCACGAACTATTTCCTTATGCTCTTCCCGGATCGGGTCGTTATAATAAAGATAAATATGATTGGCTTCCAGTTCCGGGATGATCTGCCTGGTCAATATACTTCCGAATTCTTCCAGCTGTTTGTGCACCGTTGCCTGCACCTGTGCGACAAGATCCCTGGGATATTCGTCTTCAAGGGATATCTTTTTGGATTCGATACTGGTAAACGCAAAGATAGAAGGCATCCGGACCCGGAAAAATTCATCAAGGTTGGAAGAAAAAATGGATAAGAAGGATATACGGCTATAAAGCGGTACCGTTTTATCTGCTGCTTCCATCAAAACACGGTGGTTAAAGCTAAGCCAGCTCAGGTCACGGTTGAGGAATATATGCTTGTTATCGTCTGCCATATTTCGGTTTAAGGTTTAGAGACTAAGATAATGATTTTGAAGGAACTGCGTAAGTTTTTTGCCAAAGAACCTGCACACCCGCCTGATTTGCCGATCAAATGGTTTGGCTGCAAATTTCACGAATAATCTGAAAAATGCAGAGAGAAAATACACGTAAGCTTCGTTAAGCAAAATACTTGCTGAGACAGTGAGTTTAGGCCACAGATCCTACAGATGATTGCCCACTCACAGAGTCGCGTGGACATGGTCCTGCAGACCGGCGCAAATGGAAAGGGAGATATTTAACCTTGCTTACCCGCAGGCGGGTGCGGAGAGGCCGGGACAAAAAGTACAACGCTAGAGATATCTAAATACCTCATAAGCTCCATGATAGACAAATATGAAAAATCCTGCTATCAGCAGTATGAAACCTATCACGCCGATCAAACTAAGTGCCGCCAGCATTTTAATATACCCGCCCGATCCTTTTAAATGATAAAACCCTTTCATTCCCCAGGCTATATACGCAGTCTGCAACACAAAACTGGTACACATGATATAGTAATAAGGGGGCTCGCCCCGGTAATAAGCCAGCCAGGGAGAGAACAAGAGAGTGGATAAAATATTGCTGAAAGCCGTAAAGAGCAGGTAGGCCACGATGATCTCCGCGAAATTCCTGTTACGCCGTTTGAAAAACAGCCAGAGGAACAGGGCATAAAAGGGAGCGGCAGCTACCGAAGCCGTATTCAGGTTCTTATTGACAAAATCCTGGAGCCCGGCCGAACGTTTGACAGTAAGAAGATATTTTTCTTTTATCTCCTGATCCCGGATCCTTGCTTCTACTACCGGGTCAACAACAGGAAGATCACCATAGGGTTTGAGCCAGCCATTGAACAACACCTGGAAAGCGATACACAGCGCCATAAATGTAAAGGGATTGAAATAAGTCTTGCGCCGGCCCTCGATATACTCTGTCCCCACTCTACCGGGGTTTAGGGTCAATCCTTTTAACAGACGGAGAATGCCCTTTTCTGTATTGATGAATACCTGCAGGAAATCATAACCCAGCTCACGCAGGGTAAGTCGTTTGGTGTTGGCTTTCTGGCCACAGACGGGACAGAAATCCTGGTTCGGTAATAAAATGCCACCACAGTTAAGGCAGCCCGGTTCTTGCATACCCTTAAGGTAAAAAGAATTTTGAACAGAAGAACAAGGAATGTAGAATGCTGAAGTATTGGAACAATGAAGCATTTCATCATAACCTCATCTGTTCCTTGTTCCTCTGTTCCCCCAACCTTCCATGCTCTCCTATTTCGCCATAATTCCCCGTCCGCCAATCGTTTCGGAATGGTATAATTCAGAGGGGTAAATTTTTCCCGTTCTCTACCCATATTTCGCAGCACTCCCGTCATCCTGAACACGGCGAAGGATGGCACAATAATTTAAGCAGGTACAGGAAAAACTATGCCCGCTAAAAAAGATAAACCAATCACCCGGAAAGAAGAGATCGCCAGGCACCCCGACAATAAGATCGACGAGGATTTTAAAGGCTATCCTAATGGCCCTGCAAAGGACCGGGTCATTAAACCCGTAACTTCCGAAGAAGAGAAGACTGCCGGCCTGGATAATAAGGACGGTGAAAAAAGAATCATACAGCCGGATGAGCGAAAGGGCCTGGATGAGCAGGAATCCGACGGTTCAGCAAATGCTTTTGAAGGGAAGTAGCCGGACAAGACCGACTGTATATAAGACGAGGTAGAGCCTACGGGCTCACATTGACGCTTTAAGGAGGCAGCAAATAGATAGCAGATAGCTGGCAGACAGGTAGCAGATGCTGATCAGCGACCAGTTTTATCTCCCCCTTTGTAGCAGTCCTGATCACCCATAGATCCCCACGGGTAGCAAAGCGTGCTATCATTTTGGTAAATACTTCTCCCCCAGCTTCGGCGGGGCAACGGTACAATAAGCAACTGTCAGTGCGTCTTTGAACATGGTCTTCCTTACTTTTTTCAGGTTAACAAATGTAAATCCCATCCTTCCCCATCCGCCGGGAACGGGATAAATGACAGAAGGGTCAAAAGCACAGAACACAGACTGATCCCTTACCGTCAATTTCAAGCTGACAGTCATATCCTTTTCCGAAAGTGTGGCGAATATTTTCTTCTTCACCCGGAAAGCTTTTCTTTCGAAGTGCGGATGCTCGTCTGTTTCGGGGAAGGATAAAGCCAACTGTCGTACAGTCTCAATACTGACCATGTAATATAAAATTGAAGATCCCGGATTTTCGATTTATCGATTGTCTCCATAAAGCGGGGACCTGTCCTTAATAAAGAATATCCACAAATTACTTATTATTGCGGTATGACAAAAACAAGACTGGAAGCATTCAGTGATGCGGTGATCGCTATTATCATGACCATTATGGTGCTTGAACTGAAAGTACCGCATGATACCAGCTGGCATGCATTGGGAGAATTAGGACCTGTTTTTCTAAGTTATATTGTCAGTTTTTTAATGCTGGGTATCTACTGGGGCAATCATCACCATCTGGTACATACTATAAAAGATGTGCGGGGAGGTATTATCTGGGCCAATCTTCATTTGTTATTCTGGCTTTCACTGATTCCCTTTGCCACCGCGTGGATGGGTGAGAACAGTTTTGAAAGGAATACGGTGATACTCTATGCCGTCCTGGCGAACCTTTGTGGTGTCGCCTATTATATTTTCCTGGTGGTGATGAAAAAATGCAACCTGGACAACGAGGTCTTGCTTGACCTGCTGAAGAAACAATCCCGTAAAGGGACCATTTCCTGCATCTTTTATACGCTGGCGATACCTGCAGCATTCCTGGATACAAGGATATCCGGGATAATGATCGTCCTGGTCGCCATTATGTGGCTGATACCGGACAGGAATATCGAAAAGTCTGTTAAGGAGATTTGAATTCCTTCCTCAACCGGGTACAATTCCGCCCTAGCGTCAATTCTGAATGGGCAGATCAAAACTACCTTCTGTTATCGTCTTTATAAGTGTACTTCCCTGGAACGGGTTCGTCAGTTTTCCGCTAAAAGTCCCTTTAACCCTCGTTGCCGTTACCTGGGTAACGATAATAGTAAAAGGAGGATTGGGCGGTGGAAATAATGTACTGGAAGTATTCCAGATCGTTGTACTCAAATCAGGATTCTGAACAGTATAATCGATCTCGATCCTGTATCCCGGAGTGATGATACCGTTCTCATTGTAGGTACCTGTTCCGATTGGCGAGTCATCATTTTTCGTGATAAATATCTGGAACTGTGGTACCACATTCCCATCAGGCGGACCCGTATATCCGTTCAGGTACAGGTAAGGTTTGGCTGGCGACCAAAAATCATCTAAGGTCCTTGCTTCTGCCCTGTCGGTAAATGAGGTGTAAACACCATCAATTTTACAATTATATATTCCGGCACCTGCAGGAGGATTGGTGGCAATCACCTCAAACGTACAGCCCCCGGTACCGATAGTAAATGTATGTGTACCGGCTACCGATGGATTACCCGCTCCATTCAAAATAACTGTTTGAATACCTGGTATAGTAAACACACCGGATTTTGAAAATGTCATCCCCGCAACTGTATTGGTCGTAATTGTATAAGAACCCAGGGTAGTTACATTTACCTGGGCAGTAACAGTATTGGTGGTTGTCAGGGGTGTGCCTTTTACATACGTTCCGGCTACTGTGGCAACCGTGCAGGCTCCGGGTGAGCCCGGGAATGTAAAGACAGCGGGTCCTACAACTGGTACTGCAAATGTGCATCCGGCCGTACCGACAGTAAATGTATTTGATCCCGCAATGGTTGGGGTACCGCTTGCATTCAAAGTAACATTTTGATTACCTGTGGCGGAAAATATATCTGTTTTTGAAAACGTTAATCCCCCGACTGTATTCGTTGTGATCGTGTAGGCGCCGGGAGTTGTAACATTTACCTGAACAATTACAGTGTTAGCAGCTGTTGCAGGATTTCCGACACCATACGTTCCG
>DASYLC010000157.1:0-3189 GCA_036009775.1 Chitinophagaceae bacterium
GGGTAACGGTTCCTGATCCGATGGTAAGGGCACCAAGACAGATATCGCATCCCCCGGTCGTATGCGGTCCGTATGAAGGATCGGTAGCAAGGTTCCATTCCAGTGCCACCCGGCTATAGTTGCGCATGGAACCGATGATGACATTCCTTATATGCCATGTAAGGTCTCCCTGAAAGCTACCACTTGAAGAAGTATACTGTTCCGTAAAATAAATATTCTTCCCGGGGTATGCCGAATACACCTGCGACAGCGCTGTGATATTTCCCGCATACAAATGAAATGCCGACCCATCAACGTAGGGACGGGCGGCCGCGTCATTCAATATATCCAATGGATAGTCTGGTCTGTCACAATTATGATCATAGATAATGATCTTTGTAGTGATACCAGCCGCATTGAAAGAAGGGCCCAGGTTATTTTTTATGAACAATGCCTGTTGGGCCGCGGTCATATACATACTCGGATTATTTCCCGGGTGCAGGGGCTCATTTTGCGGAGTGATGGCATAGATCGTCAATCCTTCCGCCTGCATCGCCTGTATATATTTCACAAAATAATTGGCATAGGCCGGGTAATAAGCAGGAAGCAGGCTGCCTCCGATCGAACTGTTATTATCTTTCATCCACGCCGGGGCGGACCAGGGCGTCGCCAGCAATTTGATCGCTGGATTTATGAGTACGATCTGTTTTAATATAGAGATCATTGCCTGGTCGGAAGAAAGGCTGAAATGTGTCAGACCCGGATCTGTCTGACCTGTTGGCATATCATTATACGAATAAACAGAAGCGCTCAGGTCCGTGGCGCCGATACCGATCCTTAAAAAATTAATGCCAAGACAATTGTCCCCGCTTCCGAATAATTCATTGAGTAAATTATTTTTTTCTCCTGCCGGCAGCTGGTTAATTACCTGTACGCTGCCCGAGGTAATCGTATAGCCAAACCCATCAACAGGCTGGAATACCTGTGTTGAATCAACAGTGATGACAGGTAACGAATTGGAAATACTGCCAAAATCCAGTGCCGTGGTTTGCCTGGAAATAAGATTGCTTCTGTCACCGGTTGTTAACCAGTAACTGATCCCTGATGCAGGCAATGGACCAGGGTCAACATTCCCGGAACCTCCTCCCGGTTTGTTGCATCCTGTATACAGCAACGCTACCGTGGCCCACACCCATAACTGCTTATATCCCCGTCCGTATATCATCACTACAATTTTACCTTGCCCTGTAATTTTATATTTCTTGACGAGGCTCCCACCTGTATCTCATAGTCCCCGTTTTCCATCACCCATTTATTTTCTATATCACTGTAATACTGGAAAGCATTTTCATCCAGGTTGATGCGGATGATCTTTGACTCACCTGGTTTCAGGAACACTTTATCAAAAGCTTTTAATTCTTTCTCCGGCCTGGGCAAAGAAGGTTTCATCTGCTTCACATACACCTGTGCTGTTTCAGCACCGGCGACCTTGCCTGTATTCTTTATCGTAAAATTGATTATTGCGGCTTTTCCTTTACCGGTTACGATAAGATCGCTGTATTCGAATGTTGTATAAGACAATCCATGACCAAAGGCGAACTGTGGTTCTACTTTGTATGTATCATAATAACGATAACCCACATAGATATCATCAAAATAATGGACGATCCTTGTTGAATCGCCCGGATACTGACCCAGTTTATGTGCGGGTTCATCTTCCAGTTTTTTCGGAAAGCTCATCGGTAGTTTACCGGAAGGGTTCACTTCCCCGAAAATAATTTTCGCCAGTGCATTACCACCTTCCAGGCCCGGGTACCATGCCTGTACAATAGCCGGAGCACGGTCCACCCATTGACTCATATCGATAGCGCCACCGCCCATCAATACCACAACGGTCTTTGGATTTGCTTTCAGTACCGCATCGATCAGTTCATCCTGGCCGAAAGGCATTTTCATATTGGGTTTGTCATAATCTTCCGCATCATATTGGTTATCTCTCCAGACTGAATAATCATAGCCGTGTGTCCATCCGCCAACGATAATGGCAACATCGGCTTTCTTTGCCGCTTCAACAGCTTCGGCTATCAATGCGGGATTTGCTTTGGCGCCGCGGACGATCTCGTATCCTTTTGAATAGCTGATACTGGTTTTGTTACCGGCCAAAGCTTTTAACCCTTTCAGCGGCGTGATCTCATAGAATGCCCTGACCTGCGAACTTCCGCCACCCATCGATTGGTTCCGTTCCGCATTATAACCTATGACAGCGATCGACTTAACTGAATTCCTGTCGACCGGCAATATTGCATTCCCGCTTTCACTTGTATTTTTCAGCAGCACTATACCTTCTTCGGCTACTTGGGCTGCCGTAAGCTGGCTTTCTTTTGTATTATAAGAACCCGGTTCTTTTTTTGAATTCATCATACCGGACTTATACATCACGTAAAGTATCCTTTTCACTTTCTGATCGACCAGGTATTCCGGGAAACGACCGGTTCTTACTAATGTAACAACGGTATCGCCCATCCAGAACTTACCATAATCAGGATTGTCACGCCGGCGAAGATCGGTACCCATTTCCAGGTCAAGCCCGTTCCATAAAGGTTGCAGGGTGCTTGTGTTCGCATCCCAATCACTCATCACCACTCCTTTGAAACCAAATTCTTTTCGGAGTATTTGGGTAAGCAGGTAATAATTCTGTGATGCCCATTGTCCCCTGAACTTATTATAAGAACTCATCAGGGTGTTGACATTGCCTTCCTGAACGGCCGCTTTGAAACCCGGCAGGTAGATCTCTCTCAATGCCCTTTCGCTCATTTGCACATCTACCGTATGACGCCATAGTTCCTGGTTATTGGCGAGGTAATGTTTAACACAGGCCGAAACGCCCTGGGCCTGCACACCTTTTATATAACCGACCACCATTTTGGATACGAGATAAGGATCCTCACTCTGGTATTCAAAATTCCTTCCGTTCAATGCTGTTCGTATAATATTAATGCCCGGTCCGAGTATTACATTCTTGCCACGGAATTTTGCTTCCTGTCCGAGTACGGTACCATACTTAATTCCCAGGGCAGGGTTCCAGGTAGCGGCGAGACAAACACCGGTTGGTAAATAGGTCCCGGAGTCAAGTGAATTATTATCCAGGTTCCAGTCACGTCCATGTTCGGGCCTTACACCGTGCGGACCGTCGGACATGACGATTTCCGG
>DASYLC010000158.1:0-8665 GCA_036009775.1 Chitinophagaceae bacterium
GCAGCACGCGGCCGGTGTAATGAAAACATTATATTCCAATGAAATATATGAGGCTCACCTTGGCAGGCGAAATAATCGCCAGACCATTATGCTGGGTTTTAGCGATGGCACAAAAGATGGCGGATACCTGATGGCTAACTGGGGTATCTATAAAGCAAAGGAAGAACTGACCGCGATCGCCCGGCAACATGGTATCGATGTGATCTTCTTTGATGGCCGCGGAGGTCCTCCTTCAAGAGGCGGTGGTAAGACACATAAATTTTACGCCTCGATGGGACGGACGATCTCTAACAAAGAGATACAACTCACGATACAGGGACAAACAGTGAGTTCTAATTTCGGTACCGTCGATGCGGCACAATACAATATGGAACAATTGCTGAATGCCGGCATCAGCAATGACCTGTTCTCCAATAAGGATATCACACTCAGTCAAAAAGAAGAAGCCTTGCTCGTTGAATTATCCGAAGCGAGTTATCGATCCTATAAGTCGTTACGGGATCATCCCTACCTGGCAGATTATCTCTTGCACGTTAGTCCACTTCGGTTTTACAGCGAAACGAATATCGGCAGCCGGCCGGCTAAAAGAGGGCCTTCCTCCGGGCTGTCATTAAAGGACCTGAGAGCAGTTCCTTTTGCGGGATCATGGAGCCAATTAAAACAAAATGTGACCGGGTATTATGGAGTCGGCTCTGCATTGAAAGAGATGGAGAAGAAAGGTAGGTTGCCGGAATTGCAAAAATTATATCATCACTCATTGTTCTTTAAAACATTGCTCGATAATTGCGAAATGGCCATGTTAAAATCCTATTTCCCGCTGACGGCTTACCTGTCGGATCATAAACAGTTTGGCGAATTATGGCAGATGATCCATGGGGAATATGAACTGACAAAACAATACCTGTCAAAGATCAGCGGACAAGCTGAACTGATGGCGGACTACCCGGTAGAACAATTATCCATACAAATGAGGGAACGGATCGTATTACCACTGGTGACCATACAGCAATACGCACTGACCAAAATAAGAGAACTGGATGAACAGTTGGTACAGGCACCGGTGAAAGACACGTATGAGAAACTGGCGATGCGGTGTTCGTTCGGGATCATCAATGCGGGAAGGAATTCGGCATGAGGTGGCGGGGCAAGAGGTGACACCTTTTTTGAAAAGTGTCACCTCTTGCCTTCCATTCCCTCAGAACGAATAGACCGCAGCCAGTATAAAACTGGCAGCCGATCCCGTGAATGCTCCGCTCTTACTAGTAAATAGTATCTCTTTATTCGCATTATCAAGCCTGAACTCAGGAATGAAAATAAATCCTCCTGTTTTAAAGTTAGCCGATAAAGTAGTGGAGAAGATACTCCCTCCTTCTGTTGCAGCACTGAATGCCTTGAACTGGTTCTTATCGCTGAATAATTCTCCCCTGAGCGTCAGGCCCAGCCAGGATTGCGGATCATAGTTGATGTAGAGTGCAGAACCCCACCAGGATTTGCTTTCCACATTCTTCGTGCCATCCCACAACTGTGTTGAATTGACGGTTCCATTGTAACCGACATTGAATTTATCACTGAATTTAGCCGTCACCACCGCATCAAACTGGTTTGTTTTTGATGTGTCAGGATTTTGTCCGCCCACATAGTTCAGGTATATCTTTATTTTTTCTGTTGGGGAAAACGAATACTGAGCCAGGAGAAATTTCTTGTTTATGAACCCATCCGGTGGGATCCTGTAATCAGTCGCATTGGAAATACCCAGCATGACGCCATGTTTTCCTTTTGTTATCTCTGCCTTGAAACCGGTATGCGAGAAGGGTCCGTTGGTGAACATATAACTCATACTGTAGTTCCGGTTCAACTGCGGATCCAGTAATTCATATCCCACATGGGTGGCCCAGGTACCTAATGTGAATTTGATCCAATCCGCCGGTGCATAAGAAACATACGCTTGTTTGATAGCCTGCGTTACACCCTCATCGGTATAGGCGAAATCCCTTGCTCTTGGACCAAAACCCAGGTCAGCTACCGCGGAAACTTTATTGCCTTTATGTTCGAACTTAATGCTCGCCATTCCCAACGCGAACGAATTGTGCAGGGGGGTGAAACTGGTATAGCTATTGGTCTTCACATCCGCCAGGTCATTCCGGTAATAGGCATCCACGGAACCGGTTATGCTGAGCACAGGTTCTTTTTTTTGCTCTTCACCAATGGTGGCAGAATCTGCGATCAGGGTAGTAACAGAAGCGGTTTGGGCGATAGAGAAAGTGCAGGACAGCATGAGGATGGCTGCCACAAAATATTTTTGTAACATTGTATTGCATTTTTAATGTGAGAAAAGGGCACAGCAGGTATCGTCTTTTACGAGAAGAGGATACCATTAACGCGGTGCCTTTTTCGATTTTGTTTACTAAAGCTCTACGGCTTTTTCTTCGATGGTGCCGTTATTGTGTACCAGTAAGGTTCCCTGCAGGTATTTTTCATTGTGCTGGGATGCATCCAATCCTTCTTCTTCTTCTTTTTCAGTTACACGCATAGGCACGACGAAGTTGATGAATTTGAATATCCCATAAGAAACACCGAAACTATAACCCGCAACGATCGCCATGGCTTTCAGCTGCGTGAAGAAAAATTCAGGATTCCCGTAAAACAGACCATTCGGACCGTCCGGAATTCCATGCACAGCCGTACTGGCAAAAACACCTGTGAGCAACATGCCCGTCATACCACCGATGCCATGACAGGGAAATACATCGAGCATGTCATCGACTTTTGACCGTTGTTTGATGCTGACCGCGATATTGGATACAATGGCGCCTACCAAACCAACAATGATACTTTGTGGTATCCCAACATAACCGGCCGCCGGTGTGATGGCTACCAGTCCAACAACAGCGCCGATACAAAAACCGAGTACCGATGGTTTCTTTCCCTTGATCACATCAAAGAACATCCAGGCAAGACCGGCAGAAGCAGCAGCAGTAGTGGTCGTGCCAAAAGCGTTTACTGCAAGTGGCGTTGCACCGACAGCAGATCCGGCATTGAAACCAAACCATCCAAACCAGAGAAGACCTGTTCCGATCAATACATAAGGAACATTGGCTGGCGGGATCTCTCTTTTCTCAACATGTGATTTTCTTCGTTTCAAGACCATCGCACCTGCGAGTGCAGCGCAACCCGCCGTGATATGAACGACAGTCCCTCCTGCAAAATCCCATGCTCCCATTTTAGCAAGGAAACCTTCAGGGTGCCAGCTCCAGTGTGCAACCGGTGCATAGACCAGCAACGAAAAAAGGACAATGAACAGAACATAGGAAGTGAAACGGATACGTTCCGCTACAGCACCAACGACCAAGCCGGGTGTAATGATGGCGAACATCAGCTGGAACAGTGAGAACAGCGATAAAGGGATCGTGTTGGCAGCAGGCCATGCAGCTCCTGATTTTACCCCGTCATAAAAAGCATAGGTAGACGGGTTACCGATCAAACCGTTGAATGAATCTCCGAAAGCAAGACTGAATCCGCATACCACCCATAATACTCCAACGATACCGGCAGCAACAACGCTTTTGATCATCGTTGAAATAACATTCTTACGGTTCACCATGCCACCGTAGAAAAAAGCGAGACCCGGTGTCATTAAAAACACCAGCGCAGTAGACACTAATACCCACGCGATATCCGAAGAGCTGTACTGCGGGTCAGTTGCTCCGGGAACATAATCGGCCGTAGGTTTTACAAACATGGCAATGAGGGCAATCGCAACCAAAAGGACAAATGGCAGAACCTGTTTTGCTTTTACTGTACTCATAAGCTTGATTTTTGGTTAAACATTAATGAAATAAATAATTCGAATTATTTTAACCTAATTTACATAATAGAGCCTATAACAGTTGTTAGTTTATCATTATTTGTCAGTAAATTTCCAAAAAAGTGAACAAATAGCTGAAATAATTGAATAATACTTGCGCTTCCATTTATACACGGCCTGTGCTTTCGCCTGGCTATCCAATCAGGAACCGGAGAGTTTTATCTTTTGCTTCGAGGACACTGAAGCTGTTTGTAAGGAATTCATCCACTTTTACCGCACATTCCCGCCCCTCGCTGATGGCCCAGACAACAAGGCTCTGACCCCGGCGTATATCACCGGCGGCGAATACTTTCGGGATCGTGGTGCGATAATCTCTTTCGGATGCATTTATATTCCCCCGGTTATCCAGGCCGATACCGAGATCATTGAGAAGACCAGTATGCTGGGGATGTATAAAACCCATTGCCAGTAATGCCAGCTCGCAGGGAATTTCTTTTTCACTTCCCGGCATTTCGACAAACTGAGCGGGTCTGCCATCTACTATTTTCCATTCGAGATCAATAATTTTTAATGCTTTGAGATCTCCATTTCCATCGCCGATGAATTCTTTAGTAGCAACGGCCCATTGACGGGTTGCACCTTCTTCATGTGATGAAGTTGTTTTTAATAACATGGGATAAGAAGGCCATGGCATACAATCATTTCTTTCTTCAGGTGGTTTGGGCAAGAGTTCAAATTGGGTGACGGATATTGCTCCCTGGCGATTGCAAGTTCCGACACAATCACTTCCCGTATCTCCTCCACCGATGACCACTACATTTTTACCGGAGGCTTTTAACTCCTCGTTTATAATATTACTTTCAACAGCAGGATTGGCCAGCCAGTCCTTCCCGGCGACTCGCTTGTTACTCTGTTTTAAAAAATCCATAGCAAAATGAACTCCGTTCAGTTCTCTTCCGGGGATAAATAAATTCCTCGGTATGGTACTGCCGCCTGCCAGTACGATCGCATTGAAATCACGGAGCACATCATTGATACTGATATTCACCCCCACATTCGCGAGACATTTAAAGACAATGCCTTCTTCTTGCATCAGCTTTATCCTTCTGTCCACCACCCATTTTTCCAGTTTAAAATCCGGGATACCATAGCGGAGCAACCCACCGGGAGCATCATCCCTTTCAAATACAGTTACAGCATGACCCGCATAGTTCAATTGTGCCGCTGCCGCCAACCCTGCCGGCCCGGAACCGATCACCGCTACTTTCTTTCCCGAACGAAGATTGGGTTTCCGGGACTGCACAAAACCGTTCTCAAATGCGATCTCTATAATATGTTTTTCAATTTCTTCGATGGCTACTGCAGGTTGATTGATCCCCAGCACACAGGCTGTTTCGCAGGGAGCAGGGCATATCCGACCGGTAAATTCGGGGAAATTATTGGTGGAACTTAAAATGGCATGGGCTTCTTTCCAGTCTTCCCTGTATACCGCATCATTGAATTCCGGTATCACATTTCCTAACGGGCAACCATGGTGACAAAAAGGAACACCACAATCCATGCAACGGGATGCCTGCTGGTTCAGCTTTTCATCTTTATATTTTTCTACAAATTCATTATAGTGCTTCAATCTCTCCTCAACGGGTTGCTTACCCGGAAGTTCTCTTGAAAACTCTTTAAAGCCTGTTGGTTTGCCCATTCGATCGGTTTTATTTTGTTTCCAGCTTCAGTTCCCTGATCAACTTCGTTGCGTCCCACACTTTTACTTCCTGTTCATTCCTCAACATTTTATTTCCCGCGGCGGGCGCAACGGAGCAACGGACGCAACGAGAACCAAATACAACTAACCTATCTCATCTCCCTTTTCAATTGGAGAGATGCGCTTAATACTTTCTTATAATCTTTCGGGAACACTTTTACAAAATGCTGTAACTGGTTATCGAGATCTTCGACAATAAATTTCGCCACGGTACTGCCTGTATATTCATAATGCCTTTGCAGCATGGTGAATAATTCGTTCTTATCAGCAGGATCACATGGGTCCAGGTCAACCATTTCTTTGTTACAGTTGTCCGCGAATTTTCCTTTTACATCATATATATAGGCAATGCCACCGCTCATACCCGCAGCGAAATTCCGCCCGGTATCACCCAAAATAATAACAGTACCTCCGGTCATATACTCGCAGCCATGATCGCCGACAGACTCAACCACCACATTCGCTCCTGAGTTTCGAACGGCAAAACATTCGCCGGCCCTGCCTCTTATATAAGCCTCACCCGAAGTAGCGCCATAGAAAGCAACATTGCCAATGATAATATTCTCTTCAGGTATATAGGTAGCGGTCCTGGGCGGATAAATGATCAGCCTGGCCCCGCTCAAGCCTTTGCCAAAATAATCGTTGGCATCGCCTTCCAGTTCAAGCGTAATACCTTTTGTATTGAAAGCGCCAAAACTTTGTCCGGCTGTTCCATTGAAATTAAAATGGATCGTGTTATCCGGCAGCCCTTCTGCCCTGTACTTTTTTGTTATCTCGTTGGACAGGATAGTTCCCAGTGTGCGGTCTGTATTTTTTATAACAAACGAAGCAACTGTCTTTTGCTTATTGGCGATAGCAGGTCCGGCCACTTCCAGTAATTTCCAGTTAAGGCTTCCGTCCAAACCATGATCCTGCTCTTCGCTGCAGTACAAGCTGGTATAAACAGAGTTGGGCTCTTTGTACAGTATTGCCGACAGGTCCAGGTTTTTATATTTCCAGTGTTCGATCGTCTCTCTCATTTCCAGGTTATCCACCTGTCCAACCATTTCGTCAACAGTTCTGAAACCGAGCTCTGCCATGATCTCCCTGAGTTCTTCCGTGATCATTTTAAAAAAATTCACTACATGGCCCGGATCGCCTTTGAAACGGGCTCTTAACTCAGTGTCCTGTGTTGCTACACCAACAGGACAGGTATTCAAATGACATTTGCGCATCATGATACATCCTTCTACTACTAATGCTGCTGTCGCGATACCCCATTCCTCTGCACCAAGGAGTGTTGCGACCGCAATATCCCGCCCAGTTTTCAGTTGTCCGTCGGCTTGCACAACAACCCTGCTTCTCAATTTGTTTTTAATTAATGTCTGCTGCGTTTCTGCCAACCCCAGTTCCCAGGGAAGACCTGCATGTTTGATTGAACTTACCGGTGAAGCGCCTGTACCACCATCATGTCCCGAGATCAGTACGACATCCGCCTTTGCCTTCGCAACACCTGCTGCAATTGTACCTATGCCTGCCTTGCTAACCAGCTTCACACTTACTCTTGCTTCCCTGTTTGCATTTTTCAGATCATAGATCAGCTGTGCCAGGTCTTCGATCGAATAAATATCATGATGCGGAGGAGGAGAGATCAATCCGACACCCGACGTAGCATGACGAACCCTGCCGATCCATTCATCCACTTTATGTCCGGGCAATTGCCCGCCTTCTCCGGGTTTAGCTCCCTGTGCCATTTTTATTTGCAGCTCATCCGCTTCCGTTAAATAGAGACTGGTTACTCCAAACCTTGCTGATGCTACTTGTTTGATGCTGCTTCGCATAGAGTCCCCGTTCTCTAACGGGTCATACCTTCTTTCATCTTCACCGCCTTCGCCGGTATTACTTTTTCCTCCCAGCCGGTTCATCGCAATGGCCAGTGTTGTATGCGCTTCCCAGGAAATAGAGCCAAAGCTCATAGCGCCTGTTGAAAAACGTTTATATATACTTTCTGCTGGTTCAACTTCATCAATAGAAATGGAAGGACGGCTCTTTTTAAATTGAAACAGGCTACGAATGGTGCAGGCTTTTTCACCCTGGTCATTGACCAGCTTTGAATATTTTTTGAATACACTGTAGTCATTCATCTTTGTTGCCTGCTGCAACAGGTGGATCGTTTGCGGGTTAAATAAATGAAACTCCCCCTTTCTTTTCCATTGATAGATACCGCCAACCGGTAAGCGGTCAACAGGAATATCTTTTTTGCTGAAGGCAAAGAAATGTTTCGCCAGCGCTTCTTTAGCAATTTCATCCAACCCCATCCCTTCGATCCTTGATGTGGCTCCTGTAAAATATTTATTAACCACTTCTTTGTTCAATCCCAGTATCTCAAATACCTGTGCCCCCTGGTAGGATTGCAGTGTGGAGATACCCATTTTGGAAAACACTTTCAGCAAGCCATCATTCACGGCTTTGATATAATTCTTTTTCAACTCGTCATCACTTAAACCGGTTTTCAGTTTGCCTGTCTCTTTCATATCACGTATCGAGGAAAGGGCTAAATACGGGTTAACAGCCGTCGCGCCGAAACCCAGCAAACAGGCAAAATGGTGAACTTCCCATACATCACCGGCTTCCACGATGATACCTACCTGTCCCCGCATTCCTTTCCGGATAAGATGATGGTGAATAGCCGCAGTCGCTAATAAGGAAGGAATAGATGCATGGGTGGAATCAATGGCCCTGTCCTGGAGTATCAATACTTTAAAACCATCTTCCACCGCATGTACGGCGTATTCACAAATTCGTTCCAGTCCTTTTTTCAGGGAACCCGCTTTTGCATCCGCTTTAAAATAACACTGGATCGTTTTTGACTGGAATAAACCGGTATCAACACTCCTGATCTTTTCCAGTTCAAAATTACCGAGCACCGGGTGCTTCAATGCCACACTATGGCAAGTCAATGGATCTTCTATCAACAGGTTACCGTTATTGCCGGCAAATGTCGATAAGGACATTACCAGCCTTTCCCGGATTGGATCGATCGGCGGGTTCGTTACCTGTGCAAATAATTGTTTAAAATAAGAACTTAAATGCTGCGGATGGTCGCTCAATATCGCCAGGGG
>DASYLC010000159.1:0-2917 GCA_036009775.1 Chitinophagaceae bacterium
GGCCGCCATCTCCGTTGTATTGCTGGTTGCAAAATTTATTGCTTACTACGCCACTCACTCGGTAGCTATATTGACAGATGCACTGGAAAGTATTGTCAATGTTGCGGCTGCAGGCGTAGGTCTTTTTAGTTTATATGTAGCTGCAAAGCCGAGGGACAGGGATCATCCGTATGGACATGGCAAAGCAGAATTCATTTCCGCGGCCGTAGAGGGAACCATGATCGGCATGGCTGGCGCTATCATTATCTATAAATCGATTCAGCATTTGGTCAATCCGGTGGCATTGTACCGGATTGACCTGGGCATATGGCTGGTAGCAGCAACCGCCATTGTTAATTTTATTCTTGGATTTTATTGCATCCGCATCGGTAAAAAAAATCAATCGCTTGCACTTGTGGCAAGTGGTAAACACCTTCAAAGCGATACTGTATCCACTATTGGTATCATTGCAGGCTTACTTATCTTATATTTTACCGGGTATCAGTGGATAGATAGTGCGATCGCCATATTGTTTGCGTTCTTTATCATGTATACGGGCTACAAGATCCTGCGCCGCTCCATTGCAGGGATAATGGATGAAGCCGATGAAAAATTGCTTACTGAATTAGTCGAACTGCTGAATAATAACCGGACAGAGAACTGGGTCGACCTTCACAATCTCCGGGTAATACGCTATGGCAATGTATTGCATGTGGATTGCCATCTTACCGTTCCCTGGTACCTGAATGTACAGGAAGCGCATAAGGAAATTGAAATACTGGCCCGGCTCATCCGTGAAAAATATGGCGAATCGGTAGAGCTGTTCGCACATACAGACGCCTGCCAGCCTTTCCAGTGTCATATCTGCAGCAAAGAGAATTGCCCGGTACGACAGCATGAATTTGAATACCGGATCGCCTGGACGCTGGAAAATGTGTCGAGGGACAAGAAGCATAGTTGAGGAGCCCCCTCCAACCTCCCCCGAAGGGGGAGGCTTCGTACACCCAACTAAAAAGAAATTTCTGATCGTAATGAATGTTCCCAAGCCTCCCCCTTCGGGGCGGTTGGTGGGGGCCTGAACTAAGAACTCATATATTTGTTATCTTGAATTATAGAAAAGAACCATGCTCTCGAAAAAGTCGCAATATGCCTTTAAAGCCCTTACTTACCTGACAGAGAAATACAAGGAAGGGCCTGTTTTGATTTCCGAGATTTCGCGGAAGAAAAAAATTCCGTTAAAATTCCTGGAAAATATTTTACTGGAACTCAAAAAAGCCGAGATCCTTGACAGCAAGAAAGGGAAAGGGGGAGGGTATTTTTTGAATAAAGACCCCGCTAAGATCAAGCTGGCACAGATCATCCGGCTTGTTAATGGGCCTATTTCCATGCTTCCCTGTGTAAGTCTCTATTTCTATGAGCGATGTAGTAACTGTGATGAGAAAAGATGCGGCTTGCATGAAATGATGGTAAAAGTAAGAGATGCTACACTCGCAATAGTAGAGAAAAAGACACTCCAGGACCTCGCGGATATTGAAATCCCGTAAGTCTACTTAACAGATAGGGTAAAATCGTTTTCCTTAACTTTACACACTAAAATTTTTATTATATGGCACTTCGTCTCGGAGATACTGCTCCCAACTTTAAAGCAAAAACAACAGCTGGTGAAATCGATTTTTATGAATATCTCGGAAATGGCTGGGGGATTCTTTTTTCGCATCCGGCCGATTATACGCCGGTTTGCACCACAGAATTAGGAAAAACAGCGTTGCTGAGCGATGAGTTTGCAAAACGCAATACAAAAGTATTGGCAGTAAGTGTGGACCCGCTGGATAAGCACGAAGGCTGGGTAAAAGATATCAATGAAACACAAAAAACAACGGTGAACTTCCCGCTCATCGCTGATGAAAACAGAGAAGTGGCCAACCTGTATGACATGATCCATCCCAATGCATCGGCAACAGCTACTGTACGGTCATTGTTTATCATCGGGCCAGACAAACTTGTCAAGCTGATCATTACTTATCCTGCTTCTACAGGCCGGAATTTTGTTGAAGTACTGAGGGTGCTTGATTCATTGCAATTAACCGCTAATTACAGTGTGGCAACACCTGCTGATTGGAAAGAAGGCGAAGATGTGATTGTGGTGCCTGCTGTATCGACTGATGATGCGATCAAAAAATTTCCGAAGGGCGTAAAAGTGGTAAAGCCCTATTTGCGGTATACACCCCAACCTAATAAATGATCCCGTGCAATTAAGCGATGACTTATTAAAAATAATTGAGAAAGGATCTGCGGAAGATTCTTTGAATGCCCTGGCCAAAGCATATCCCGGCCAGGTTATTTTTTCCAGCAGTTTCAGTTGGGAAGATCAGCTGATCAGTCATTTTATTTTCAATAATAACATCGGTATCGATGTGTTTACACTCGATACAGGGCGGATGTTCAGCGAGACGTATTATACATGGAGCCAGACCCTGGAAAGATATGGGAAGAAGATAACGGCTTATTACCCCAACGCCGACACCCTGCAGGCTTTCATTGCCGAAAAGGGTCCCAATAGTTTCTACGAATCGGTGGAGAACCGGAAGCAATGCTGCCATATTCGCAAAGTAGAACCGCTGAAAAGAGCATTGAAAGGAAAAAAAATATGGGTTACCGGCATCAGGTCCGAACATTCAACCAATCGCGACCACATGCCGCAGGTAGAGTGGGATGAGGTCAATGAGATCATCAAATTTCACCCATTGCTGCATTGGACAACGAAACAGGTAACAGATACGATCCGGATGCACAATATCCCCTATAATCCCTTACACGACAAAGGATTTGTCAGCATCGGCTGTGCGCCCTGCACACGTGCTATCAAGCCGGGAGAAGATTTCCGGGCAGGTCGCTGGTGGTGGGAAGACAGTACGAAAAAGGAATGTGGCCTTCACAT
>DASYLC010000160.1:0-75932 GCA_036009775.1 Chitinophagaceae bacterium
CCACACCCTGCGGTCCCGTATAACACCTGTTGGACAATGGGGATGCTCCTTTAGGAAGGATGATCGTACATTTTGCCGAATCAATGCGGAACGACCATCCGTTGCCTGTCGCGTTCCAGTACAGTTCGTCAAAATCCTTCAGCAGTTTCAGTTGATGATCCGTTTCATACGTTATGGTATACTTATAATAACCATTGGGAAGGAATGCATACTCGTTGCCCGCATAGAGCACCATCCCATAAGCAGTCTTCTCAGTATGATACTCTTCTTTTTGTCCATCCCTTGTTATTCCCTTTAAGCGGAACGATGTGTTCTGAAAAAGCTTTTGCCTGTTGACATAGGAAAGCGGGAATGTCCTTACAATACCTCTTTTTATTTCATTGTTACCCGAGCCTGCGGCTTGCAGCTCTGGATCGTTCCCGTATAAAGGGTTGGGACGGCCATCGCCATTGAAGATGGTGATGATCTCGGTAACCAATAGTTTGCCATTTGTATCTACCCTTACGGTGCTGTTAAATGAAACGATACGGTCGCTCATCGAAAAAGAAAGGTATCGCCTCAGGCCTGGTGTGTTTGTATATGCTTTTCTTGTTTTTTCAAGCAATGCGTCCTTATAGATAAGCTTGATACTATCGTAGGCCGGCATTCCTTTTGTGGCTGCCTGTTTTGCCAGCGATCTTGCTTCGATGGATTTGAAAGAGGCCGTCACTTCTTTTTGCAACGATTGCACCAGTTCCCTTTTTAATACCGGGTATTTTTTTTCGAACAGCCGGGCGGGGACCTGGTTCTCTTCAAATACAATGAGCGAAAGGTCGTGGAGCAATGAATCTATTTCCGCATCGGTAAAATAATTCTCACTTGCCTTCGTAAAAAAATAAGAAGGTTGTTTTCCTTTTTGCGCCCGGGCAAAAAAGTTCATTAATAGAAAAAGTATAAGTAAACGGGTCCGCAAAGGATGTTAATGATTTATTGAAACTTGACCTTAGGAGCGACTTTCGCTTCTGCGTCCTCGGCAAAGAAAGCAGCAGGTTTAAAGCCAAGCGTTCCCGAAACGATGTTTTTAGGAAACACGATAATGCTTTGATTGTATTCTCTCACTGTTCCATTGTAATAACGGCGTGCGTCATTGATCTTTTCTTCGATGCGGGCCAGCTGACCCATCATTTCCTGGAAATGTGCATCCGCTTTTAGTTCAGGATAATTTTCCGTGAGAGAAAGCATGTTGATCAGCGACTGGTTCAGTCCTTTTGCCGCTGCATTCTGCTCATCCACGGTGGTGGCTGCAGCACTCTGGTTGCGCCATTTCACCACTTCGATCAGTGTGTTATTCTCATGCCCGGCATAACCTTTTACGGTTTCTACCAGGTTGGGGATCAGGTCATTCCTTTCCTGCAAACAGGTTCCAATGCCGCTGGCGCCTTCCTGTGTAAGGATCCGCTCTTTTGCCAGCTCATTATAAACACTAATAAATAAAATAATGATAAGCAGAACTACTACGCCGATGGCGATCAATAAAATGGTGGAGGTTGACATGGTTTAATGGTTGGTTGCAAATATCTTCCGGAAGTGAAAGTAAATTTTCCTGAGCAAAAATTCAAACCGATTATTGGTTTGGATCCAACTTAAAGTGGTTTCTTCTTCACCAGTTCCCGTATACGGTATTCCTGTATCCGTGGCGGGTTTTCAGGGGAGAGTGTAAAATAGATCTCGATATCGGTCTGCTCACCCTCAAGAATAAACGTACCTCTCAGCTGGTTCTCGGCTTTCACTTCTTTGACTGAAACGATCTTTCCTGCTTTTGCATAAAGATCTCTTGCATATTTCTTCAATGTATCCATGGGATAATCCGGGAAAAAATTCTCTGCGAAGATCCCGCTCTGTTCTGCATTGTTCCAGTCGGGCAGTAATTTTACCAGTTCCTTTTTTCTTTGTTCCAGTGTCCCTGAAGGCGGTAGTTGACGGGGTTGCAATCCGGCAGTTTTTATGATCGTGTCCAGTACCTGCAGGTTGATCGATCCCATCGGAGCATAGGTCCTGTTTGCAAATGCGACCACACCTATACCATAGTCAGGCATGATACGCCACTGGCTGCCAAAACCCGGTAATCCGCCGCTATGGCTGATATAAACTTTATTATCACAATCCTTCAGCCAGCCCAACCCGTAACAATAAGCGCCCGCCGCAACACAGATCCTACCATCAGCATATTTGAATTCGGGCAACAAGCTATGAACACGCCAGGGATAATGCATTTCCCTTATCGAACTTCTTTTGACGGGTCCTTTATCGGTTGCATTGGAAGGGGGCCAGGCTGAAAGGTGAAAGGCCATATAATTTCCAAATTCTTCGATCGAACTGATCATGCTTCCCATCGCACCCCATGAGCCATCCGGAGTATCATGCAATAGTTGTTCTTCGTTCCATTTTTCATTCAGCCAGCGGTAGCCATGCGCCAGTTTATCCGGCGCCACATTGCTGTATTCCCATTCAGAGGTTTTCATCCCCAATGGCAGCCATATATTTTCTTTTATATAATCCTGGTATCGTTTTCCCGAAACGTTGGTAACGATCTTTCCCAATAAAGCAAAGCCGAGATTGCTGTATTCATAAGCCAGGCCGGGCGGGTTGGAAAAAGATATCTGTTTGCCTATGAATTCCAGCAGGTCCTTGTCTGTATCGGCAAGCTGGCGGTCACCCCAGGGATTGTCTTCCGGGAAACCTGCACCATGCGTGAGCAAATGCCGGATCGTTATTTCAGGCGCATCGGCTGTCGGGTATTTCAGGTTCTTTAATTCAGGAATATATTTTGATGCAGGATCATCAAGGCCGAGCATCCCTTCATCTCTTAACTTAAGAATGGCCATGGCCGTAAAGCTTTTGCTCATGGAAGCGATGCGGAACAACGAAGACGAGGTGACCGGTATCTTTTTACCGATATCGGTATATCCATAGTTCCCGGTATAGACCAGTTTTCCGTCAACCACTATTCCAAAGGCGATACCGGGAAAATGATTCTTTTCCGCGTGCTGGCAGTAGAGACTGTCAATGGCAGGGAATAATTTTTTTATTTTCTCCAGGCGATCCGGATCGGTAAATACGGCTGGTTGGTAGGATGAATCGAATTGTGATCGTTCTTTTGCTGTAGAGGCGGTTTGTTGGTTGCAGGAGAAAAATACAACTGCCAGGAGCAATAATGCAAAAGCCTTTTTCATGCCAATAATTAAAATTGAATGACTGATCCGGTATTCTTTCTGAAATTAAGGTAGTTCTTCCTGGTTGGAAATAAAAATGTGATGGCAAGTTTCAAGCCGGCCGGTTGTGGATATAAAACGATATCCTGGTTTTTCAATGATATCATCGGGATGACTTGTTCCCTCCGATACATTAATTAAAATTACAACGGGTTATTGCACACAAAGCTCAGCGATTACTTGAGGAAAATAATTTTCTTCGACACAATCACCAGCTTTTTGATGAACTGACAAAAAGAGAAAAACAAATATTACAGATGATGGCAACAGGTTATAGCTCGGGTAAAATGGCGAAGAAGCTGCATATATCTGAAACAACAGCTTTCACACAACGCAGGAATATAAAAGAAAATTAAAGATCGAAAGCAATTACGATATCACCCGCTTTGCGCAGGCATTCGACCTGGTATAGAAATTCTCCTAATTATTTTATCTTCTTCGAAAGTCCCTTATAAACGAAAGGGCAATAAATGAACTTTATATAATATCTTGGGTCTTTTTTTCAACCATAGGCCACAATCTTTTTTACAACCAAAATTATAAAATGAAGAAAATAGTTATTTTTTATTGCTTACTCGCTATTTCATTTACTTCTTTTGGCCAGGAACTCACCCTGAATAAAGCGGAAACAGTAGTCTTTCTTACTAAACAATTTAAACTGGCGGAAGGCCGGGCTCTCATGAAACCTGATGAAGTGCTGACAATAAAAAATTGCAAGCTGTCATTCAGCCGGGGAATGCTGACCATCAGCTATTCCATGTACGAAGACAATAAATTATATAAAACAACCACGGTTTTTTTCAGCCCGTTGCATATCACTTCCATTTCCAACAGATCCGAAGAAAAAACAGCGGAGCCGGGCGCATTAGGTGAAATGTGGATCTACTTTGATCCTAATAGAAGCCATGTGCACACCAAAATCTTTTCCGAACCAAACGAATATGACAGCCACAGGGAGTTTGAGTCGCTTTATTATTTTTATGATGCCGGTAATGGATTTGATGACTTTCAAAAAGCACTGCTTCATTTGAAAAAATTATTGCAGGCAGAAGCCGATCCATATGAGCAAAGCGATAGCGAAAAGAGGCTGGCCATTCTTTTTTCAAAATATAAAACCATTGAAACAGTTGAACGACCTACAGAAAGTTATGGAGGATCTAAAATATTGGCTGAAGATATGTTGTTGTCTTTAGACGGACCTTGTGCCTCTTATAGCAGAGTGGTAAGCAGAACAATGCTTCAAGGTGGAAATAAAAGTAAACAATCCATGTTCTCTGACTTCTGGTGGTATAAAATCAATTATATCAAGTATAATGTAGTGGCAGGTGGCCTGCTAATTAAAGGGACAGACAAAGGAACCGGAAAAACTTTTGAATATAAATCGGTTGATCTCCTGACAAACAAACCATTTAAAGGTCAGGGATCAGACATGGTTGCCTTATTTAAACCGGCTGTTGCCGACATGAATGGCGACACAAAAAAAGATGTACTGGAAATTATCAGCCTGATTAAAAAGATAGTGAAAGAGTATGGTGGAGAAAATGTAACAGTGGAAATAAATGAAAAATAATATCACTTAAAATAAAAGTGGAGAGGATAAAGCATATTGACCCGGGTGATCAGTGTTTGCTAATAGCTGAGTATTTTTTGAACCGTCTCCTCCAATCTTGATTTTGCCATAAAATTGTTCTCCAGTTCAATATTAAAAGGAACAGGTGTATCCAATGATGCGCAGCGCATTACCGGTGCATCGAGCAAGCCAAAACAATTTTCCGCGATCCAGGCAGCGATCTCGCCACCAATCCCGCCGGTCAATGTGTCTTCGTGTAATAATAAGACCCTGCCACTGCGTTTCACCGATTCCCGTATGGCATGATAATCGAGTGGCAACAAACTACGCAGGTCAAGAATATCAATGGATATCTCCGGGTGAGCAGCAGCATAATCTTCTGCCCAATGCACTCCTGCCCCATAGGTGATGACGGATATCTCGTCTCCTTCCCGTACATGTCTTGCTTTCCCGATCTCGATCTCGTAATAATCTTCCGGCACGGGACCTGTAACGGAGCGGTATAAAGCTTTGTGTTCAAAGAATAATACAGGGTTGGGATCATTGATCGCTGCGATCATCAACCCTTTTGCATCCATGGGCGTCGAGGGATATACCACTTTTAATCCCGGGGTTTTTACAAACCAGGCTTCATTGCTTTGTGAATGAAAGGGGCCGGCTCCCACACCACCGCCTGCCGGCATTCTTACCACTACATCCGCGTTTTGACCCCAACGGTAATGTATCTTGGCCAGGTTATTAATGATCTGGTTGAACCCGACCGTTACAAAATCAGCGAACTGCATTTCCATCATGCTCTTGTATCCTTCCAGGCTAAGCCCTAATGCGGCGCCGACAATGGCACTTTCGCAAAGCGGCGTATTTCTCACTCTTTCTTTACCAAATTCCTGTACAAATCCTTCCGTTATTTTAAAAGCACCACCATACTCGGCGATATCCTGTCCCATTAAAATAAGATTGGGATGTTTTTGCATGGATTGCTGAAGGCCTTGCCTGATTGCATCTATTAAACGTAAGTCGTGAGTCGTAATTCGTGAGCCGTGAGTCGTGAGTCGTGAGTCGTGGTTAGGTTTTGAATTGTCAACAGTCACGACTTCTGCCTCACGACTCACGACTGACGGCTTTGCATATATGTCTTCCAGTTCCTCTTCCGTATCCGCCACCACCGGTTTTGTATCAAACCCTATTGCCAGTTCACTTTCGATCCTGTCCTTGAATTCATTTCTTATATCCGCTATTTCTATTTCTTTCAGGACATTTTCTTCTATTAAATAAAGCTCAAAATTCTTGATCGGGTCTTTCATTTCCCAGAGCTTGAACAGGTCCTGGGGTACATATTTGGTTCCGCTCGCTTCTTCATGTCCCCGCATCCGGAATGTGAGACATTCGACCAGGTAGGGTTTTTGATTTTTGATACAATAATCTCTTACTCCTTTGATCGTATCGTATACAGACAATATATTATTCCCGTCGATCTGCACCCCATCCATACCATAACCCTTTGCTTTATCCACCAGGCTGATGCAACGGTATTGTTCATTCACCGGTGTGCTCAATCCATAGCCATTGTTCTCGATAATAAAGATGACCGGCAGATCCCACACGGCCGCCGTATTCAATGCTTCATGAAAATCACCTTCGCTGGTGCCACCATCACCTGTAAATGCTAGTGAAACTTTTTTTTCCTTCCGGAGTTTATGAGCCAGTGCCACACCATCGGCGATCGCCAGTTGCGGACCGAGATGAGAGATCATCCCGCAGATATGGTGCTCCCTGTTGCCAAAATGAAAACTTCTTTCCCTTCCCTTGCTGTATCCTTCCTGTGCTCCCTGCCATTGCATAAACAATTTGTTCAATGGCATATTGCGGGTAGTGAAAACACCGAGATTCCGGTGCAGGGGCATGATCCATTCATCTTCCTGCAGTGCCAGTGTGGCACCTACGGAAATGGCTTCCTGCCCGATACCGCTAAACCATTTGGAGATCCTTCCCTGCCGCAGCAGCACCAGCATTTTTTCTTCGATCATGCGGGGCCAGAGCAGGTTTTTGTAGAAGTTAACCAATTGTTCGTCAGAAAGGTCTTTTCGATCGAAGGTCATGAACGTCTGGAGTTTAAGGTTTAACGTTTCAGCGCAAAGTTATGGCTTCACCATTTACAACAACCTTAAACCTGCAATGGTAACTTTTTAATACTTATACCACCACCAGCTCATAAAAATCTTCCTCTTGCAGGTATTTTTGTGCGAGTTGCCGCAGCTCTTCCGCGGAGATCGTTTTGATCGTATGAATGGCGTCGTAAAAATATTTCTCTGTCAGGTCATTCAGGATAATGTTCTTCCACCTGGAGATGATCTGGAAAGGGCCATCCAGGTCGCCCAGTATTCCTCCCATCATATAATTCCTTACCAGTAATAATTCTTCTTCATCCACCAGCTCTTCCCGCAGGTCCTTCATCTCTTTATAGATCTCGGTGATCGTTGCGTCACAGACATCCGTACCAACTTCCGTACTGACCAGCCAGGCTGATTGCTGGACATGACTATATAAATAACTATGGATGCCGTATGTATAGCCCTTGTCTTCCCGGATATTACTCATCAGTCTCGACCCGAAGAACCCGCCCAATAATGAGTTCAGCACCTGGACCTTTAAAAAATCAGGATGATGCCGGTTAGGGAATGGTCTTGCGATACGGATAGAACCCTGCACACCGTTGATATCATTGGTGATCCGGAGCTTTTTTTCCGTTCCCCTTTCTTCAATGATCGTTTTGGTAAAATTGGAGCGATTGGGCAGATCGCCAAAATACTGATTCAGCAAACTGTTGAGGTCAGCAGGCAATCTTCCCGCCACAAATAAGATTAGTTTTCCCTGTTGATAATACTGTTTATAAAAATCCACCAGTTGCTCCTGGTTGAGTGCATCGAAATCCTCTGCCTTGCTGAATTTACCATAGGGATGTTTCTCCCCATATAAACAAACATCGATCATCCTTCCCGCCACAAAATCGCTTTTTTTCAGGTTCACCTGCAAGCGCTGTTTCATATTCTGTTTATAAATATCAAGCTCTTCCTGTGGTAATACGGAGTCGGTGATCAGCTCTCTCACCACCGGTAACAACTCTTTGACATGTTTTGTCAGGCAATGAAGCGTGAGGGTAGCCGTTTCATTATAGCAGGCCCTGTTCAGGTAAGAACCATAATATTCAAAATGCTCATTGATCTGGAAAGCAGTTTTTTGCGACGTTCCGTTACGCAATAAAAAATTCGTAGTGGCCGCCACCAGGTTCTGCTCTTCCTGCCAGTTACCTCCAAAAAAGACCCACTCAAGGGACAGTACCTCTTCTGCCCCTGCATTCACGGCATACACTTCCACGCCATTATCCAAAGAATATTTTTCCACGGGTTTTAACCGGAGATCAAAATCGACTGCATCGACTATTTCGGGGGCCTGTTTCCTGTCTGGCATATTGATCCTGCTGTTAATTAATTAGTAGTAGAGAGATAATGAATCGTATTACAATTGGTATTGCGGAATATAGCGCGGCTCTCCTGTAAAATATCTTCGGTGGTAACGGAACCATATTTCTCCAATTCAAAATTCATCCAGGAAGCATCGCCGAGGATCTCGTAATAGGCCAGGCTGTTGGCCCTGCTCATCACACTCATATCCTCGAATGCGATCATACTCTCCGTTTTATTTTTTACTTTCTGTAATTCAGTCTCACTGACCAACTGGCCCTTCATTTTCTCCAGCTCTTCCTCCACTGCTTTTTCCGCTTCCTCCATCTTTATTCCCTTCACCAGTTTTCCTTCGATCACCACCAGTCCGTTATCTGTACTGCCAAAATGATGACACTCGATATTGCTGAACAATTGTTTTTCTTTTACCAGCGACTGGTATAACCTTGAAGAACCGCCACCACTCAGGATATCCGTGAGCAGGTCAATAATATAATATCGCCTGTCCAGCCGCCCCGGCATATGCCAGCATTTATATAAAGCATCCAGCGGCACATTGGCTTTTATCTCCAGTTTTCTTTCTTCTTTTTGTTCGGGCTCCTGTGGCAGGTTACGTTTATACTCCGACCCGGCGGCAATATCACCGAACCATTTTTCAGCCAGTGTTTTTACTTTTTCCAGGGTAATATTACCCGCCACCACCATCACGGCATTAACTGGACGATAATGCTTGAAGAAAAAATTCTTCACATCATCCAGTTTTGCATTTTCAATATGAGAAAGTTCTTTACCGATCGTCATCCAGCGATAAGGATGTTTTTTATACGCCAGTTCTCTCATCTTGTGCCATACATCGCCGTAAGGTTTGGTGAGATAGTGCTCTTTAAATTCTTCGCATACTACTTTCCTTTGTGTTTCCAGGCTTTTCTCATCAAAAGCAAGTGATAACATCCTGTCGCTCTCCAGCCAGAAAGCTGTTTCCAGGTTATCAGCCGGTAATTGTATATAATAATTGGTGAGATCGTTGGTAGTATAGGCATTGTTCTCGCCACCAGCCATCTGTAAAGGTTCATCGTAACTGGGCACATTTACCGAACCACCGAACATCAGGTGCTCAAACAGGTGGGCAAAGCCGGTTTGCCCGGGGTCCTCATCCCTTGCGCCCACGTCATACATGATATTCATTACGGCCATCGGGGTGCTCAGGTCCTGGTGAAAAATGACACGCAGGCCGTTAGCAAGTGTAAAACGTTCAAACTGGATCATAGTGAAATAACAATCAGTGAATGGAAAAGTTGATATTCAACCCGTTGCTTTCCGCCGGCTGGCGGCTCGCAATACCGGGGGTAAAAATAGCCCGCCTCATTCAAGCGGCGGGCACGTAAAAGTATCGAAATTATGCGTTGAATACGGGTTCGGGGCCCGGGTTGCCAAATATATTATAGTATGCTTTTTACCTTGAATTCGATCTCTTTCATCACATTTTCACGCCGGACGATCAGTTTTATTTTCTCGTTGGGTGCCTGCAGGGCAATTTTATACTGGTTAAGGTTCTGCGAAAAATTCTTGTTCACAGCTATTATCTCATCTCCTTCTTTTACCCCCGCAGCTTCCGCCGGGGAACCCCTGGCCACATCTCCCACCAGGATCAGGCCTTCGATAAAATACAGTTCAACCCCGGAATAAGAATAATCAAATGCATCCGTGTAATGTGTATTGGGGACCAGGTAAATATCACCGCGGGCATAATTCAGTATCACGTTGAAGCGCCGCAGGATATCATTACCGATCAGTCCGCCCTGGTAAGGATACGATGTTACATTGTTGACATCATCAAAAATATATACCGGTACATTTTTGAATTTGAAAGGCCCTAGCTTCACTTCCCGTATCGTTGTCAGTTCCATATCGATCTTTCCCCCGGGTCCTTCGCCTTCTTTTACCCAACGTTTCTTTTTGGGATCCACAAAAGAACTGTCTGATACGAAGTCTTTTGACAACAGCATGCAAAGCCCTGCGCCCATATCATATAAGAAGCGTGTTGTGATCGTCTCGTTTTCTCTTACCCGCAAAGTCTGTGCTACCAGGGAGTTGATCGTTGGCTTCAATAAGTAACCACCCCTCGGATAACGAAACGTGCCCTTTGTCCAGAAATGGATCTTCAGGCTATCGTAATCTATTTTCATGATATAACGGCTCAATACGGAATAGCCGATGATCCCATCGATCCGTTCACCATACACGGCCGTTAATATGCTATAGTCATTGATATGAAAATCCAGGCTATCGATCGTAATACCCGGAAATTTTAGTTTCTGATTATACAAAAATCCAACCTTATATATACCCCCGATCGTGCGGATCGTTCTTTCGGTAGGGGTCGGTTTCAGTTTCAGGTAATCAACCGTGGTCGAGTCCAGCGAAATACCGCTGCTGCCGGTATCCAGGATAAAATTGAGTGTGTCCAGGAAATCGCCCAGTTTGGCTTTCATGATCACAATGCCGCCGGTCAACTGGAAAAAGGGGATCGTTGCCAAATATCTTGATGGCGGTTCAATGAATTCTTCCTGTGCTGCCACCGGTTTAGCGGTCAGCAATAATACCCCGGCAAGGAGGATGCAGGCGATTTTCTTCATGCAGTTGGTTTTAAGCACAACAGTTTTCACTCCTATGACAATCCTTCTATTCAAAATGATGCAATGTTTTTTGCCGTTTATATAAATATATTCTATTATAATTAAGATACAGGAACTGCTGGCCGGGTTGCGTACCTGCCGGGTTTTGGAGCTCCTGTAACGTATCTTTGCGTCCATTTCATCCCATTTGCTTTCCGCCGGCTGGCGGATCGCAATGACAGGGTTAAAAGGATCAAATATGGATCTATCAAAATTATATCAAAAAGCTGCCGGGTTTGAGTTCCTCTCCGTCGAAGAAGGGGTTTATCTCTATCATCATGCGCCCTTGGCCGACCTCATGTTCATTGCCGATGAGTTGAGGAAAAAACAGGTGCCGCATGGAAAAGTGACCTGGCAGATCGACCGGAACGTCAACACCACTAATGTCTGTATCGCCAATTGTAAGTTCTGCAATTTTTACCGGATACCCGGCCATGCCGAAGCATATATCACCGATATGCCTACGTACCGTAAGAAGATAGAAGAGACATTGAAATGGGGTGGCGATCAGTTATTATTACAGGGCGGGCATCACCCGGAACTGGGATTGGATTTTTATGTGAATACATTCCGACAGATCAAACAGGAATATCCTTCTATTAAATTACATACACTGGGTCCGCCGGAAGTGGCGCATATAACAAAGCTCCAAAAGTCAACACACCGTGAAGTGCTGATGGCATTGAAAGAAGCAGGTATGGATTCGTTACCGGGTGCCGGCGCCGAGATACTGATCGACCGTGTACGCCGATTGATCAGCAAAGGAAAATGCGGGGCACAGGAATGGCTTGACATCATGCATGAAGCGCATAAACTGAATATCACAACAAGTGCAACAATGATGTTTGGTCATGTGGAAACGATCGAAGAACGATTTGAACATCTCGTGAAAATAAGAGAAGTGCAAAGCCGGAAACCGGAAGAAGCTAAGGGATTTCTCGCATTCATTCCCTGGACCTTCCAGGATGTGGATACATTGCTGGCAAGGATAAGAGGCGTGCATAATCTGACCACGCCTGAAGAATATATACGAATGATCGCTCTCAGCCGCATCATGTTGCCGAATGTAAAGAATATCCAGGCCAGCTGGCTGACGGTGGGAAAACAAACTGCCGAGATCTGTTTACATGCCGGCGCCAATGATTTTGGTTCCATCATGCTGGAAGAAAATGTAGTAAGTGCCGCAGGGGCACCGCACCGGTTCACGTATAAAAGTATCCAGGAAGCGATCCGTGAAGCGGGGTTTGAACCTCAATTGCGCAACCAGCAGTATGAATGGAGGAAGATCCCTGAAACTATTGAAGAACAGGTGATCGATTATTAGATTAAAGATAATAGTGAATAGATAATAGTTTGCGGGATAATTAACAACGCTTCATATATACAATGAAAAAAACATTCAGCTGGTTTAGAAAGATCGCATTCGCGGAAGGCGTTTCCTTTTTAGTTTTATTATTGATCGCTATGCCGTTGAAATATATGGCGAAGATCCCCGTTGCTGTCACTATAGCGGGTGGATTGCACGGGGTTCTTTTCGTTGCGTTCGTTATACTGGCAAGAGAAGTAAAAAGCGATCTTAAAAAAGACTGGAAGTGGATGGGTAAAGCGATACTGGCATCCATTCTCCCTTTCGGGACTTTTGTGATGGATAAGGAATGGAGAAAGGAAGAAGCGGCGGCCTGATCTTCTTTTAATGAGTGTAAATGATAGATATAGCCTCTTTTGAAAAAGCAACAGAGCTCCTGCAACCAAGACGGATCAGTAAATATGTGCTGGCCTGGCGCAGGACGGGAACGCTTACCATAGTGGTGGATGAAAATGAGTTTACGCTTAAAGCCAACCAGGTCATTACCATCACATCGGGGCAGATCCATTATTTCAAAAAGAATAAAGCAGCTACCGGTTTCGTGCTTGAATTCACCTATGATTTTTTCTGCAAGGACGACAAGGACATGGAACTGATCTTTCACAACAGCCTGTTCTGTCATTTCGCGATGAATGAAGTAATTGCGCTGGGTAAAAGCCAGTTGGTGGGATCCGAACTCCGGCAAATTGAAAATGAGTTGAAACAAAAACCTTATCAATACCTTATCTCCGTGCATAGCCGGATCGAACTGGTACTGGTGGAGATCAACCGCTCCAAAATAAAATCCGGCGGTGAGATCTATAAACCCGATGCGCTCTTTCTGAAATTCCTGGAAGCCATAAGAGCTAATTTCAAAAAAAATCCTTCTCCCCGGCAGATCGCCGCTTCCCTGCTCACGACGGAATCGAAACTAAATGACCTATCTAAATTACATACAGGCAGAACAGCACAGAGTGTTATCCATGGTCTGACAGCCTCCGAAGCTAAAAGGATGTTCCTGTATGAAAAATTATCGGTCAAAGAAGTAGCGTACGAACTGGGGTTCAACGACCCTTTTTATTTTTCGAATTTCTTTAAGAAACATACCCGTCAATCTCCAAAAACATTTAAAGAAAAACATTCCCTCTAAAAGTTACATGCTTTTCCGGTGATCGTCTATTCTTTGAAGCGCTTGCACAAGCCATCTTTGCCATGTCATTGATAGAAGCAAATCGACCTCTGTCAATGTGGCCCAATCAATTATTTATGCAACCCAATAAAAAATAAAAAGATGAAAGAAAGAATGAGCATGAACAAAGCCGCGCCAGGGATTTACAATGCCATGGCTGCGGCAGAAAAAGAGATCGCTGCTTTTGACCTGGACCAAAAACTAAAAGATCTGATACTTTTAAGAGTATCGCAGATCAACGGCTGCGGTTATTGCATTAATATGCACACAAAAGATGCCCTGAAAAGAGGGGAGACCACCCAGCGTCTTTTTGCCATAAGCGCCTGGTGGGAAACACCGTTCTTTACCGAAGAAGAAAGAGCGGTTCTGAAACTGGTGGAACAGGTTACCCTGATCGCCAACAGAGGTGTGACAGATGAAGTGTACAACAATGCATTAACTATTCTTGGAGAAAACAAACTGGCGCAGGCGATCTTTGTTATTATTACTATTAACAGCTGGAACCGGATCGCTGTTTCCATGCATATGGTAGCAGAGATGGATTGATGACCCGCATACTATAAACGAATAAAAATGAAAGAGCAGATCATTTGCAGCACTTGTGGCACTTACTACCTGGCGGAAAACAAGCCGGAAACCTGTATCATTTGTCTTGATGAACGTCAATGGGTGCCCGAGACAGGTCAAAGCTGGACAAAACCGGGAGACCTGCATCTCAAACACAGTGTGAAACTGAACCGCCTCCAGGACCGGCTTTATGAAATAGAGATCAACCCGGTGTTCGCCATCGGGCAGCGGGCTTTGCTGGTCCTTTCAGAAAAAGGAAATGTGTTATGGGATTGTATCCCCTTGCTGGATGAATTGACTATTGAATTTATCCGGTCGAAAGGAGGGCTCAAAGCGATCGGTTTCTCTCATCCTCATTTTTACAGCAACATGAATGATTGGGCCAACCTATTTGATTGCCCGGTGTTCATACACCAGAACGATGCAGAACATATCATGAGCAAAGGCGATCAAATACAACTCTGGCGGGGAGATGAAATGGAACTATGGGACGGGATAAAGATCATGCTGATTGGTGGTCATTTTGCCGGCAGCAGTATTTTGCATGTGCCTTTTCTTTCTAAAGAAGGAACCATCATTTGCGGTGATACACTGTTCCTTTCACCGGGTAAAAAACATTTTTCCGTTGTGTACAGTTCCCCCAACCGGATGCCATTACCATTGAAAGAGATGAGGAGGATAAAAGAACGGTTTGAAACTATCCCGTTTGATTCGTTTTATGGTTATCACCGTATCCAGAATCTTTCCGAAAATGTAAAAGAGATTGTTGAATTATCAATGAACAGGTATTTTGCTTAGCGAAAAAAGCTATATGAAAATGAATAGTTCTCAAAAAGAAAAAGCGGAACAATTCCGGGCGCTGCATCATTCCGGGAAAATGCTGATACTCCCCAATACCTGGGATGTGCTGGGTGCCTTATTAATGGAAGACCTGGAATACCCGGCTGTGGCAACCGCCAGCGCCGCTATTGCTTATGCGAACGGGTACGATGACGGCGAGCAAATACCATTTACAGATCTGCTGACCCTGTTAAAAAAGATCTGCGCCGCTGTTGACCTTCCCGTCACCGCCGATATTGAAAACGGGTATGCTGATACAGATGATCAATTGCAGGAAAAGATCAGGGCATTGATCGGTTCGGGTATCACGGGCATTAATATTGAAGACACGGATGCTAAAACACATCAGCTTCATTCTGCCGAAAATCAATGCCGCAGGATCAGACTTATACGGAAGCTGGCCGGCAAAATGGATATCCCGCTTTTTATCAACGCCCGGACAGATATTTATTTACATGAAGCTATTTTTCCGGCCCCTGCGGCAAGGCTGGAAGAAATAATAAAAAGAGGACTTGCCTACCGGGATGCAGGCGCTGATGGGTTCTTCCCCATTCTGCTAAGAAAAGAAGAAGAAATAAAAAAGATCATAGCTGCTGTCAACCTGCCGTTGAACATCCTCACTCTTCCCGGTATCCCGGAACTGAAAACACTCAGCGGGCTTGGTGTTGCAAGGATAAGCCTGGGTCCCTCTCTTTTAAAGATCGCCATCCGTTCCATGCGACAAGTGGCAATGCAATTGAAAGACCAGGAAGGATTGACCGCCATCACCGAAAATGAAATTTCTTCAGATTACCTAAAGAAACTGGTCAGCAAAGAAAATTAATGTACCCGATTTAACAATCTTTACAACTAAAACTGGTTTTTTTTACTTTTTACATAAACAGGGATAGATTAATTTGTTAATGGAAAAAATATTCTTTACCGTTAATAATAGTTTATGAAAAAAGTATTTACCCTCACTTTACTGCTGATCGCCTTCAACAGTTTCTCCCAGGACACCGAAAAACTGGAACAATATTGCAAACTGGTAGTCACTGGCAGGATGCTCAGTTCCAAAGTGGTTATCAGTGTTGATTACGGGGAAGAAAGAAGTCTCTGGAAAGACAACCGGTTAAAAAATGACGATGGAAAACTGGTAAAATTCAACTCCGAGATCGATGCACTTAACTACCTGGGCAAACAGGGATGGAAGCTTGTCAATGCCTACCCGGTCGCGACAACATCAAACAGTGTCCCTATCTATCATTATGTATTCAGAAAGGAATTCCCGAGATCAGAAGTTGAATAACCGGCGTTGATGAGAATTCTCTTTTCAACCTCGACAGCTCATCCCGGCATTAATTTTTATCTTTGCTTATCGCAAAATGCTCAGCAATGAAGAATCTTTTTTTTATTCTTACTCTTATTTTATTCTATACAGCTTGTAACAATAAAACCGATCAGCCTGCTCCCAGCGAAAAACCTGTGGGAACGACCAGCCAGGTTTACTGGGAAATAACAGATACGGGACGTCTCTCGATGATGAGGTTTATTGGAGGCGGACCCGATACCCTAAGCGCGGAGTCGATCGTTGCTTTCATAAATACCCGGTACCCAAGGGTTCAGCTTTCTTTTGTAAAAATGTCGCACGATACCGTGTTCCTGAAGATACCGGAGCCCACTTATCTCACGCAGCAGATGGGATCATCGGGGCCCGTTACTTTTTTTGCAGAGGTCGTCTATGACCTGACAGAGATCCCCCATATCGTTTATGTGGATTTTGATTTTGAAGAAGGAGACCATGCTCAGCCCGGAACATTGTACCGGGGCAGTTTTAAGGATCAATAACGATATCTCCAAGGTTTAGACGTATGGAAAAACAACCGGTAGGTACAGAATTGGCAGTTACTAAAAAACTGTACGGACTTGATCTTTTACGGGCATTGGCGATCACCCTTGTTTTTCTTGCTCATTATGGCGGCCAGTTCTCTCATCCGGAATGGGCAGAGCCCCTCAAAGAATTTGGCTGGACCGGGGTCGACCTGTTCTTTGTGCTCAGTGGTTTTTTGATCGCATCGCCGCTGTTCGGGCAAATCGCAGCCCACAAAAAGATCTCACTCCGTGAATTTTTTCTCAAACGTTTTTTCAGGATCATCCCTGCCTATTTGTTCGTGGTCTGTATCTATTTTTTGTTTGCCGCGGCAAGAGAAAGAGAAGGATTAGCACCGCTTTGGAAATACCTTACGTTTACCCAGAACCTGGGACTTGACCTCCGCTACCATGGCACTTTCTCACATGCATGGTCACTTTGTATTGAAGAACAGTTCTATCTGTGCTTCCCATTAATTCTCACAGCTCTTGTTTACTTTAAACTGATCCGGAAGGGCTATATCCTTTTACTGCTCCTGTTTCTCGCGGGGTTTGCAGCAAGATCATACGCCTGGCACGATCTTGTTGTGCCACATATTGAGGATAATGATTTTGGCATTCTCTGGTATAAATGGCTTTATTATCCAACCTATGCAAGACTGGACGGGCTATTGATCGGTATTGGCATTGCAGCCTTATTTTGTTTCCGGCCACGATTAAAAGAACGCATACAGCGATACGGCAATCTTTTAATTTTCCTGAGCTTGCTTGTTTTTACAGCAACTTATTTTTTGTGTAGTGATGAGCGGTCTGCTTTTGCTTCTATTGCCGGCTTTCCGCGTGTTGATATTGGTTTTGGCTTGCTGGTGGCCGGTGCAGTAAGTCCTTCCGGTTTTTTATACCGGTTCAATTCAAAAGCAATAAGCACCATTGCCACACTGTCTTATGCATTTTACCTCACGCATAAAATAGCGATCCATATAACGCAGGAGCAGGTTTCAAAATTCAATATTGAGGAAGACAGTACCCTGATGTTCTTTATTTGCATCATCACCTCGCTGGCAACTGCTTTTCTCATAAATAAGATCGTAGAGCGGCCTTTCCTAAAACTTCGGAACAGGATCATCGGCGCCAGGACATGACACAAAAAACCCGCCTCCTTTGATCGCTCTCAGGATGGCGGGGTTCTTTACTGAAGTTTCATGCTCCAGTCAGATCATTGGGGGTATTTCTCCACTTTATTGCTGATAGGTTTTACAGTGCGCAGGTACGCATAGATCGCTTTCAGGTCATCGTCTTTCATATGTGCCTGTAAAGTAAGCGGCATCACCGTATTATCTTTTCCAGGGTTGAAGCTATAACTCTTCTCTTCACGGTACTGGGTGAATTTATTCAGAAATTGTGCCTCGCTCCAGGCACCGATACCGGTTGCCGAATCTGAAGTGATATTCGCAGACGCTACCTTGAAAATGCCGCCGTCAAATACGTAACCACCTGCAAACATTCTTGTCATATCCGGGCCTTGCGGTGTCAATGGTGAATGACAGGTGCCGCAATCGCCCATATTCACCAGGTATCCTCCATATTTCACTTTATCATCTTCCGGTGGACGCATATTCCCGTCAATAGATGCCTGTAATGCCGGACCCGGATAAGCCATCGCGATCGGCATCATCAATTGCCGGGCGGGTACTTTATTGCGGATCGGTTTCAGCGTCCTGATATAAGCAATGATACTCATCAGGTCTTCCTTTGCCATATGATTATAATTCGGGTAAGGCATCAGCGCGAATAATGTATCGCCATTTTTGCTGATCCCCTGTGTCATCGCTTTTACAATATCGTCATCGGTCCAGGTACCGATCCCTGTTTCATTATCCGGAGTGATATTTCTGCCATAGATCTTACCCGGCAGGCCTAATTTTTCATCAAACAGGAAACCACCACCGCCTTCTGTACCCGGAATAGGAGGGCCCGCGAATTTGGAAAAATCTCTTTTACTGTGGCAGTCCACACAACCGGCTACATGGTTGGCGAGGTATTCACCTCTTTCAAGAGCTTTTTTTACTGAATCACTATTCCCTGAAGCGGGAGTTTCTGATTTCTTATCCTTACAAGCAGTCAAATAGGTTGTAAGGACGACAATGGAACATATCGCCGTAAGGGCAATAATTTTTCTCATGGTAGTGCAGTTTAGGCCTGCCAGGTGACAGACAGGGTTGCTTAAAAAAGGTTCGACAGAAAAGGTAGAAAACTTTTCCGGAAACCGCAATAAAATCACCGAAAAATTGAATGCCGGAAAATTACTGCAACACGTAGCCGAGATTGAAGGTCAGCGGCACTTTCACCCCATTATTCTCGGGGAATACATTCCCGTTCGAGAAATGAGCGATCCGCAACCCGGCAACAAGGTTCTTCTTCTTTCCCGTGGAGATGCCCATACCCATTGCATCGTAGAAGGTGAATTTCTTTCCTGTTCTTTCATCATCAATAAGGGTCCTCGAAATAAAGGTCGGGCCCGCCACGGTGTATTCAAAGAAAAGATCCGTTTTAGACGATCGCAATGCTGTAAAACGTAATACAGGATAAATAGACAGGGTAAAAAAATCATCTCCGTTCTTTTTACTTTTCCAGTAGCCCATACCGGCGCCCCAATCCAGTGAGAAGACCTTGCGGGCATGAAACAGGTTACGCTGGTAGTGAGCGGAGAAGCCCTGTTTGAGATGGGCCGCTCCTCCCCAGAACAAAGGAAGCGTTTTGGAGAAAAGATCATTCACCCCATACCCGAGACCATTGGTGCTATAGCTTAACTCCAGTAAATGTTTGGGAAAATTGTAACCGCTTTTGATATTGCTTTCCACTTTCTCTCCGGAGAGTTCTTTTAAATGATAATTGAACCCCGCCGAATAAAAAATAGTATGCGGTTGTTTTTCTTTTGCATTCGCCGGTGACCAGGTCGTGCTGAGCTGGAGATCCCATTTCCTGTTCAGGTGATATTGTACAGCACCTCCAAATAATCCCGTGGCGAATGTGGTGCTTTTTACGACCGGTTTATAATCGATATCAAATCCTTTCCGGGTGAGAATACCCAGGCCGGCTTCTGCAAACAGCGAAAACTTTTTATTGAGCGGCACATGTCCTGCCAATGTTAAACCGCCTACATTCATCCATACCGAATGGGTCGTTTGATCACCATTGATATTATAGTAAGTAACCCAATCCACCGGCCGCATATAACTGATCTGCGCTGACAGGTATTTATTGAACTGGTGACCCAATAATATGATACGGGGAGCAATATGGGGAATCTTTATCGTTTGCACCGTAAAGCCGGGTTCGAGTTGCGCCGAAGAAAAAGGATAATTGATATATCCCATATTGATCCCGAAATATGAATTCTTTAGCCCCCATGGATACTGGATCCTTTTTTCACCGGGTTGGGCGGCACCACGAAAAGAAAAAGCCAGCCCCAGTAAAAGCATCCATATTATACGGGTCATTTTCACCTGCTTCACCATCATTGTAATTATAATACTTGTTTTACGCCCATTTGATCGTCGATCACCACCATACTTGCTCTGTACCCTTTTTCGATCCGGCCATGGTCTTTCAGCCCCAGCACCCGCGCAGGATAAAGACTGCACATCCGCAATGCTTCACCCAATCTGATCCCGGCAAAATTAACCAGGTTTTGAACTGCTTTCGCCATCGTTAATGCCGAACCGCTGAGAATACTGGCGGCTTCATATTTATCTCCTTCCTGTTTATGCTGGTAATAGCCCCCGGTAGTGCCTGTCACCGCATCGGTGATCACAAACAATCTTTCTTTCATGACCTGTTTGGCGATCCGTATCGCGGCATAATCAACATGATGACCATCGGGGATAATACTTGCCATCACCTGTGCATGATCCATCGCGGCACCCACCAGTCCGGGCGCACGGTGTTGCAAAGGACTCATGGCATTGTATAAATGCGTGACAGCGCTGATGCCATTGGAGAAACCTGTGTTTGCCTCCTCATAGCTCGCATTGCTATGCCCGGCTGATATAATAATAGAATGAGAGAGGACCAGGTCAATTATTTCTTTGCTGCAAACTTCGGGAGCAAGCGTGATCATCCGGATGATCCCTTTTCCATACTCCAGCAATTCTTCTGCTTCTTTTAATTCCGGTTCATGTATCAGCGATTCTACATGTGCTCCTCTTTTTACCGGGTTGATCCAGGGTCCTTCGAGGTGTAAACCTAAAATTCCTGTGCCGCCTTTGCTCCAATACTCTTTTACCGCATCGATGCATTGATAAAAGACCTCCTTTGTGTTGGTAGCTGCTGTTGGCAGGCAAAATGCGGCGCCTCCTTTTTCGCAATATTCTTTTAACTTATACAAAGAATCAGCAACCGGGTATACTGCCAGTAATTTTTCATACGCCCCATAGATCTGCAGGTCAATAAAAGCGGGGGCGATAAAACAGTTATGGAATTGCTCTACGGGTTGTGAAGAAGAAAGCGAAGAGACCGGGATCACGGCTTCGATCAGCCCGTCATTCACGATCACAGCATGGTTGTTCAGCCATTGTTCTCCTGTAAAAATGCGGTCAGCTATATAGGCAGCGGGCATCATGAGTTTGATGGCCCGAAGATGCTATTTTTTTCCCGTGTTCCGTTCTTCTTTTCTCGTCTCACGTTCTTGTTTTTTTTCGATCTTTCGTTGTGCCATCGGTCTTAGTACGATCTCACCCGCTGAAGCAAACATTGTTTTCCATACCAGGTTGAAAAAAGAACGGGTCATATCACGCTGTACCCTGACCGAGCTGGCCTTCCTCTCTTCCCCCTTCATCGGGTTTTCTTTATAGATCAGGAGCCTGTTGGCAAGGAATGATAAGAATCCTTTTTTATCCAGGGACTTGTCAGGCTCTACTTTATTGATCAGGATATCCATATCATTATACTTCATTGAAAGTGTACCGGTACCCGCATCCTCATTACCTGTTATCGTATAGTCCAGTCGTTGCATTTGGAAGGATTGCATTTCCACGGCTGTCATCGCTGTAAAGACCGGGCGCAGCTGGCTGGCATCAAGTTGTGTTATCGTTGATCTCACCGAAAAAGCGCCATTTCGATCCCGCAGGTTAAACCGGAAAACAGTATTGATCGTCCCGCTTTTCATTGCCCGGCCCCGGACATAGGCGATACACTCTCCGGATCTTTGTACGGCTACAGGATCATTGGTGATATTATCGATAACACCATTTACCCCAAAATTCACGCTACCGGTACGATTTGTTACATTGCTTGTTTCTGTATATGTAACGGAAGCACCGGTTGCTGTCAATCGCTGAATATGCAGGATGAATGGCAACTTCTGTAATAATTGCTGCGGGTACCCTCCCTTTTTACTGTATGGATTGGGCTTCACATTCCTGTTCATGGATATGGCTATGGAAGGAGAGGATAGTTCTACGGTATCGCTCTGCAATTTATTTTGGGTGATCCAGTGCGGCAATACAAAATTTTTCATCCGGATAACGGGTACTTTGAGTTTATAGATCTCGTGCTGGTAGCCAAAATGGCGGGCAAATTGCTGGTCGCTCACGGCAGGGAGAAAATCAAATTGTTTGACCTCTAATGATCTCCCGGCAGAACTATAAACAATATCTGCTGCTTTTAACCCATACAATCCATCCGTGGTAGTCATTTTAACATTGCTGGCATTAAAGGCCAGATCTTTTGCAAACAATAAACGGTTGCTGTCCAAAGCAGAAGCACTGTCCACCCGGATATCCGATAATAACAGGTTGCTTTTTTCAAATTCCCAATGGAAAGCAGCAGCACTATCCACGTTCCGGTAGTTGATCTTCAGATCGGCACAATAGATAATTCCAACATGGATAGACCGGATACGGGGTTGGATCAGCTTCCACAAAGGTTCGCTTTGTGTTGTTTGTTCTTCGCTTGTTTTAAAATGCCGGGCCAGTTTCAGGTCGGCGGAATCAAAAACTATTTCCCGTACATCGATCTTTTTGGAAAAAAGGAGTGCCCGTAATCCTATTCCGTTGATGCGTCCCTTTTCCAATACGAGTTCGCAGCTCATGGGAGGAAGTTTTTTGGCTTCCTTCATTTGTTTATACCTGTTGCTGTCAATGACGATATGCAGGTCTTCAAAATAAACAGAACCTCCCCAGAAACTGAGGTCGAATTTCCCCAGTTCCAGTCTGTACAGACTGTCCGAGCCTTTTACGATGACCTCTGCCAGCCTTTTCTTTACCAGGGGCGGAAGGTAACGGGTAATAAATATATGGAAGGCGACTCCTGCGATCACGATCAACACCAACAGGCCAATCAGGATCTTTTTACCAACAGACATTTTCTTTCCCGGTCCGGTCATACATTTCTTTCTAAAAAGAATAGTAATACCATGCCAAATGAAAAACTGGCTGAAAAGCGCTTCTCTATATTACAGGTGTAGCAGGAATTACCCGGTCACAAAACGATACCCCACACCTTTAATGGTAATGATCTCCAGGGAGGGATCATCTTTCAGGTAACTGCGGAGTTTGGTGATATAGACATCGAGGTTACGGCTGTTGAAGAAGGAGTCGTTACCCCAGAGTAAGTTAAGAATATCTTTCCGGTCGATGATCGCTGAACGGTTCTCATACAGTATCTTCAGCAACTCGCTTTCCCGGAATGAAAGCTTGCGGTCCTCTTTTCCATTACTGAGCAACTGGCGGTTGATCTGGAAATTATATTTCCCGATCGTGGCGCTGCCCCCGCTTATCTTTTGCGGGTCATCCGGTTTATTTCTTAATAGATTCTGGATACGCACGATCAGCTCCTCCATACTGAAAGGCTTGCGGATATAATCATTCCCGCCGAGGGAAAAACCTTTGACCACATCTTCTGTTTGTGTTTTGGCTGTCAGGAAAATGATCGGTACATCCTCATCAATGGCACGGATCTCGTCGGCGATCGCAAAGCCGTCTTTGTTGGGAAGCATTATATCCAGCACACAGATATCCGGTTTGGATCTCTTAAAGAGTTCGAGCACTTTGGCGCCATCCTCTTCCATGATCACTTCAAAACCGCGGCTCTCAAGGCTTTCCCTGACTATTTTTCCCAGGAAGAGCTCGTCTTCCACGTATAGAATTTTTGTTGCGCTCATCCCTGTTGCTTTGGTAATGTGATAATAAATTTTGTTCCGGAACCCGGTTGGCTTTCGAGCGCAATACTTCCTTTATGTTTCTCCACCACTTCTGCCACATAACTGAGCCCGAGCCCATATCCCTTTGCATTATGTGTATCTCCATGTGGTACCCGGAAGAATTTTTCGAATATTTTTTCTTTATACTCGGGTGCGATCCCGATACCGTTATCCGCGATGCTCAAAACAATATTATTTTCATTTCCCTTTATACCGATACCAATCGAAGGAGCGTGCCTGCTGTACTTTACTGCATTGTCCAGCAGGTTAAAGATCACGCTGAGCAAGTGCAGATGATCTCCCTGCATCCCGGTATCACCGTCGTGCGTAACCGATACGCTGGCTTTATTTTTCTCCAATTGCAAACGCAGCGACCCCACCACTTCTTCCACGATCTCTTTCAGGTTAACCGTTTCAAATTTCAGATCCAGCTCCTTCTTTTCAAACATGGATAGCTTGAGGACCTTGTCGACCAGCAAGCTGAGCCGTTGTAATTCATTTTGCGAAATATCCAGGTATTCTCTTGTTCGTTTAGGATCATCCATCGCATTAAAATTCTTCAGCGCTTCTATGGCCACTCCCACCGTAGCGATCGGTGTTTTTAATTCATGCGTGATATTGCTGATGAATTCATTTTTCAGCGCAGCCAGTTTTTGTTGCCGCAACAGGTTCTTATATAATAGTACAAAAGAAAGGATAGTGATTCCCAGCAGCAGGATGGAAAACAATATCGGCTGCATGATCTGTTTTAAAAGATAAGGGAATGTGTTGCCCAGTTGCAGGCGGAAGGTAACGGGCCTGGCAAAACCGATCGTCACTTCATTGAAACGCTGCAAATCCCCGGCACCGGCGCTGTCAGAGCGTAAGATGGAAAAGGGAATATCCATCTTTAGTCTTGTCATAGTTCTTTGGTAGGCCGTATCAATTTCAATCAGCCGCAGTGAGTCCTGCAATGAATCTACATCGTATAAGAAACTATAAATATTATCTCCTGGCCTACCCTGGCCCGGCATGGCCCTGGTAAATCCCATCGTGTCACCGGGCATACTTATTTCTTCCCTGTTCATCATCACGATCCCGGGTTTCAGGTCTGTTCTGACCTTCAAAGAATCTTTCAGTTTGCTCTGGATCACATTAATGGTCGAAACAACACCCTGCCGTGGGATAACACGAATATCTACGTCCTGTCCCCTTTCTTCTTTAAGCATTATTTTGACCTTTCCGCCGCCGGTTCCGTGACCGCTTTTTTGATTCCACATCGCTGTATCCAGTTTTAATCTGGATACCTGCAATTTCAATATCGTCTGCCGGAAAGCCATCTCCGCTTTTATTTCCATTGATTTTTCCTCCCGGCTATAGTTCTGCCGGATCCAGTACAACTGGAAGCCGGTAATACCCAGGATCGTGATCCCCATTAATAAAGAAAGCCAGCGGAGTCTGCTCATGTGTGCTGTTTGCAGGAACAAATGTAAACCAATGTTGGCGGTACCTGCAGCGGTTTTAACCTTTATTAACCTTAATGAAAGGTGGGTTAACCCATCCGGATGCTCCACTGGTATACATTTGAATCTTAAAAATAAAACCATGAAAAAGATATTGATCGCCGGCTGCTTTGTTTTTTCCATCAGCCTGGTGCAGGCCCAGCAAAAGAAGGGACTGGTAACTTACGAAAGAGTGTCACAATTCCAGATCCAGTTTTCAGCAGGCCATGAAGGCCTGGATCAGCTTCTGCCCAAAACAAGGACCGATAAATTCGAACTGACCTTTGGTAATAACCAGTCGGTCTGGAAACAGGGTGAACAGGAGGATGAAACTCCCGGTTTTAGCGGAGAGGGTATGCAGGTCCGAATGATATCATCCGGGTCGACTGATGTATTATATACTAACCTGGAGACGGCGAAAAGAGTTGAGAAAAGAGAGATGTTTGATAAATCATTTATCGTGGACGATACGATCGCCAGGTTAAAGTGGAAAATGACAGGAGAAACAAAGACCATCCTGAACATGCCCTGTATGAAAGCAACCAGTACACGTATCAGCACACGTATGGCCATGAATATTGACAACGGTAAAATGGAACGCAAAGAGGTACAGGATACCGCGAATATCGTTGCCTGGTTCACTTCTTCCATCCCGGTTTCAGCAGGACCTGCCGAGTACCAGGGTCAGTTGCCGGGGCTCATTCTTGAAATGGATATCAACAATGGCCGCCAGACTTTCAAAGCCCTTTCCATCAGCGAGAAAGCCGATCTCGCGTTAATCAAAGAACCGACCGGAAAAAAACACCTGACCGGCGCGGAATTCGACAAAGAAAGAGACAGGATGTTGCAGGAAATGCAGCAGAACAACCAGGGCGGGCAGCGGATCATCCGGATGAACTAAGTACAAAAAATTTAGCCGTGAACAAGCCCCGTTGCGAAAGCAGCGGGGTTTTTTTCTGTAGCTTGTCCGGAGAAAAAACGGTAGTCCTGGTTTGAAATTAGCTTGGTTTTAAAAGCAATTGAACCACATGTCACATAAGAAACATAGGGTTTTCACATAGAATTCTATGTTTTTCTCTGTGTACTATATTCTATGTGGTTCAGGGTTTTCAAAATAGGACATTTCAAAAAAATCGATATGGAACCGGACATAAATTGTTTGAAGGATTTTATTAAAAATGTTATCCCTGTTCCTCCTGCATACTGGAAGAGATCTGTTCTGCTTTCAACCCGGCCGTTTACAGCAGAGGCGATTACTTAATAAAAGAAGGAAGATAATCCGATAGTTATTTCCCGAAAAAGGGATTTTCAGGGCTTATACTTTTGACCAGGATGGAAATGAGGTGACAACGGGATTATTGGGAGCAAACAAAATACAGGAACACGGATTTGACAGATGGGATTGATGAACACGGATTTTAATTCTGTTCACAGAATTAAAGGGGATTACTACCAATTAGGTTTGGAATTTCACCTTTTGCGGAGCAAAAATATCTGCGTTTATCTGTAAGATCCGTGTACTCCGTGTGCTTGTATTTTTTATCTTTCCAAAAAAGAAAGACCGGCATGCTACAAAAAGATTTCGCGGATAAGGTTGTTGAACTTGTCAAAAAGGATGAGAACGTCATCGGACTTGCTGCTGCCGGCTCCTGGATCACCCATGAACTGGATGAGTATTCCGATCTTGACCTGGTATTGATCACCCAAAATAAGATCGGGGGCGATAAAGAAAAGATGATAGGCTATGCCCGGAGTTTTGGTGATTTTATCTCGGGCTTTACCGGTGAACATGTGGGTGAACCAAGGGTATTGATCTGTTTGTATGATAACCCTTTGCTGCATGTCGATATAAAATTTCTTACCCCCGGTGAGTTTGAACAAAGAGCGGAAGACCCAATTATTCTTTTTGAAAGAGAGGAACAACTCACCAATCTTATAGGTAAAACGAAAGCGGTATGGCCGCAACCGGATCCCCAATGGATAGAAGACCGTTTCTGGACCTGGGTGCAATATATCGCTGCTAAAGCAGCACGGGGCGAGTATTTTGAATGTATCGACGGGTTGGGGATGATCCGGTCATTGGTATTGGCGCCGCTGCTGCAATTAAAAAATAAGAACCCGCCAAGAGGATTGCGGAAAGTGGAAATGCAATTACCATCCGCGGATCTTGAAGACCTGAAAACTACAATCCCGGAACACAGTAAAGAGGCTGTGATCAGTGCGCTTGAAAACTCGATCAGGATCTATCGCTCGTTGCGACCGTTATTCTCAACACATACTTTATTGCAATCTTTTGCTGAAAAAAGGAGTATGGAATATCTTGAGCAGGTAAAGCAAGGATTTGATTAATTTCAAGAATGAAATCCATCAGGGTTATATGGCTGCTCCTTCTTACGGGACTACTTTATCTTTCCTGCAAGAGTAATAGCTCTTATGCAATCAGGGATTTTGAATCATCCCTTCAACCTCATCTTGTTAACATTGTATCCGAAGGAATCATTGGTCATCACAAATCAATTCAATTTATTGAAGAAAACACAACCGATGGTGATTTACAAAAGCTTGCCCGGTCAGAACATCCTGCGTTGAGAGCCGTTGCCTTCAGTGTGATGCTAAAAAGATCATCTATTAATCATTTTAAATTAATAATGAACAACCTTGCTGATACAGCAATTGTTGCACTAGACTGGGGTGAGTTTGGCATTAGGTATAGAACGGTTTCAGATTATCTTCTTGATAGAGCAGAGTGGGACGATACGATTTCCCGGAATCAAACTATTAACGCGGTACTTACAAAGCACAATTATCTTCACGGGGCTTATAGCATACTCTTAAATCTCCCCGCAGAAGAGAAATACTACCCATTCATTAAAGAAATGGCTCAGCGAAAAAGAAGCGAGAAAGATTTTTTTGAACCCGGATTTAAAGAAGAAGAGTATGCCCTATTCGGTTTGGCTAAATTTGGGAAAAAAGAGGATGTTAACATAATAAAAGACTGGCTGCTAGAGAACCGCGGGCAATTCAGCCATTTATCTTTCAGGCTAATGAAAGAATTTCCAAATGAAGCTTATCACAAGGTGTTTCAAGAATTCTATCTCCATAATTTTTACCCGATTACAAGCCAAAATCAATATGCCTGGTACCCGGAAGAATTCGTGGAATCGCTAGCTGTTTATAAAAACGAAACCAGTTCAAAAATTTTAAGCTCTATTCTTGGTCAAATATCCAATTTGTCATCAAAAACTGGCGCTGAATATTTAAAACAAAGCCTGGTTTACGCAATTTGTAATAATCCTTGCGACGCTTACTCAACGCTGCGAATGCAAATCGCAGATGATATAAAAAATTATGAAAAAAGAGAAAAGCTAGTGATGGATACTATTTTTCAATCTTCTTCTCAAAAGAAAACTATAAGATGGTAGCAGTACCTAAAACAATTAAAAGGAATAAATAATTTCAGGCATGAGTATTCAACAGGCATATAACTCCTGGGCCTCCCAATATGACAGCAATGATAACAAGACCCGAGACCTCGAGGCTTTTGCTTTACGGGAAACCCTTTCTCCCATTGCTTTTGACAACTGTCTCGAGATCGGCTGCGGTACCGGCAAGAATACCGTATGGCTGATCGAAAAAGCAAAACAGGTAACCGCTGTTGATCTTTCCGAAGAAATGATGGCGAAAGCAAAGTTAAAGGCCGGTTCTGCCAACGTTCAATTCAAGCAAGCCGATATCACGGCACCCTGGACATTTGGTGAAGCACAATACGACCTGGTAAGTTTCAGCCTTGTACTCGAGCATATCGAAAATCTTGACCCTGTTTTTAAAGAAACCGCTGCCGCACTAAAACCCGGCGGCCATGTGTATATCGGCGAGCTCCACCCTTTTAAACAATATGCCGGATCCAAAGCTAGATTTGAGACAGAACAGGGAGTGCAGGTGGTGGATTGTTTCAATCACCATATTTCCGATTTTACCCGCGCCGCAAACCAGTGTGGACTGGTAGTTGAGAGTGTCAATGAATATTTTGATAACAATGACCGCAAGGAACTGCCAAGGCTACTGGTGCTTTTACTAATAAAGGGTAACTTAAACAACAGTTTCAATGATCATTGATTGATAATATCCTCACTTTCTAATTCTTTATTTCTCATTTCTTATTTTCTACTGCCGCTGCTGCCTCGGCATATGCTCATCCATATACTTATTGTAGGTTTTGTTCCAGTCGTTCAGCGCTGAATTGCCCTGTTTATTAAGATCGGTCATTGTACTGTTGAATTTATTCAGCACAGTATTGATATCGTTCACAGCATTATTGTACTGGTCAACTTCCTGCTGTGTCCGTTTGCCGGGTGGTGTGGCATCGAATTTCTTTTTGATCTTATTGAATTCCTCTTCTTTCAAAAAATAATCGGTGATGGCCGGACCTTTGGACGCTTCATTTTTGTAATGTATCATCATATTCCGGCAGGCCGCGATCAGCGAGGCATCGCCGGCGTACCCTTTTATGTCCTTTAATTTCTCCATCCCTTCTTCGGCAAATTTTTTCAGGGAACTGAGGTTCTGTTCTATGCCGACAATATTTTTCTTACTGATAGCATCCATCAGGTACGCCTCCTGTTTGTAAGGCTTAAAAAATACCAGGTACACATCATTGCAATGGTCCATCACATCACTGACGATCTTTGATTTTGTTTCCAGTTCCGATTCGTTCTCGATCAGGTTGATATTATTCTTTTGTGCAAAAACCTTTTGCTGCTCATGCTGTTTCTTCCCGGCCTCGTTCAATTTTTCATAGGCTTTTTCCTGGGCCAGCAGGTAGGCTTCCATCGCATCATAGCTTTGTTCAGCGATCTCTTCCATATTCACGATCTTGCCATAGTCCTCACTAAATAAGCTGAATAATATTTTCAAATAGGCCACGGACGTGTCTTTCAGCGACCGATCGCCCTTCCAGGGTGGCATGGAAGAGATGGCATACCGGGTATCGGTAATAGCATTCACGACCTCAAATCGCCGCTTCTCCACTTTACGGGCGCTCTTGCCATGTGAAACAGCACTCAGGTACACCAGGTATTTAACGGTCAGGTCGCTGTTCGCCTTATTGATATGGTCGAGATAATCTACCGCTGTTTCAAAGGTCTGCGCTGCAGGCCGCAAGGAGAAACAGGCGAGAAAAAAAGGAAGAAGGAATACAATTTTAAAATACCGCTTCATGATCATTGATTTTTGGTGGCAGGTTTTTGTAAATTAATTAAATCGGTCAGTACCAGGAAAACTTCCTGTATATAAATATCGTCGGCAAGGTTCTTTAACCAGGTCGCATTCATTTCTTTAGCATAGATATCATCCTGCATCAGCTCTTTATCCCGTGCATGGTTCTCTACCGTGAATTTATTCGTGGGCCCGCCTTCGCCTTTCATGGCTTCCAGGTCAAGCTGTTGTTGCTGTACCCATTTTTCGAAAAGCTCGGTCTTCAGTGGTATCGTTCTTGTGGAGGTTTGCATGATCCTTTGCTGTTCATCCACAATTTTTTTAATGACCTGGAAATCGGGATTGGCAGCAATCCTTCCCTTGCTGCGACCGGCCAGTTCTGCTACCGGCAAATATGGCAATGGTTTATAATAATTATTCCTTTTCACCGTATCGGCGATCAGCGGGTATTTTTCAAACCGTTCTCCCATTTCCAGCCCGTCAAACGCATCGGGGAGCACCACATCGGGTTTCACACCGATCAGTTGCGCCGTCTGCCCGTTCACCCTGTACAGTTTCCCCGTTGTTATTTTTATAATATCACCTCTTTCATTTCCGGTGATCTCCCGGCTGCTCATCGTATCCACCGGGAACATTTCCTGCATCGTCGCTTTTCCATAGGTATTGCTCCCCACGATCAGAGCCCGGTTATAATCCTGCAGCGATGCCGCCAGCATCTCGGAGGCAGAAGCGCTTTGGCCATTCACCATCAATACCATCGGGCCGTCATAGATCGTTCCCCGGTTAGGATCCTTCAGCGTGACCAGTTTTCCATCCTTGCTTTTTTCAGCAGATAAAGGTCCTTCTTCAATAAAGATCCCGATCATATCCAGTGCTTCCCCGATCGATCCGCCACCATTGTAGCGTACATCCAGTATCAGCCCCTCGATATTCTCTCTTTTTAATTTCACTATTTCCCTGGCTACGTCATTGGCGCAACTTGAGCCTTTTTCATTTTCCCATTCGGTATAAAAGCCCGGTAATAAAATATACCCGATCTTTTTTTCTCCTTTCAGCACAAAGCTTTTTACGATATCATCTTCCTTACTGGATTTTTCTTTCCGCAGGAAGACCATGCTCATGGTACCATCCGCCTTTCTGAAACGGAAAAGTAATTTATCATGGATCGACTGGTCCATCACTTCAAAAACCTCTTCCAGTGAAGCGCCTGTCATATCCTGTACTTCCTTTCCCTCCCAGTGAAGACTGATCAGTTCATCGCCTTTATTGATCCCGCCCGATTTCCAGGCCGGACCGCCGGGGGTAAGTTTATCTATCACGATCTTACCGGCTTCATTCTCTTCAAACACGATCCCGAAAAAAAAGGCTTCTGTACTCAGTTCTGCCTGGAATTCTTCCTTGCCCTGTGGTGAAAAATAATTGGTATGGGGATCAAAACACCCCGCAATGGCATTCAGGTATAATTCGGTTACATAAGCAGGGTAGCCTGCGGGATAATCCAGTATCCTCTTCAACGCTTTTAATTCTGCTTTTTTTATTTTCTCCCGGATAGCAGGTTCAAGTGTGGTGAGCCCGGTTTTGAACGGAATTTTTTTCACACTATCCGCATTGGCCGCATCATACACTTCATGGAGTATTACGTACTTCAAATACCTTGACCAGCGATTTGTCAATGCAGCCATATCGGCAGAAAAAGCAAAGCTGTCCTTTTTCCTGGAAGAGATCAGCGTTTCAGCTGCCGAAAAATCAAAAGGCTTTTGCAATACTTTATTGACGATCGAATCGGCTCTTGTCAGTGCATTTTTATAAAGGAGAGAGAACTTATCGAAAAAATTGCCTGCTTCCCCCCGCAATTCATCATCCAGTTTTGTGCTGAAAGCAGCAAGTTGCTGATAGTCTGCCGAGGTAAATAATAATCGCCTGGGGTCGGCGGCATTGATGACCATTTTAAACACAGCCATAGAGAAACTATCATTAACGGCGCGGGGAGCATAGTGATTCCGCTCGACCATTCTTTTTACGACAATGGCTTTTTGTTGTACAGGAGATAATTGGGCAAGGGCATCCTTCCCGAAAAACAAACAAGTAAGGATCACAGCCGCTACAGTTCTCTTCATGTGGGTGGAATTGAAAGACTGTAAACTAATTAAACTGGCAGAAATAAAGAAAGGTTTCAGGGGCCGTCTTTATAAAATCTTTATACCGGAACGGTCTCATTTTATACCATACTTATAATGACAGGGTTACCTTTGTTCTCTATTCTGCAAAATGTTACGTCGTCATTCCAAAACATCCAGGTCTTCTCAATTCCTGGTCAGTATCAGCCTGATCATTGGGGTTTCGGCAGGTTGTTATATTTTCTCAGCCAACTTCGATTATAAGGTTGTCGCGTTTATACTCCTGCTGACCGTTTCACTGGTCGCCATCGTATTTGATATCATCCCGGTGATGGTAGCTGCTTTACTGAGTGCCCTGATATGGAATTTCTTTTTTATCCCTCCCAAATTCACTTTTCATATCGGTTCGGCAGAAGATGCATTCCTTTTCCTGATGTATTTTATCATCGCCCTGATCAATGCCGTACTCACCAACCGGATCAGGAGAATTGAAAAACAGGTTTTAGAAAAAGAAGAAAAAGCAAAGACCATTAAACTGTATAATACCCTGCTCAATTCATTATCACACGAATTAAAGACCCCGATCGCAACGATCGTCGCCGCCACGGACAACCTGCTTGACGAGCGGTCCAACCTGTCAGGCGACAATCGCAAAGAATTAACTGAAAATATTTCTGTCGCTTCTTTACGGTTAAACCAGCAGGTGGAGAACCTTTTGAGTATGTCGAGGCTGGAATCCGGCTTTATACAACCCAAAAAAGACTGGTGCGATATTAATGAACTGGTCTATACGGTGATCAACAGGCTGGAGCAGCAACTGAAAAATCATACCGTGCATATCAATATGGAAGAAGGCCTTCCCCTGTATAAGCTTGATTTTGGATTGATGGAACAGGTGCTCTATAACCTCGTCTATAATGCATCGATCTACACGCCGGAATACGCAGATATATTTATTGCGGTAAAAAACAACACAGAGAAATTATACCGTCTCGATGCCACTGCCCGGGAGCATAGTGAAATGAAAAAGGAAGAAAATTATTTATTGATCATCGTTGAAGACCGTGGTCCGGGTTTTCCCGAACCGGTTTTGGAAAAGGTCTTCGATAAATTTTATCGGTTAAGTAACTCTTCGGGCGGAACTGGCCTGGGTCTTTCTATCGTAAAGGGGTTTGTGGAAGCACATCGTGGAACGATCAGGCTGGAAAATGTTCCCCATGGCGCAAGGTTTACCATAGATATCCCCGCGGAGACATCCTATATTAACAACCTGAAAAATGAATAACGCAGCTATATTGGTTATAGACGATGAAATGCAGATACGCAGGCTGCTGGAGATCACATTGGAAAGCAACCATTTTGATACAAGTTCTGCTGACTCGGCCAAAGAAGGTTTGCGGATGGCGGCAAGTCATCCTCCCGACCTGGTGATCCTCGATCTCGGTTTACCGGATGAGAATGGACATATAGTATTGAAAAAACTAAGAGAGTGGTATACAAAGCCGGTGATCATTCTATCCGCCCAAAGCAGCGAAGAAGATATTGTGAATGCGTTGGATAATGGGGCCAATGATTATCTCGTAAAACCGTTTCGTACCGGGGAGCTGCTGGCCCGCATCCGGTCGGCATTACGAACCAGCATAGCGGAAGACAGTGAACCGGTCATTGATTGCGGCGAACTCCAGGTTGACCTGGCAGCAAGAACCATAAAGAAAAATAATGAGACCGTTAAGTTAACCGCTACCGAATATAAACTGCTCAGCCTTTTTGCGCGGCAGGAAGGAAAAGTGTTGACACATCAATATTTACTGAGAGAGGTTTGGGGACCAGGTTATATTAACCAGTCACAATATTTAAGAGTATTCATTGCACAGCTAAGAAAGAAAATAGAAACAGACCCTAACCGTCCTGCTTATATCCTTACTGAATCGGGAGTAGGTTACCGGTTTATTGCCAAAGAATAATCAACCAACCATAAAATTTGAACGATGAAATCGAATAGCATTCATTCGAACAGGATAACTATTGCCTCATTGCTGGTAGCATTAGGTATCATCTATGGTGATATCGGCACCAGTCCTCTTTATGTGCTCAAAGCGATCGTCGGTGAAAAACAAATTGACGAAGTACTGGTATTGGGTGGCGTCTCCTGTGTGTTCTGGACGCTGGTGCTGCAAACAACAGTAAAATATATCTGGCTTACGCTGAAAGCGGACAATGATGGTGAAGGCGGCATCTTCTCTTTATATGCACTGGTTCGCCGCTATGGAAAAAAGCTGATCATCCCGGCCATCCTGGGTGCAACAACACTGCTGGCGGATGGTATCATTACTCCTCCTATTTCTGTAGCATCGGCTGTTGAAGGATTGGAAGCAGTTGTACCGGACCTTCCAACTGTTCCCATTGTAATTGTTATTCTTTCCGGGTTATTCTTCTTCCAGCGTTTCGGGACACAGAAGGTCGGACGGGCTTTTGGCCCCATCATGGTTATCTGGTTCACGATGTTATTTGTACTGGGGTTTTCACAGATCATGCAGTACCCCGCTATACTGAGATCACTCAACCCTTACTATGCTTATGAACTATTAGCAAGGTACCCGGGCGGCTTTTGGTTACTGGGCGCTGTATTCCTGTGTACGACAGGTGCAGAAGCATTGTATTCCGACCTGGGTCATTGCGGCAGGAAAAATATCCGCATCACCTGGGCTTTTGTAAAAATTTGTCTTGTTGCCAATTACCTGGGACAAGCAGCATGGATCATGCACCAGGGACAACCCTTTCTGGTAGGACGAAACCCTTTCTTCGAGATCATGCCGCATTGGTTCCTTCTCGCCGGGATCCTTATTGCAACAGCCGCTACCATTATTGCATCACAGGCATTGATCAGTGGTTCATACACACTGATCAGCGAAGCCATGAACCTGAACTTCTGGCCGAGGGTAAGAGTGCGGCAGCCATCGGACCTGAAAGGGCAGATCTATATTCCCAGTGTCAATGTCATTCTTTGGGCCGGCTGTATCCTCATGATCCTGTACTTCCGCAGCTCCACGCATATGGAAGCAGCTTACGGTTTCTCCATCACGATAACCATGATGATGACAACGATCCTGCTGAGCTATTACCTGATCTATAAATTAAAATGGAAAAAATGGCTGGTAGTGGGCATACTTATCCTGTTTTCATTGGTTGAATGTTCGTTTTTTATTGCTAATGTGGCCAAGATCAGGGAGCGCTGGATGTTCCTTTTCTTCGAGTTCTTCATTTTTATGGTGATGTATACCTGGTATTATGCCCGGAAAATAAATAACCGTTTCACCAAATTCGTTGACCTGGGGAAATATGCCCCCACGATAAAAGAATTAAGCGAGGACGATAATATTCCAAAATTCTCCACCCATCTTATCTATCTCACCAAGGCCAATAACCGGCACCAGGTAGAAGAGAAGATCATCAATTCCATTTTTTCAAAAAAACCCAAACGTGCCGACGTGTACTGGTTTGTACATATCAACCGCACCGAACATCCTTATACACTTTCGTATGATGTATCAGAACTGATGGATGATAAAGTGATAAAAGTTACGATCAATGCGGGTTTCCGGATACAACCCAAAACCGAACTTTATTTTAAAAGGATCGTGCAGGACCTCGTCATCAAAAAAGAGCTGAACCTGCATATACGCCCGGACGGCTCAACGAAATATAATGCGCAACCGGATTTCAAATTCATTGTGATCGAGAAATTCCTGTCGGTCGAAAATGAATTCACCCTGAAAGACGGGCTCCTGCTCAACTCCTATTTCTTTCTGAAAGACCTGGGTCAAAGTGATGAAAAAGCTTTTGGACTCGACAAGAGCGATGTAAAAGTGGAACATGTGCCGCTTATCTATCACCCGGTACAAAACATCCAGTTAATAAGAAACAATCAATAAATATTTGTTATGAAAAAATACATGATCACCGGGATGCTGTTGTCAGCTTTCTATGGTTTTTCACAGGACAGCGTTCAGAGCAAAGTTCCTTTTGAAGGGATGAACATTGGCTGGATAAACGGGCAAAACAGGCAGCAAAACTTCCCGCTGGTGCTGTCAGATAAAAAAACAGGCGAGACCATTCTTACAGGAGTAGCTTACCTCGATGGCTATTTCAATTATGATCTCAACAGGCCTGTTGATAATACACACACGGCTTCTTCCACTATCGGCAGGCACAATGAATTTACACTGAACCTTGCCAGTATAGGGATCGAGACCAGTTACAAAAATGTGATCGGCCGCCTTTGGTTACAATATGGACAAATGGCTTCTATCGTCCAGGAACTGGATGGATCAGTAGCCCGGGGCAGAAATACCAGTGTCAGTAACCTGAAGAATATCCGCGAAGCTGCTGCGGGTTATCATTTTAATAAATGGTATGGTATCAATATTGAAATGGGAATTTTTATGAGCTATATCGGGTTGGAAAGTTATGTGACCCAGGAGAACTGGAATTACCAGCGCAGTATGGTCTGCGACTTCACACCTTTCTATTTTTCCGGTGCCCGTATCCAGGTGTTTCCTTCCAGGCATTTCAAAACGGAACTATGGTTGCTCAATGGCTGGCAAACCTATAATAGCTGGAACAAATCGATCGGTATCGGTAATTCAAATTATTGGAGACCCAATGAAAACCTCCAGGTCGCTGGTAATTTTTACTTGGGCAAAGACAGCCGCAGCAATATCCTCCGCTTCCATCATGATAACAGCGTGGTCGCAAGGTATTTTAACAGGTCCGGCCTGAAAGGCTTGTCACAGGCTGCTTTCAGCATCAATAGTCATTATGGGTTCCAGCAGGGAAACAGGGTCAGCGCTTCTCAACAATATATGACAGGTGTTTCAGTAGCTAACCGTACCTGGTTCAATAAAAACAAACTGGCTTTCACGCTGCGTGGCGATCTCATTTCCAACCCCGGTTTATATCTTGCCTTTACCCCTTCTCCTGTTGTTCCCAATGATTTTACGGATGCGATTAATGCCGGCCCCAAACAGAAATTGAATATTTTCCAGGGTACGGCTACGTTTGATATCATGCCGAACGATCATGTCAGCTTTCGTTTTGAGTATGGTTATAGAAAAAGCAATCTTCCTTATTTTGCAGGCCGTGGCGGCACCACTTCTCCGGATGGATGGATCGATACTCCCATAACCGGGTGGCGACCAGATCTTTCAAAAAAAGAGCACCGGCTGACTGTTGCACTGAACTTCAGGTTATAGAATTATATACGTGAAGCCGCGCCACAGATCTTTTGTAACTTTAAAATCATGAAAAAGCTTCTTCCTTTCATTTGCCTCCTCCTTTCCATACAGGTCTCTTTTGCGCAAAGTAAAAAAGACAAGCTTGATGAGGTCATGAAAGCCTATCACCGCTTCAATATGTTTGACGGCAGCGTACTGGTGGCGGAGAATGGCAAAGTGATCTATCAAAGCGCTTTTGGTCTTGCCAACCGCGAATGGAATACCCCCAATACAACCGAAACAAAATTCATGATCGGCTCTGTGTCCAAACCTATTACAGCATTATTGATGCTGATACAGGTGCAAAAAGGATTGATTGGTCTTGATAAAACAATTGCCGATTATCTTCCTGCCTTTTCTGGCAAGCCCGGCGCCGCGATCACGGTGCGGCAATTGCTAAGCCATACTTCCGGTATGCCAAACTATGATATCACCCCCGATTTTTTTCCAAGGATCAGCCGGCAGCATTTCAACAGGGAAGATTATACTAAGGTCTATATGGATTCCGCTTTGCTGTTTGAACCGGGTAAAAATTTTTTTTACAGCAGTTGGGGATATTTCACCCTGGGCTATATCATGGAAAAGGTAACAGGCAAATCCTATTCACAATTAATGAAGGAAGATATTTTCGATAAGATCGGGATGAGCAGCTCGGGCTCTTATTCTCATACGCAGATCGTTCCCAAACGAGCGACGGGCTATGACTATGATTTTGGTGGTTATACCAGTTCCGATTTCAGGGACCAGTCCAACACGATGGGTACCGGCGATCTTTATTCTACCGTAGAAGATCTTTTTAAATTGCATACCGCAATTACCAATAATACGCTGTTGAACAGGTCCCTGACGGAAGAAATGCTGAAGCCCGGCATGCCGCCGGCACAGTATGGTTTCGGATGGTTCAACAAACAGTTCAAATTCGGGACAGACAGCGTTGCTTCCAATTTTCATTTGGGAATGACCGATGGTTTTCTTTCATTCATGGTACGCATACCCTCTACCAATAGCATGATCGTCATTCTTTGCAACAGTTCTCCTACCGATTTTTTCGGGATATGCGGCAGCCTGGCCAAGGTCTTATACAATAAACCGGTAGTGGTAAAAGAACCGGTACACAAATCCATGGAAAAGCTGATCAGCTCTAAAGGCATCACAAAAGCCCTGGAAGAATACCAGCGGATGAAAAAGGATACTGCGCATTATTATACCGACTGGATATCGATGAATTTTCTCGGCGACAAATTATTTGACCTGAAACGATATGACGAGGCCGAACTGATTTATGAAAGCAATGCCGCCGATTTTCCCACAAAAGACCTCGCCCTGTTCAGTATGGGTAAAATAAACCAGGCGTTGGGTAAAAAAGACGAAGCCATAAAATGGTATAAAAAAGCGCTGGAACTTTTCCCCCAATATCAAGAAGCCAGGAACCGTTTAAAAGAACTTGAATAGACTTTTATCTTCCTATCACCTGCAGTCCTCCATTGCTCCCCCCATTGTTCAGCCCTGTTTTACTCAAACTATAGGTGAAACTAAGCAGGAAGAACTGGCGCAGTGTCAGCACTCTTGAATCTTCTATGTAGTTATTACTGGTATTACGGCTGATGCCAATATTTTTATTCAGCAGGTCACGGGCACTGAGTTTCAATTCACCCCGGTTAAACTTTAGCATCTGTTTGCTGATGCTCGCATTCCATAAAGGGATCTTTGTATTGAAACCGGCGGCCCGCTGGCTGTTTATGATATATGTAAAATCAGTGGACAGGAAGAATCCTTTGGGCATTTCCCAATCCACGGAAGCATTGTATTCCTGGGAGAGATAATCGTTATTCAATGCGGGTTGCAAGGAGTATTTTGTTTTGTTATAGTTAAATCCCGCGCCCACAACAAGGTTCAGTTTCCCGGTAGGGTTCATATCCAGCCTGAATTCCGGTCCAACGCTCGCCGTGTTGATCGTATTGGTTACCACGGAACCGGTGGATGTATTGATCAGTTGTTTTCCCCTGCGGTACCCGCCGCTGCCGCTCAGTTCCACACTGCCTTTCAGGAAACGGGCCGGAAGGCTGTAGCTGATATGGGTGCCGAAATTATAAACACCATTCACATTCACCGGTTTTGTTTTCCGGACACCGGTCTGCAGGTTCACCGAATCGTAATTCACTATTTTATTCTCTGTAGCCTGCATTTGCAGATTCAAAAACAGGTTTTTATTCTTGTAAGGGTTCATGAACATTAAATTGGATCGCAGGATATGTGTGAACTCCTGTTTCAGATCGGGATTTCCTTCCCTGACATACAGGGGATTGGTATTATCCGGTACAGGCTGCAACTGTGACATACTGGGTTGGTTCGTCGCGGTATTATATTGCAAAGAAAAATTCTTGAGTTTGGTAAAATTGTACTGGAAGCGGGCATTGGGTAAAATATTCCGGAAGGTCTTGCTGATCAGCGAATCCTTTATCCCGCTGGTGATCTTTCCTTCCAGTTCGGCCTGTTGCCAGCTGGCACCAAAAGAATAATTATATTTTTTCTTTTGCGTCCGCATCCGGATCCCGGCCGTGATATAACCATAGGTATTCTCAAAGTCATTGCTCAGGGTATTATTCAACTGATCATATTTACCGTTCGACTTGTTATAATCATGGGTGATCTTCTGCGATGTGCTCCGGGTATCGCTTTTCCCCGCACTGAATTCCAATAGTGATCTTTTCCAAAGCGGTTCAGTATATACTGCTCTTGCATTATAACCGCGGAGATCGCCGGTAGTCGTACTTTGCTGGTCCAGGGTATCCCTGATTTTCAGAGAGCCGTTGGGGTCATACAAACTATTCACCGAAAAAAGATTGGCATCACCTTCACTTTCATTCAGCGTGGTTTGTAAAGAGAGCGAGAAGGTCCTTCCTTTTCGTGCAAATTTTTTCCTCCACATGATATCATTCCTGAAATTATATCCCTTGCTGGTTGAATTGGTATTATTAAACCCTTCATTGACCAGTACATTCTCTTCCGATAAGGTTTGATAATCTGTCCGGGAACGGTTCCTGGCTTGCTGGTAACTGAAATAAGGATTGATCCGGATCGAGTTCATCGAATCGATCTGGTACAGTGTATTCAGGTTGAACCGGTGATTGTTGCTCAGGTTATCGGAGAAACTGTTCTGGTTATAGAAATAGGAGGAGTCGAGGTCCGGCAGGAAATATTGCCGCTGGATATGACTCTCCCGGTTAGGATTATAATGATTGTAAAAATAATTGCTCTGGAAATCCAGCCGGGTGCCGATGATATTGTTGTAATTCAAACCACCACCCCATGCAGTATTGATACCGCTGTTCCTGCCACCGGGATTCAATCCCATAGCACCCGCATCTTCATCCGACATGTTGATAGTTATATTTCCACCTCCGCCTTTCTGCATCCTTGTCAGTTCCCCGGTAAAATTGAGGATGTCCATGAAGGAAAATCCTTCTGCATTGGTATTATTACCCATTCCTATGGCGGAGAATTGCCGGGCTCCTTTGAATGAGTTCACATTGAACTTGCCTTCCAGTCTTTCTTTATTTCCCGCGCCCGCATTGATCTTTCCAAATACGCCTTTCTTCTTATCCTTTTTCAATTTCAGGTTGATGGTCTTTTCCGAGTTGCCATCTTCAAAACCGGTCAGTTGCGCCTGGTCGCTTTGCTTATCATATACCTGTACCTTATCTATTGCATCGGCCGGCAGGTTCTTGGTCGCTATTTTGGGGTCATTACCAAAAAACTCTTTCCCATCCACCAGCACTTTTGTCACATTTTCTCCCTGTGCTTTGATCGTTCCGTCCTTCTCCACTTTTACACCGGGTAATTTTTTCAATAATTGCTCCACGCTGGCATTGGGTTGTACTTTAAAGGAGCCGGCATTATATTGAATAGTATCATTGATCAGCGTAACGGGTGGTGCTTCTGCTTCCAGTACCACTTCTTCCAGCACTTTTACCTTATCGCTCATGGTCACATTACCCAGGTCGGCGTTCTTGCCAGCATCGGTTACCGAAAACAATTTATTACTGTTGTGATAGTTCACATGGGTTACGAGGAGGCGGTAGTCCCCGTTGGCGAGCCCCTTGAGTTCAAAACGGCCATCATTAGCAGTCATCGTAAATGTAACCAAAGAGGAGTCTTTCTTTTCCAGTACCGTGATCGTGGCACCGGCAACAGGTTGTTTGCCGAGGGTATCAAAAGCAATCCCTTTGACAGAGCCATTTTTCTGGGCCAGTAAAACAGTGGTAAAACAAACCGATAACAGCAGGCAATAAATTTTTCTCATAGCTCATTCATTTCTGCTACGAAAGTATTCCTACTGATTCTGATTACGGGTTAACGGGCATTGCTTTAATGTTAATCAACGTTAAAGAATAATGTGGATGACCTTCCCATCTGAGAAAGAGGGAAGGATTCAATGGAACAATGGTTCACTGATCCACCACTTTCTCATTCCTTATTTCTTATTCCTCATTTCTCTTCCCTCTCTCCTCATCCTCTCTCTCCCTGTCATACACCAGCACTTTCACTTTCCAGTCCATCGGGGCTTCGTACTGCATAGATATCTCCACCTTTAGTTTTTTGCCAGATTCATTGACAGGCTCGAAGTTGAACAGGATACTGTTGAATTTCTTTGCTTCTTCCGGGGCCTCATATTTCCCTTTCAGGCGATAACCGGCTTCCCCGGTATGAACAGACAGGTTATTCAACTGGTTGAACAGCGATCTGAATTTTTGTTTAGCTTTCTCAAAGCTTTCAGTGGTCAGCATCAGTGCCTGCCAGCTGCAGATCTCCTTTTTAGCTGAGTAACGGGTCAGGAATACTTCCTCGGCACCGTTCACGTGAAAATTACAACGATAATCGGTCGACTGTGTGTTCTCGACGATCACTTCACCCATCAGGTTGGCAAAACGGTTGGGGTAATCATCAATGACCTTCTTGATATCATTGCCTATGCCCTGGATAACGGGTAGTTTTAGCTGGGCGGATGCAGAATGGAAAAGTACAGCTGATATCGTAATCAGCACAAGTGATTTTACGGGTTTTCGCATTAGTTTGGATTTAACGGGTTAGTAAGCAGCAGCAATATTATTAAAATTTGCTTTTATTACATACTTTTAAAGGGATCAGATTCGTTATCCATCAATAATTTTATCCCGTATGAAAAACAGAGATCTCTCTCATTCGCACCAGGCGGCAAAAATCTACCGTCATTATTACAAGTCGTCCGTCAATCCTTTTCGCCTGCTGAAATCTATTCTCATCGTATTTATTTCCGGCAGATCTACCGCGGCCCGTTCGTATTACAGGAGAGGAAGATAGTCGCTTACTAACCCCTATATAAATAAATGTCCCGCCTCCTGAGCAAAGCAAAGGATCTGCGGGACAATTTTATGTCTCTACGTATAGCTCGTTAATACATTCTCACATCTCTCATATTCCTTTCCATCATCCGGGGCATTCCGGGTGTTTGCGCACCGGTCTTGCCACCCATCTTGTTCAGGTTGAACAGGAAGCTCACCATGAAATAGCGTTTGAGTACCATGCTGCGTACATCTTCTACATAGATCTCGTTGACTGTACGGGTGACACTTTGATTCTGGTTCAGGATATCATTCACAGAGACTTTGATCTCCCCGTTCTTCTTTTTGAAAAGTTGTTTACTAAAGCTCGCATTCCACAGCGGGATGCTCTGGTTGAAGCCTTCACCCCGACCCGTATTGATCATATAATCGAAATTGGTCGAAAGCAGGAAATTCTTCGGGAGCGTGAGTGTTACATCACCGGAATAAGTTTGTGTATAATAGTTGAGGTCTTCCCTGTTGTCCGAATAATTTACTTTGGTATAGGCAAGGTTCGCTTTGATACCAAAGTCGATCTTTTCTTTGTTGATATTGACGCCGGCTCCCTGGTTGACCAGGAAAGTTTTCGTGACCAGTTTCGAATGTTGTAACAAGCTGATATCTTTCGACATGCTCATATTATTCGTAAGGTTCACACTTGATCCTTTCAACTTGGGGTTTTTGAATGGAATTCCAAGAGTAACAAATGAATTCGCGTTGAAATAGCCATTTGCATTAGCATAGGAAGTGGTAGTGATAGGGCCCTTGAAAACGATATCGCTGATGATCTTGTTCTGCGTCATGTTCACATTCAGGTTCGCCACGAACAATTTAAAAGTAAGCGCATTAAATGTATTGTACCCGATATTAAAATTGTGCGTGAACTCCTGGTTCAGGTCCGGGTTACCGATACGGATATTCAGCGTATCAAGCGGATCGGGGACATTCTGCAGCTGGTTGATGCTCGGCTGGTTACTTCTTCCGTTATACCGGAAACGCAGGTTCTTGCTCCGGGTGGGAGTAAGGTTAAAATTCACGGTTGGAAAGATATCCGTATACGTGCGTTTAAAACTCGAGTGCCCTGTAAGCGCCTGGAAGCTTTCATTCTCCTGTGTCGCGTTCTGGATACCCACACCTAACTGGTAGTTATATTTTTTCTCCTGCACCCTGAAATTTATTGTATAGCGATGCGCTTTATAGGTATTATCAAAATCGTTTGTAAGCGCCAGGTTAGGAAGATCATATTTACCGGAACCGGGATTGAAATTCGTGGTCGTTTTATCGGAGTTATTAATATTTCGTGTAAACGAATAATTGAACTCGAGCAATTTATTCAGCGCCATCGGTTCTGTGTAAGAAATGCTGTATGTATTATTCCGTTGCTTAACTTCCTGGTCGTTGATCTGGTTTTGTGAAAATGCCTGTAGCAGGGAGCCGTCGCTGCGGTACACTTCATTACTTGAAATATTGGAACCATCACTGGTACTTCCGCTGGTGCTGTTATTCCATCCTAAGGTGATCGTTCTCCCGATCTTTGCGAATTTATGACGGAATAAAAGTTCCCCCCGGTAATTGAATCCATCCCGTTCGTTCGTTCTTTGGTTCCGGGATATAGCGGCCAGGAATTCTTTGCCGGGTATAGTGGCCAGGCTGTAGGAAGTATCCTGGTTTATATTCGTAGAATGTTGCAGGGTCAACGAAGGCGTATAGAGGATCGAGTTCATGGAATCGATCTGGTATTCAAACCTCAGGTTGAACCGGTGATTGGTATTTTCGTTGGTTGATGTGGAGAAGGGTACGTTACGGGCTACAATGGAGTCGCCGTTATTAAATTTCGTAGTACGCTGACTGCTCTGCTCCTGGCGGGTAGTAGAGTTGGAAAGAAAATAACTTCCCGAGACCTTGAATTTGCTACCCCATTGATCAGTATAATTAATACCGGTAGAGAAAGAACGGATCAGGCCTGAAGGGCTGCTGCTGCCACCGCCAAAATTACCACCACCACGACCGCCGGAGAACTGCATACCGCCACCACCAAAATTACCACCTCCGCCGCCGCCAAAACCACTAAATCCTCCCATAGAACTGATCACATCGGAGAAAGAAAATCCTTGCTTATTGATATTATTCGAATTCATCAATAGTGATATCCGCTGGTTGCCATTGAACTTGCTGATGTTTAAATTAGTTTCATAACGGCCGTCATTGCCAATTCCCACCAATGCTTTTCCGAAATATCCTTTATTGCGGTCTTTCTTCAATTTAATATTTATGGTCTTACTCCTGCTACCATCATCGATCTTGGTAAATTTTGACTGCTCACTCATATCATCGAAGACCTGTACGCTTTCGATCATATCGGCGGTCAGGTTCTTGGTCGCCAGTTTGGGATCGTTGCCAAAGAATTCCTTTCCATCTACCAGTACTTTCTGTACCTGTTCGCCCTGCGCTTTTACATTCCCGTCCTTATCCACTTCCACACCCGGTAATTTTTTCAACAGATCTTCTGCCGTGGCATTCGGTACCGTTTTAAAACCACTGGTATTGAATTGAATGGTATCGTTCTTTACCTGTATCGGTGATTCACTGGTAACAACAACTCCTTCTAATGTTTTGTAATCTTTTTGCACGCTGATATCGCCCAGGTCGATCGTTTTTTGTGTCGCGCTGATCAGGATATCCTGCTTTATTTCCACGTATCCTTTGCTGGACATGATCAGGCGGTAGTTTCCTTCCGAAAGACCCTTGAATTCGAATCCACCCTTATTGTTGGACAGGGTAAAAGTGACCAGGGAAGAATCTTTGGGATTGAGCACCGAAACGGTAGCGCCGACCACCGGCTGTTTGCCTGCTGTATCGGTCAGAGTACCTTTAATAAGGCCATCAGGCTTTTGGGCATTGGCTGCCAGTGAGATACCGAGAACCAGAACGAAAAGTGTAAAAATCTTCTGCATAACTCCTTGAATAAGTGTACGAAGATAGACGTAAGAGGGCAGTTTAACCTTCGGGAAAGGGCTATTTTTGGAGAAATTACCGATGAAATACCTGATTGGGCCGATGAATGGCTTTAAACCGGGTTATCCGTGACAGGCGCAGGTTCCCCATGTATATCTTTAAAATGGACAGGCAAGATCGATCGCAGCGGCTTTAAATTATTTTAACTGAAAAGATACTCCACATCCTCCCTTGTCAGCGCCTTCACAAACGATGCATCATCCGAGATGATATCTTTCGCCAGCGCTCTTTTCTTTTCCTGCAACTGGAGTATCTTATCCTCGATTGTATCCTTGCAGATCATCCGGTACGCAAAGATATTTTTCGTCTGCCCGATACGGTGTGTCCGGTCAATGGCCTGTTGCTCTACGGCGGGGTTCCACCAGGGATCAACAATATAGACATAGTCGGCCGCGGTAAGGTTCAAACCCACACCTCCTGCTTTCAGTGATATAAGGAAGACTCTAACTTCATCATTGTTCTGGAAACTCTGGATCGCTTTTTCCCGGTCCGGTGCCGATGTGCTTCCATCAAAATATTCATACTTCACACCCAGCTCTTCCAGTTTGGCCCTGATCAGCGCCAGCATGCCGAGGAACTGTGAAAAGATCAGCGCTTTGTGGTTCCCGATATTCTCCGTGATCTCCCTGGCCAGTTCATCCAGCTTGATCGAATGGTTCTCGAATTTTTCCTGCTCGTTCAGTATCGCGGGTGAGTCACATATCTGGCGGAGTTTCATCAATCCCTGCAGGATCGTGAGCTGTGATTTTTGAATACCCTGAGTCTCGATCGTACCGAGTATCTGGTTACGGAAATCATTACGGTACGCATCATAGATGCTGCGTTGCTCGTCTTCCATTTCGCAGAACAGGATCATTTCCTGTTTTTCGGGAAGATCTTTTGCCACCTGTTCTTTCGTACGGCGCAATATAAAGGGGTAAAGGATTTTTTTGAGATGTTCCTTCCGGTCCTGTTCGCCAAATTTATCAATAGGTATCGCAAATTCCTGGCGGAAGAATTCCATGGTACCCAGCATCCCGGGATTCAGGAAATTCATCTGCGCAAAAATGTCAAAGGTGTTGTTCTGCAACGGCGTACCGCTCATACAGAGCCTGTTCTTTGCATTCAGCAAACAGGCTGCTTTTGTTACTTTACTCGATGGGTTCTTGATCGCCTGGCTTTCATCCAGCAATACATAATCGAATTCGATGCTCATCAGTAACTTGATATCACTCCGCAATGTACCATAGGTAGTAATCGTAACATCATGATCGGTCAGCTCTTCTTTGATCCTTGTTCTCGCTCCTCCGTGATGGATGCGGTATGTCAAACCCGGCGTGAACTTCCTGATCTCGTTCTCCCAGTTATAGATCAGCGTTGTCGGGCAAACCACCAGTGCTTTTAATGTTCCGCCCTCCTTTTTATAATACTCCATAAAGGAAAGGGCCTGCACGGTCTTACCGAGACCCATATCATCTGCCAGTATCCCACCCCACCGGATATCCTTTAAATAGTTCAGCCATTGATAACCCGCCACCTGGTAAGGCCGCAATATCAACTTTAGATTATACGATGGTTCGATCTCTTTGATCTTATTGAACTCACGGAGCTTCTCATATTTTTCTTCGAGTTGTACCACCAGCTCTTCCTCATCCCTTGTTTCATATAATTCATCCACCACGCTGAGATGGTAGCGGGATAATTTCAATGAATCGGTCTTTCCTTCTCCCACACGGAACAACAAAGAATATTTTTTCAGCCATTCCTCGGGTAATATCCCCAGCGTTCCGTCATTCAGCTGTACAAACTGTTGTTTATTCGCCAACGCTCTTTTTACTTCGGCCACTGTCACCTGCTGATCGCCAAAGAGAATATCCACTTTCGCATCAAACCAATCCGTATTGCTGCTGATAAAGATCTTGGTCTGCGGTTTGGCAGTGTTGAAACGGAAATTCTTCAGCGCTTCAAAACCAAATACCGGTGTCTTCATATCCTTCATCGCATCCACGAACAAAAAGAACCAGTTGTTCTTCAAAACATCTGTTCCCTTTAATGCCAGTGTTCCGGAATCTTCATTGAATACAAAACTGGAATGCAGGTTCTGCATCTTCTGGATGAACTCGTTCTCCTTTAGCCGGTTGCGGTGCACCACCAGTACTTTGTCTCCCTGTGGTACGATCACTTCATCCCGGTCCCTCGATTTTGTTTCATATCCTTTATATGAGAAGGAAGGCTGAAAGACAAGGTAGTCGCCTTTTTCCATCAGGAACAATTTCACTTCCGGATTTCCATCCTTTATTTCCTGCACCAGCGATTTATCAAAATCGATCTTATGTTCCTTCGCCAGCGGCATGATGAACTCATTGAGCGTTTTACTCCAGTCTTCTGCCGGCACACTCATTTTCCCGGATGGCAGGAATTTTTCTACCAGGTGAATAACATCATTATTCTTCCAGAGCCAGGCCTGGTTATTATATAAAAAGAAAAGGGGGCTGGCCGCTTCATTATCGCCCAGGTCGAATTCCAGCGGACCGGCTTTTACCCGGCATTGTATCGTGTAATGAGAATTCTTTTTTACAATAAAATGGGGCTTTGCTTCTTCATCCTGCAACTGTAATGGTTCCAGGTTGTTTGTCTTGAATGCTTTTTTCTCGGGCAATAAAAAAATAAAGGGGCTGCTGGCCGATTCGGTGAATATTTTTTTCAGTTTCGGTAACAGGTATTCCGCCATCAGTTCCTTGGTCTCATCGGGCAGATCATCTTCTTCCTGGTGAATGATATTCTCCCAGATACCCGAAAATGGCGAGTTGCGGCTGATATATTTATTGATCTCGGACTCCTGTAATTTGCGCAGCAGGGTCAACAGGTCCCTGTCACCTTCGGGTAAATTATCCGTATTCACATAACGGCTGATATCCAGTTTTTCCACTGTTCCGGCAAAGCCATCATTGCTTTCGTTGGGTTCTCCGCTTACAACATCTACGGTGAACTGCGGGTAGGTCTTTTTATTGAAATTAAAGACCACGCCCAGGCGCTGTGTCGGAATCGCGACCGTTTCTTCCATTACTTCCGGAACAGCCGAGATTTCTTTTTCTTTCTGCGGCAGCAATACCGGTTTCGGTACAGACGCAACTACGGCCACTCTTTTGATACTGGCATCCAGCACCCGCAAAAAAGGCTTCCCGTCTTTATAGGCAAATTCGAATTTTCCTTTCAGGTCATCTTTCAATGAATAACCGTAGGCCTCCAGCAGTTTATTCTTTTCCTTATCCCAGTTACGGATACTGTCAAAATAACCGGAGCCATGTGCATTCAGCAATTGGAGCAATACGATCAGCTTGGGAAGACAGAGCGGGTGATCCTCATCCTCATAATCGCAGCTGGTATCGAAATTTCTTTCTTCATTCTTCCGGATGATCACTTTGTATTCCTGGCCAGATAGTTTCACCGTAGCTTTTACGGTTTCATTTTCTGCAAAATCGATGCTGGCTTTATTGGTTCGTAAAAATGTTTCCGCGTCGGCCAGTGCTTCCGGTGAAGAAAGTAACCGTAATGTTTTCAGGTCGATGGCCTTCATTTTGGCGACCGTATGCCGCTGATCGTATTTAACGTCTTCGGCCTGTAAGTGGCCCCGGTCGATCATTTCCTGCAACTGGAACAAGGCCGCTGCTTCGTGCCGGCAGATATCCCCGAGATTATAAGGACAGGCACAACGAAGGGATGTTGCTTTGGGGTCTTTGAATTTCTGTATATATACTTTGTAATAGGTGGAGTAGCTGTCGTCTTTTACACGGAATACAGCGGAGCCAAAGAGGTCGTCATATTCCACCAACTCTACAAAACCGATCGCATGGATCTTTTTTCCTCTCCGGATCACTTCATCGGTTCCATGAGTATATACATACTTGATAAGGTGCGGTAATGCCATAGTATCAATGGGCAATCGACAATTGGCAAATGATGCTGTTAATTTGATATTGCCCTTGCCTGTTGTCTAATTGCGTATTGCTTATTTGAAAAGAGGGCAATCGGCAAATGTAAAAGAATGTGAAGCGGATTTCCTCGGAAAAAGGACTAAATAAAAAATAATTTTTGTTGGCTAAGAGTACACAAAAAATGAAGTATCTTGGTAGATTTTTCTTGCGTATAGCCCACCATTTAAATGGTGGCTATGCATTTTATTTCGCAACCAGTTTTCCGTCCGCATACAACGGAAGGACATTTGCCACATCCGGCGTAAGACAAAACTTAATATCATCGATGAGCCCGAAACGCTCCACCAGCCTATGATAATGCGTAAGCTGGGGCGCAAACTCAATTAATTTATTCTTGTTCTTTGCATAGGTCGTCTCCGCCATCAATGAACTGTCGCAATGGATCGTAAAATTCTTTTTGACCGCATGGATCACGGCGCCGGCAAACAGGGTGTCTTCCAGGTTGAACCGATCTTTCCAGCCGGCACAACCCAGTATTACATTCTTATTTTCCGCCATTAAAAAATCACAGACCGCCGAAAGATTAGGAAAGGACCCGGAAATGATCGTGTCCGCATTTTTATCCAATGCCATTTGCAAAAGCCGGGTGCCATTAGTGGTCGTCAGCACCAGTGTTTTATTTTCGATAAAGGAACGGGAATATTCCAATGGGGAGTTGCCATGTTGCAGACCGTCTGCGATCATCCCGTCTCTTTCACCGGCAGCAATGCCATCGATACTTTTACTGATCTCGATCGCTTTGGGGACCGAGTCCACGGGTATTACACAACGGGCGCCATTATACAGGGCCGATGCGATAGTGGAAGTAGCCCGGAAAACATCGATGATCACCACAACACTGTTGCTCAGGTCATATAAATGTAACAGGGCCGGGGAAAGTGAAGTATGAAGATGGGGTTTGTTGCTCATAGCCGGAACAAAAATAAAGGAACAGAAATTAACCGTCGGTTTTACTACTTGATCAGCAGTTTTTTCCATTTACCACTCTCTGCAAATTCCTTGATGGTCTTGTTCCTTTGTTCCAGCAACCGCCGTAAATATTTGGCGAGATAAAGATTATTGAACCATTGTCCCACGATCCCGTACTTACATTCGAAATGAAAAAGATCGATCAGGATCGTTCCGTTATCACAAGGTTTGAAATGATGCTCATGCTTCATCAGTTTAAAATCACCTTCCGATTGTTCGCCCACATACATTTCCGGTTTCTTCATTTCGGTGACCTTCACCCGCAGGATGCGGGTCTTAAAAAAATGTTTTGCTTTCCAGGTCACTGTTTCATCTTTTTCAATAAGTCCGAAACGGGTACCGGCAACAGCTTCTTCTTTAAAAGAAGACATGGATTCTTTGTGCAGGTCAATATTCCGGCTGAGGTCAAAGACCACCTGTGCCGGTGCAGCAATAAATGTAGTAAGGTGAATAGTTGGCATTGATGCAAGTTTGAAAAAGGCCCGCCCTGCTCTCACAAAAATCTTACCGTTCTGCCCTTATTATGAAAAAGGAATTTTAGAAACTTTAGCCATCAACAATTTATCCCGCACTTTGATGTATATCTCCGTGTCGATCGCCGCAAAAGGCGTCCGTACATATCCCATACCGATGGCTTTGCCGAGGCTGGGTGACTGGGTCCCGGAGCTGACATGACCGATCACAGCGCCCGTCATATCTTTTATTTCATATCCGTGCCGGGGAATCCCTTTTTCTATCATTTCAAAACCGACGAGCTTCCGCTCAACACCATCGGCCTTTTGCTTGGCGAATTTTTCGCTGGAAGTAAATTCCTTGGTGAACTTGGTGATCCATCCCAACCCTGCTTCCATCGGTGAAGTGGTATCGTCAATATCATTTCCGTATAAACAGAATCCCATTTCCAGGCGAAGCGTATCTCTTGCACCCAATCCAACCGGTTTTAATCCCTGCGGACCGCCGGCAGCAAAAATAGCATCCCATATTTTAACGGCATCGCCATCCTTATCCTCAAAATAGATCTCGACACCGCCGGCACCGGTATAACCCGTTGCACTGATGACCACATTATCAACCCCGGCAAATTTTCCTTTGGTAAAAGTGTAGTATTTCAGGTTGAGGATATCCATATCCGTAAGCGGCTGCAGGATCTTTGTTGCATTGGGCCCCTGGATCGCCAGCAAACAGGTCTTTTCAGATATATTATGCATCTCAGCCTTGTTGGTATTAAAGCGCTGGATCCAGTTCCAGTCCTTTTCAATATTGGAAGCATTCACTACCAAAAGGTACACTTTGTTCTCTTCGATACAATAGACCAGCAGGTCGTCCACGATACCGCCGGCTTCGTTCGGGAGACAACTATATTGCGCTTGTCCCGCTTTCAATTTCGCCGCATCATTACTTGTCACCCGTTGTATAAGATCAAGGGCGTGCTCCCCTTTTACAATAAACTCACCCATATGACTTACATCGAACACCCCGGCATTCTTCCTGACCGTCGCATGTTCATCATTGATCCCTGTATAAGAAATGGGCATATTATAGCCGGCAAACTCGGCCATTTTAGCCCCGAGGGCAATATGCTTTTCCGTGAACGGCGTATTTTTCATAACTGGCAAATTGTCCGCAAATGTAGAGTAAAAAAAGCGGTTTATGGGAGTGACCCTGAGGCGGAGAAGACAAATTAACTTTCCCCTTGCGGGTGGCAATAAATTGTTTTTATCTTCATACTATGCTTCGTCATTTACTAACAGTAATCTTATTACTTATAACGGCAACATCCTTTTCCCAGACAGAAGCCATTTTGCTGAAACAGGCTGACTCTTTGTTCAAATCAAAAAAGATCAATGAGTCCATTGTTATTTACAGTAAGATCATCGCTAAAAATCCAAAACATGAAATGGCAAGACGCGGACGGGGTTATGCTTATATAGAGCTAAATAAGATGGAACAGGCGACTCTTGATTATAACGAAGCGTTGAAGATCAATCCGGGCTGTGTCAACTGCCTGGTACATCTGGGGGAAGTCGCCTTATCAAAAAAAGATCTCCCGGGTGCTTATTCTCTTGCTGAAAAGGCATTGACCATTAAGCCGGATTATTACGCCCCTTATATGTTAAAAGCCAGGGTCAATGAGTATGAAGAAAAATACGGAGAAGCGGAAGCCAATTATACCAGGGCGGTGATGCTGGGCGATACGATCCTTGAGTCCCATTATTTCCGGGGAGAATTCTTCGGGCATCGCCAGGAATTCGATAAGGCCACAAAAGATTTCTCAACCGCATTGAAACTGGATTCAACTTTCGCCCTGGCTTATTTCCGGCGGGGCATTATTGCTGCAATGAACCAGAAATGGAATGAAGCGTTACCGGACTTTCTTCATGCCGTTAAATATGATAGTCTTAATAGTGATTATCATAGCGCCGCGGGCGATGTATATTTATATATCCCCGATCCTGTCAATGCTCATCGTTTTTATACCAAAGCAATCCAGCTGAATGACAAGAACTACAATGCCTGGTATTTCCGTTCTACTGCTTCCTACCGGATAGAAGATATGGATGCTTCCTGTGCCGATCTGCAGGCAATGGTGAGTAGAATTCCAGTAGCAACTGAAAATGAACAGTGGCAGGAGATGCGGCTCAAAGCCATCAATGATATGAACGACTACTGTGATTCCACCACCCCCGGGTATTTTTACCAGCGCGGAGTGGCGAATTATAACCTGAAACAATTTGACAAGGCGATCCTTTTTTATAACAGGGGCCTAACGAAATTCCCCGGTCATTTTATGATGACCGATTTCAGGGGTAATGCACACTTTGCTTTGCATCAGTATACAGAAGCAGAAAAGGACTATACACAAAGCCTGGCCCTGAAAAACAATTTTGCCGGTGAAGTAAAACAAACCACCGCCTACAGGGATGCGGGTGCCGCGGATCTTCAGACCTATACTGCCCAGGCTGTAGCCGAAGTATATCATTATCGTGCAGAAGCAAGATTGAACCTGGGTAATTATGCCGGCGCCATGGAAGATATTGATGAAGCGATCGCTTTATTTCCCGCCAATATACCGGGAAAAGAAGCTGTCTTCGCGATCAAGGGAGATATTTGCCTGGCAAAAGAAGAAAACAGCAATGCGTTAAGCTGGTACAACAAGGCCTTACAACTTTCGCCTGACTATATACCTGCATTGGCGAACAGGGCGCTGGCAAAACTCAACCTCGCCTATAAAGTGCGGGTGGTACAACGGTATGCCGGGATACAGGGCGCCCGAATTAACTTGCCAACGCAGACACAAACGGTGGTTAATACAGCAACCCTTGAAGCGGCACTTGCTGATTGTAATAAAGCGATCGCGACCGACCCGGGTTATGCTTACGTTTATTATGTAAGATCAATGATAAAGGAAGCGTTGAAACAGCCGGACTACTGTTATGATCTTTTCAAAGCAGAAAAACTGGGATTGGATTTTGTAAAAGAACTGATCCTGGAGAAGAAATGCCGGTGACCAGTTCATTTGCTCACAGCACCCATTCGCAGGTGTAAAGGAAAAACCACGTTCCTCTTTTCCGTTATCTCCCCGAGAGTCTTCGACCAATAAGGCCGGATCTTTTTCATCAAGTCAGCAACCGGGCTAAAGCCATTTGCTGCAATGAATTTTTGCAAGGCCGACCAGGTCCCGAAATATCCTTCCAGTTCTTCGATCGTCCATTCGTACCGGATGGCAAATACAGGTGTTTTTATTGGTTCAAAAGGAAAAGGGATACCGGCATAATTATCATCCACATATTTCCTTTCGGGATCCCAATGATCGCCCAGCGTAGTAAAATGATAATGATGGATCAATTCATCGATCTCCGGGGAAATGCTCAGCAATCCATACATCCACGCCGCGATCCAACCGCCGTGCCTGGTGACCCTTTTTACTTCTGCATAGAATTTTTCAAAATCAAACCAGTGCAGGGCCTGTGATACGGTGACAAGATCGAACTGATCATCTTTAAAATTTGTTCCCTCTGCCGGCTGAAGCGAGTAAACGATATTGCGGGCCTGCCCGGCATTATCCAATTGCTTCTGACTTATATCTGTGGCACAGACCTTATTAAAATGTTTTGCCAGCTCTTTGGCTGTTTGTCCGTTGCCCGTGGCACAATCCCAGGCGCTTTGTTTTGATTCAATAGGACCCAGGATAAAATCAAAAAGTTCAGGCGGGTAAGCCGGTCTGTATTTCGCATACAGTGAAGCCTGTTGGGAAAAATTGTCCTTCATACGGTAAAGGTAAAACGAAAAGCCCCTCGCTTAAAGCAAGGGACCTTTCTATCCCGCAGTAGCGGGATCCAACTTCAACCGAGTTTATGAGCGGGATCTAATGACCATAGCTAACTACCCTGCAGATCTTCCATCCCTTATTTGTCTTTTTCCAGATATGAACAAACTTAAAAACACCACAATCGGGTTTGCCATTCTCCGTATGACAAAACCGGTGTGATCCGATCTGCATCGCACCAAAATCCTTCACCGGGTATACTTCCATGCTGCCGGGGATCAGTTCTCTCTTCAGGTCCGGGTTTTGGGCCGCCGTGTTTTCAAAGGCAAGCATATTCTGTGTGTAGTCCGTAAGCCCACCGGTGTCGTGGTAAAATTCCAGGTCACTGGTGAACAATGTTTTTAATATTTCAACGTCCTTGCTGTTAAATGCATTGAAAAGTACGCTGTCCATGTGTGCGATCGTATCATATAGTTCTGCTGATAGCGAAACTTGCTTTGGTGATACGGTTTCCGCTACGTTATGTGAACCTGAACACCCACTGGTAAAGATCAGCACTATGAGTAATATCCTGAGTATACGATTGTTGTTGGTCATTGTTTCTTTGTTGCTCCTTGCTGTTAAAACCATTGTACCAACGACGAGACCGGTGAGGGTGCGATGGCATACGCTTCGCTGTTCTTTTTCAGCTCCTTCTTATCCGGCACCTTCCCGGTTCTTGTTTCTTTTTCTTTTTGATCCCGCAGTTCTTTTAGTTTTCTTTCGCTTTCTTCTTTCTTTCTTTCTTCCACGTCAATTTGTTTTTGAATGTCATTGTCCTTTATACTATCGTTATAACGGTAGTCATTCTTTTTTTCGGGGGAAACGGGAGCCGGCGATGTCGGGTCTGTTAATTGGCCGTCAGTGCCCATTACATAATCCACATTTGTTCTGTAACCGAAATCGTCATCATCCCAGTCTCTTCTGCGTCTGTCTTCCCACCTGTTCCTGTCACTAAAAGAAATATTGAATGTATGCAGTTTCTCTACCGAACCATCAAAGCGTATCTTTTTTCCTACCGGTACCGCGATCTCCACGATGATCTCCTGTCCGCGGTATTTTGATTCCTTGTCGATCGTAATACTGCTGCCCAGGTCAAGTACACTATCCGAATAAGAAGCTGTAAAGATCATTTTCTGTGCACGATTATCCGCTTCGGCAATGGTCCTGCCCTTGCTGTATCTTCTTATTACCACATGGTAATTCTCATCGGGGCTTTTCTCTACATACCGGACCTTGATATTGGACAGCTTTAAAGAATCCTGGGTGATATCAAATCCTTCCCCGTCAAATTCGATCCAGGGCAGGGAGCCGCTGTATTCTATTTCAGGCTCGCTTACTTTTACGATCATTTTATTATTCACGGGTTGGGTGATATTCATTTCCGCAGTATGCTTCTTATAATTGCTCTTGCTGAAATCCCTGCTAAGGCTCGCTCCGAAAAGGGAAACACTGACCCAGCCCAGGGCCCATAAACCTCCAAAGGTCCAGCCCAGGTAATTGCTCATTGATTTCACTTTCATGATACGGCGGAGCAGCCATACAATAAACCCTATCAATGGAACGCCCAGGAATAATATTACGGTGCCCCATGCATAGATATTTTGCCAGAATCCGTCGATAATGAAATTCTTTAAGGGCCAGACACCCGCACCACCGATCAATATGGCGATGAATCCGATGAACAATGCCAATGCGATCGATCCAAAAACGAATAAAAAGAAGGCTTTGAATAATACCCCGATGATATGACCTATGCCCCGGCCGCCATTACGGGCTGCTTCCCTGGCCTCATTTCCAAATTCACGGCCTCTTGTATTGGCGAATTCCTTTGCCTTTGTACTAAGATTCTGTGCAGATTCTTTTACCTCCTGTCCCCATTCCTTCATTCTTTCCTTCATACTATCCGAACCTTCCCGCACATTCTGGCGGATACGGTTCACATCCACTTTTTCTCCCCGCATTTCCATCCGCTGGTATTCACTGGTAGCTTCCGGTAATACGATCCATAAAACGATATAGGCGACGATGAATGTTCCGGTCAGTGAGCCAAACACGATATTGGGAACAAAAGAACTCTCATGAAAGAAGCCCCGGTTCAAAATGCCAAACAGTATATTCAGCAGCATCGGCGCGGCAAATAATAAACGGATCGCCGTGGCGTTTTTGCCAAAATATGCCGCCAGACCACCGGCCACACCACTGATGATCTTATCATCGGGGTTGCGGTAAAAACGTTTGCCGGTATAATTATCAAGATCCCTGGGAGGTAAAACGATCCACAGGATAATATAGGCGATGAACCCGAAACCAAAACTTCCGAAACCGATAATGGCAAACAATATGCGAACAATAGCCGGGTCGATACCGATATAATTGGCGATACCGCTGCACACACCACCGATCAGTTTATCACTGCTGTCGCGGTAGAGTCTTGTCTTTTCTTTTTTACCATAGGTAAAGCCCGTATTGGTATTCGCACTGGTGCTTTGTTGTGAAGCAGAGGCGGATACAGAACTATTTTCTTTGTCTTCTGCTTCAAAATCTTCCACCGTACCCATCGATGCGATCACTTCATTCACATCGGCATCGGTTACCGCGGCAGCGCCCTTGCGTATCTTTTCATGCAACAGTTCCGCGATGCGGCTTTCAATATCATTGATGATCTCTTCGCGGCTTTCTTCGTTGGCAAAGTAGCGGCGCAAACTTTCCAGGTAGGCCTGCAGCTTGTCGTAAGCAGAGTCCTCTATCGGGACAACCCGGCCACTTAAGTTTATATTGATGATCTTTTTCATGTTGTATAATTATTTGGTTGAAGTGCTGTTCTTAGTTGTTCAGAGGTTCATCGGATCTTTTATTCGCCAGGGCATTCACCCCATTGGATAACTCGAGCCAGGTCTGTTCGAGTTCCTGGTAGAAGCTGTTACCCTTCTCCGTCAGCGAAAAATATTTGCGGGGCGGTCCCGAATTACTTTCCACCCAACGATAGGTCAGCATCTCTGCATTTTTTAACCGGGTCAACAAAGGGTACAATGTGCCTTCCAGGATCTGGAGATTGGCCGCTCTCATCTCTTCCACGATATCACTCGGGTAAGCCTCCCCTCTGCGGATGATGGAAAGAATGCAGAATTCGAGTATCCCTTTCCGCATCTGGCTTTGTGTATTTTCAATATTCATATTTTCCGGGAAGTAGGGTTTGGCAAGAAGCGAGTGGATCTTAAAATCTCTTTATCCCATTTTCCACCCGCAATTTCCTACTTGCTGAAGCAAAGATAGGGTGATATTTGGTACTATGCAACACAAAGTACTTCCTTTTTTATAGTATTCGGCTAAGATTTTCCTGTAAATTTGGCTGTAATCCACTACAGTATTGGATTTTTCCTGATCAATCCCCGGATCTAATTCCTTTTCCTGATTTGATAAATGGCCAAAAAAGAGGACGACAGGCCGGTTTTGGGCGTTTTGGATTACTTTGCCGCATGCGTCACCCTCTTTTTTTACTGGTCCTGGTCTGTTTCTCTTCCTGTTCCAGGTACAATAGCTTGAGGTCGAAATACCAGTTTAAAAGCCCGGATGGCAACCCGGACTACAGCGATCTGAATTACTGGGCCGCCCATCCCGGGAAATGGGATCCGTCGGACAGCATCCCTGCTCCATTAATGCATGAACCGGTTGATTCGATGGTGGATGTTTTCTTTTTACATCCTACCACGTACACGAGTAAACGAAGAATGAAAGGCTCCAATGCGGCGATCGATGACGATTATACCAATGCAAAAACAGATTACTCCACTATATTATACCAGGCCAGTGTGTTCAATGGTCAATGCAGGGTCTTTGCACCACGATACCGGCAAGCGCATATCACCAGTTTCTTTTCAAAGAATAAAGAAAGAGTGGAAACAACTTTTGAACTTGCCTACCAGGATCTGAAAATAGCTTTTGAATATTACATGCACAACTGGAACGGTGGCAGGCCGCTGATCATCGCTGCACATAGCCAGGGCAGCATGTTGGCGGAAAGATTATTGAAAGAGTATTTCGATGACGGGTCAAGCCGGCTGAAAAACAAACTGGTTGTTGCCTATATTCTTGGCTGGGGAATTCCCAAAGATTATTTTAACTCGCTGCCGGTTTGTACAGATTCCCTGCAAACAGGATGCATTTGCGGGTGGCGCACACTCCGCAAAGGATTTGTGCCCCGTTACCTGAAAAAGGAAAACGGGAATTCCTGGGTCACCAACCCGCTTAGCTGGACAACAACCAATGATCATGCATCCCGCGATCTCAACAAAGGAAGCGTGCTGACCAATTTCAATAAGATATATACCCGGACCACGGATGCCCGGATCAGTAATGGTGTGTTATCTGTGAAAAAGCCCAAATTCCCGGGGAGTTTCTTTTACTTTACCCGGAATTATCATATCGGTGATATAAACCTGTATTACCTGAATATGCGGGAGAATATAGCGAGACGAATTGCCATGTACTGGAAGAAATAACCAACATAGACATGCGAAAGATTGTATTGACATGCCGGCATTTACTATCCTTAAGAAGCACCACGATCATTATCCTTCTTATATCTGTCGTTGCAAAGATCGTTTTACAACTGTCTATATTCAGCATCTCGGGAGATAAATTAATCCAGCTGGTAGCTGCGCAAAATCTTTTAGAGGGCAATGGCATCACAATAAGCCACCTGGGGCTGGACAATTTAACAGCAGAAACCTATACTCCCCTGATGGGCTGGCCACCCGGGTATTCATTGGCGATGGCTCCCCTGCTCTGGATATTCGGGAATGATTATGTAAACGCTGCGATTTTTTTTGACCTTCTTTGTGTCTTTCCATTTTTCCTTTTTTTGATCCGGTTGCTGGATCTTTTAAACCTGGAAAGATGGATAAAAAATCTGTTCATATTGTTTACCGGGCTTTTCTTATACCCGGTTGGCTCCGGCTCGTCCACCGATTTCATCGCCCTCACCTGTATCCTCGCGGGTTTTTATTACCTGCTGCGATTTATGAATAACAATGGCCAAGCCACCCGCTTACTGTTTTTTGCAAGCCTTGCATTCTTCCTGGCCGCTCTTTTCCGGTACAATTATATTCCCGTCTCTTTTTGTTGTTGCATCCTTCTTGTCGTTGCCGGGTATTTTAACCGGAACAAAACCTGGACCAGGGGCGGTTGGAAGCTGGCATTGTTTTCAGGACCGCTGCTTTTTTTGCTCCTGGCCTTCCAGCATTTTTATACCGGCTCCGCAACCTATATCAATACACCGGCAACAGGATTTTACCCGGAAAATATTTTAAAAATGTACCCGCTTGCTCTTTCCAGCATAACGGATGTACAGACCTTCCTGTCCTTCATTTCAAATCATACCGGGAATTATGATGTATACGGGAATATCCTTTTTTATACCAGCCATATCATTTCTATCGCCTTATTTATCTATGCCCTGTTTTACCTGGTACGTCAAAAAAAATTGGTTCTGAAAAACAAAGAAGACCATTTCCTTTATACCGGACTGGGAATAAGCATTTGTATCACAGCATTGCTCATCTACTTTTCCATCCGTAACTCAGCCTATTTTTCTGCATCCTCCCGCTGGACATACGTTGAAGAACAGAGATACTATATTTTTATAGTTGTTTTTATACAGCTCTGTGTTTTTGTTTTTCTGTTTAACAGGTTTACTCTCCTTTCCCTGTTCTGGAAACGGGTTACTTATATTTGTATCATCCTGATGATACTGGGATCCGCACACAAGATTTTTTACGTGGGAAAGACATTGATCGCGTCGGGCCCCTCTTTTGCTATTTCAAACCCATACAAAAGGATCGCGGTTCCGGTGACGGGTATGTTTGAAGAGATAAAGAACAAATACCCGGAGCACGCGATCATTGTAGCGTCCCGAGATAATGATATTTGTAATTATGCACGACTTGAAAAGATCAGGGTTCTCCCGGCGATCCCTCCCGCAGGTTTTGTACAACCCGGTTCCTTACCCAGGCCAATAAAATTTATCGTCGTTATTCCCAAACCAGTTGTTGCTCAGGGGAGCCTGCCAGCCTATTTATCTGCTCATTACTACTCCCAAACTCAAAATCATTATTTTTATATCCTGGATGCTTCCCTCTCCGAACGATAATATTTTCATTGTTCTTCCCGCTTATAATGAAAAAAAAGAAGTCCTTGAACAAACGGTGACCAGCCTGCTCCGCAATTCATACAACATTGTTGTGGTGGATGATGGTTCTTGCCAAAAAATAAGTTTACCCGGGCATACCCATCTTTTTTTATTACGTCATCGCGTAAATCTCGGGCAGGGAGCCGCACTTCAAACAGGGATCAAATATGCTATTCAAAAAGGAGCCTGCTTTATTGTGACCTTCGACAGTGATGGCCAGCACGACCCCGGTGACCTTCCCGCTATGCTTGCTCCCTTACAAAATGAACCGGTGGATATCACATTGGGTTCCCGTTTTATAAAGAAAGGAAGTCATAACGCTACAACGGGTCGCCGGCTGGTATTAAAAGCAGGCCGGCTGGTGAATTATTTTTTTACAGGTCTTTATCTCTCTGATTCGCATAATGGTTTCAGGGCGATGACCCGTATGACAGCTGAAAAAATGATCATTACAGAAAACGGGATGGCCCATGCCACCGAGATGCTGCTGGTGATAAAGAAAAATAAATTAAAATTCAGGGAGATTCCCGTAACCATCTTGTATACTGACTATTCAAGAAAAAAAGGGCAATCCGTGTTCAACAGTATCAGAATATTTTTTGATCTACTTTTACATAAACTGTTTCAATGAACGGCATTAAAATATTACTGATCACGGGGGTAGCATTTATTGCTGTTTATTTTTTTATCCGCCTGCGGAATAGTCTTTTTGATATCCTTCTTTTGTTGTTGCTGATCGCCGCCGCCATTGTTTTTATTCTTTTCCCCGAAACGACCAATGATCTCGCTCATAAACTGGGAGTAGGGCGGGGGGCCGATCTTGTCTTTTATACCAGCATTCTTATTTTTTGGTTTGTGATACTGAAGTTATATGCCCGTATCCGGAAACTGGAGCAAACCATTACGTTATTGGTCCGGAAAAACGCTATTGATGAAGCCGATAATTCTGTAAATGAGTAGTTCCACTTCAAGCCTTGAACGCCTGTATCCTGGTAATTCCGAGCAAGCTGAAAGGATCGCGGGAAATGATACTTACCAATTGCACCTGGAGCGATATCGCTTTGCCGGAGAGCATCTTGCACCCGGGCTTATCGGTGATATTGCCTGCGGAGCTGGTTATGGCTGTCACTTACTTGTGACCGAATATGGAGACAAAATAGAAACGCTCACAGGCGTGGACAACAGTGCTGAAGCGATAAAATATGCAAAAGAAGCATATACGCATCCGCTTATTGATTTTCAACTGTTTGATGCTATGGAATTTCGTCCCACGGTTCCATTCAGCACGATAATCAGTCTCGAAACCATTGAACACCTCGAAAAACCGGCAGCATTTATTGCACATATGGTAGCGCAACTAAAGACCGGTGGTCGCTTTATCGCATCGGCACCCGTTACGCCATCAATGGATGCCAACCCCTATCATTTACAGGATTTCACTCCGCGTACTTTTAAAAAACTTTTCACAGCCGCAGGCTTAGTGGAATTGCAGTCGATGATGCAGATACAACCTTACAAACCTTTTAAGTTATTTGGCAAGAAAAAAGGAAGGGTAGAGCATCTCCGGAAAGGACTTGCCGGTTATTATTTAAAACACCCGGGTAAATTCTGGCTACGTATCAGGTCGCTTTTAACCGATGGGTTTACGAACAAGTACCTATTGGTTGTTTTTGAAAAAAGATAAATTCACTTGTATGTCTTATAGCTGTAAGGTCTGTCATAGTGAAAATGTAAAAAAGCGGTTTGCTAAAAAAGACCTTACCTATTATACATGCGGGAACTGCGGCCAGGTATTTTTAATAAATACCACGAATCCCAATTATGACAACTTATTAAGTGATTTTGAACCCGCTTACCTTTCTTATTTCAACGAAAGTCCCGCAGACACCCTTAACCATCACCAGTTATTAAACTGGATAAAGAAGTATGTACCCGGCAAAGAAAAAAGCTTGCTGGATATAGGCTCCGGCAGCGGCTCTTTTGTCCGGTTTCTCCGTAGGGAGGGGTTAAATGCGCAAGGAGTAGAACCTTCAGCTGCATTATTTGATCACTTCTTAAAACAGGATGCTTTTTTTACACAGGCTACCCCTGAAAAATTTGCTGAAACGAGCAAAGAGCATTTATTTGATATAATAACAGCCATTGATGTGATAGAACACGCAGAATATCCTGCTTCCTTTTTAAAAAGCCTGCATTCCTTGCTAAAAGTGGGAGGCTACCTGTTTATCTCGACCCCGGATATCTCAAGCCTGCACCAACGGCTGACCGGAAAACGCTGGCATTACTATAATCGTTACCACTTTTCCCTGTTTTCAAAAAAAACATTACTCGCTCTTGCCGGGAGGACCGGCTTTGTTTGTAGGGAGGCAAAATATCAGGGGCGTTATTTTACAGTAAGCTATCTTTCAAAATATTTTCGCAATTTTTTATTGGGAAAGAAAAAGGCGAACACATCCGCTTCCAATAAATGCATCCGGTTGAATTTGTTTGACACCCGTTATTTTGTCTTTGAAAAAAAATGATCAGTCCCTTTTTTGGAGCCACTCCGATTCTTCCGGGCTGAGTTTAACGATCGCATATTTTTTCACCCGGCTGATCGTGGTTTCATCCAGCACATCCACCACTGTTTTATAGGAAGCGGTTCGTGCCGGTTTGATCAGCAGCATCAGTCCATCCCGGCCCTCCTTGTGCTGCTGCGTGATATCAAGCAGTTTTTGTTTGTTCATAATGATTTTCCGCAAGTCATATTCACCGGCAAGATTTGTTTCCAGTATACTGTCTGATTCAATGGCATGGTCCCAGTCGCCGTTGTAATAGTATATCTTATTATCCCCGATCATGACGGTCAGTGCATCTGATGTTCTCAGTTCTATGGGCGGCCCGTCTTTCGGCATATACAGGGGAGTGGTCGTAGGTTTTGCCAGTTCCGTTGTCATTACAAAAAAGCTGATCAGCAGGAAACCGAGGTCCACCATAGGTGTCATATCCACTTTGAGAGAATGTTTGCTTATTCGTTGCACACCCGCTCTCTTTCGTGTACCTGAACTTTCATTATTGGAATTCATGACTGTCATAAGCGTGATTTGTCTATAAGATACACCCGGGGAATAAATCCATATGATCAGTAAAACAAAAGAGGGATCTGAACGACCCCTCCTTTAACTCTTTCAACTCTTTTTAGCCTCTTAGGATTAAAATTCAGCACTCCCCGGTGTCCTCGGAAAAGCTATCACGTCCCGGATATTCGTCATGCCTGTTACAAATAATACCATCCGCTCAAAACCCAATCCAAACCCGGCATGCGGAACAGTTCCAAATCTTCGTGTATCAAGATACCACCAGAGTTCTTCTTCGGGGATATTCATTTCTTTCATCCGGTCCAGTAACTGATCAAACCGTTCTTCCCGCTGGCTTCCACCCACGATCTCGCCGATCCCCGGTGCCAGGATATCCATCGCGGCCACTGTTTTTCCATCTTCGTTCTGCCGCATATAAAAGGCCTTGATCTCTTTCGGGTAATTGGAAAGGATCACGGGTTTCTTAAAATGTTTTTCTACCAGGTATCGTTCATGTTCGCTCTGCAGATCCATGCCCCAGCCGGTGATGGGGTATTGAAATTTCTTTTTCTTGTTATGATTGCTCTCCCGTAAGATATCGATCGCTTCCGTGTACGTGATGCGTTCAAAATTATTATTGAGAATGAATTCCAGTTTTTCTATCAACCCCATTTCACTTCGCTTATCCTGTGGCAATTGTTTCTCTTCCTCAGCCAGGCGTTGCGCCAGGAATTCAAGATCTTCCCGGTTCTTATCCATTGCGTATTTGATGATATACTTGATGAATTCTTCCGCGAGATTCATATTGTCTTCAAGATCAGAGAACGCCATTTCGGGTTCGATCATCCAGAACTCCGCGAGATGCCTTGTCGTATTACTGTTCTCAGCCCGGAATGTAGGTCCGAATGTATAGATATCGCCAAAGGCAGTAGCACCCAGCTCTCCTTCCAGTTGCCCGCTCACCGTTAAGTTGGTAGCTTTTCCAAAAAAGTCTTCTTTGAAATTCACATTCCCTTTTTCATCTCTGGGTGTCTGGTCAAAAGGAAGTGTGGTGACCTTGAACATTTCACCCGCACCTTCCGCGTCACTGGCCGTAATGATCGGGGTATGCATATACACAAACCCTTTATCATTAAAGAACTGGTGAATAGCAAAGGAAAGGGCATGACGTACCCGAAACACGGAACCAAACGTATTGGTACGAAAACGCAGGTGTGCTATCTCTCTTAAAAATTCAAGGCTATGCTTCTTTGGCTGCAGGGGATAGATCTCTGCGTCGCTGTCTCCGAGTATCTCGATCTCCGTTGCTTTCAGGTCCATTTTTTGTCCCTTACCCAGTGAAGGGATCACAGTTCCTGTCACTTTCAAAGAGGCCGATGTGGTTATGCGTTTCAACAGTTCATCTTCCAGGCTCCCCAGTTCCACCACTACCTGTATATTATTATTGGTACTGCCATCGTTCAGCGCTATGAACTGGTTATTGCGAAAGGTGCGCACCCATCCCATTACCGTTACCTCCTGTCCTGCCGGTTCCTGCGCCAGCAGCTCTTTGATCTTGATTCGTTTGTTGAACATCGTTCGATTTTAAGGAGGGCAAAGATAATTAATAGGAGATGACCCGGTCACCTAGCTTTTATAACGGTTTTATAAGATCGGCGCCGCATTCATTATCCCTTACAGGTTGAGGAAATTAGGCCCGGTTGGGCTTTTCGGCTGGTTCTGAAGGCAAAAATTTTTGATTTTCCCCCTTTTACCGTATACTTGCAGTGGAAATAGGCTGATAAACATAGTTCTCCCAGACAGTTGATTTCATTTTACCCGCCGATTTCATTCAAATAAACTCAAACTTTTTTCAGATTTCAAGACTGGTTACTGCGAGTTGTGACTAACATCAAGATTTTTATATGTATGACATTCTCCAATTGAACGATATGCTCGTTCCTGAACTGCTGGACATTGCCGAGCAGTTGAAAATACCCAATGCAAAAAAATTAGCCAAACAGGACCTGGTATACAAGATCCTCGACAGCCAGGCTATTGCCGGTTCCAAGGGCGCCAAACCCAGCGAGGACGGTAAACGCAAACGTATCATCAAGACCAGTACCAGCATCAGCAGTGAAGAAGCCGAGGTAGAAAGTGGTGATGAAGAAAAAACAATTATTAAAAAACCCAATATGCCTGTAAAAAAAGACGACAAAACTCCCATTAAAAGAGCCCGGAAAAAACCAGAAGAAAAAGAAACGGTCGTTGAAGCACCTGCGGATAAACAACCTACCGGGGAACAACCCGGTAATGGCAATAGCAATGGTAATGGTAACACGAATAAGATCGATGAAAACGCCCTGGCACAAGCCATTCTGAACGAAGGCAACCAGCAGTCAGCAGAGAACCCTTCGGGTGCAGGTCAGAATAAATTCTATCCTGCCCGCCGAGAACAACAGAACCAGAATTTCAATGTGGAATTTGATGGAGTGATACTGGGTGAAGGCGTACTGGAAATGATGCCCGATGGTTATGGTTTTCTCCGTTCTTCCGATTATAACTACCTGTCGTCACCCGATGATGTATATGTTTCTCCCTCCCAGATCAAATTGTTCGGTTTGAAAACAGGAGATACTGTTCATGGAGCGGTTCGCCCTCCCAAAGAAGGTGAAAAATATTTCGCCTTATTAAAAGTAGATACGATCAACGGCAAAAGCCCGGAAGAAGTAAGGGACCGTGTGCCTTTTGATTACCTGACACCCTTATTCCCTTTTGAGAAATTAAATCTCTTTACTACTCCTTCCGATTATTCCACCCGTATCATGGACCTGTTCACACCGATCGGTAAAGGACAACGGGGATTGATCGTAGCGCAACCCAAAACGGGTAAGACCATGTTGCTGAAAGCCGTGGCCAACGCCATTGCTGCCAATCACCCGGAATGTTACCTGATGGTAGTGCTGGTGGATGAGCGTCCGGAAGAGGTGACCGATATGGAAAGAAGTATCAAAGGAGAGGTGATCGCTTCTACATTTGATGAACCGGCTGAAAAACACGTAAAGGTTTCTACGATCGCACTGCAAAAAGCAAAACGCCTGGTAGAGTGCGGTCACGATGTGGTGATACTATTGGACTCTATCACCCGCCTGGCCCGTGCACACAATACAGTAGCTCCTTCAAGTGGTAAAGTTTTATCGGGTGGTGTGGAAGCTAATGCAATGCAAAAGCCAAAACAGTTTTTTGGTGCAGCCCGTAAAATAGAACATGGTGGTTCCCTGACGATTATTGCTACAGCCCTTGTTGATACCGGCAGTAAGATGGATGAGGTGATCTTCGAGGAGTTCAAAGGAACCGGTAACATGGAATTGCAGCTGGATCGTCGTTTGGCCAACAAACGTGTCTATCCTGCTATCGACCTTGTTGCTTCTTCTACAAGACGTGATGACCTCCTGCTTGACAGGGATGTATTACAAAGGATGAACCTGCTTCGTGTTTTCCTGACAGATATGAATGCGGAAGAAGCGATGCGTGAGCTGCAGAACAGGATGAAGGGAACAAAGAGCAATGAAGAGTTCCTGGCGAGTATGAACCGGTAGTAGGATTTGAAAATTTGAAAATATCTTAATTTGAAGATGAATACAAGCCGTTCCACAAGAATGGCTTTTTTCTTTTGCACGGCAAAAACCTTTTAATGGCTGTTGAAAGAATTCCTATCGAACGATTCATGGCGCTGGCCAAACATCATCCCGTGATCGATGTCCGTAGCCCTGCAGAATACAAACATGCACATATCCCAGGCGCTCATTCATTGCCCTTGTTTAGCGATGAAGAAAGAAAGATCGTCGGCACGGCCTACAAACAACAAAGCCGCGAAGCCGCCATAAAATTGGGTCTTGATCTTTTCGGACCGAAGATGAAGAAGATGGTGGAAGACGCGGAGAGTATGATTGGCAATAAGCAATTGACAATAGGCAATAGACAACAGGCAATAAGCAATCCTGCAAATCCAGGCTCTTCACTCACGGCTCACGACTCACGTTCGATTTTCATCTACTGCTGGCGCGGTGGCATGCGCAGCGGTGCTGTTTCCTGGTTGCTCGACCTCTACGGATTTAAAGTGTATACACTGGTTGGTGGTTATAAAAAATTCAGGAACTACACACTCGACACATTCAAACTGCCATTTCAATTCAATATTCTCGGTGGTTATACAGGCTCGGGAAAAACAGGATTGATAAAAGCATTAAAAGAAAAAGGGGAACGGGTTATTGATCTCGAAGCGATCGCTGTTCACAAAGGATCTGCGTTCGGTAATATCGGCCTGCCTCCGCAACCCGGCCAGGAAATGTTCGAGAATCTATTGGCCGGGGAGTTGCGCTCCTACTTGCCACTCGCTAAACCCAACTTGCCGATCTGGCTCGAAGACGAATCCCAGCGGATCGGCCTGGTCAATATTCCCCCCGAACTCTGGAAAAATATGCGGCAATCTCCCGTCTGGTTCCTTGATATTCCCTTTGAGGAACGGCTGAAAAATATTGTACAGGAATACGGCCCGTTGGACCCCGAAAGAGTAGTGGATGCAATTGGCCGGATTTCTGAGAAACTGGGCCATTTGAACGCAAAAACAGCCATTTTACTGCTAAAAGAGGGCAAAATCGCCGAAAGTTTCGATATTTTACTCAGGTACTATGACAAGTTTTATTTCAAGGCTTTACACAATCGGGAAGCCGTAAATTCGTTATTGTATACGATCGAGTGTAAATCCATAACCCCTGAAAATGCCGACCAACTCATTGCTCAATGCCAGTCAAAAGCTGCCCGCTTTCAGCCCGAAAAAATATAGACTGGTAATCCTCTTCCTGCTTTCTCCCTTATTCTTTTTTGGCCAGACATTGACCGGGCTCTGGACAGGAGCTTTAAGCAACGACAGCAATACGATAAGAAAAGATCAATCCTTTGAAATTGCACTGACCGAATATCGCGGCAAAGTATATGGTTATTCCCGCAGTGAGTTCATCGTTGATGATACACTCTACTATGTCGTTAAAAGAGTAAAAGGGACCATTGACGGAGATCTTTGTGAGGTAACTGATGACGAGATCGTTGCTTATAACTTCCGCGGGAAACTGGATAAAGGAATTAAAGTGACCAGTATATTCAGGAGGAATCAAAATGACAGTACCTGGTATTTAGACGGAACCTGGAAAACTAATGCCACCAAAAAATACTATGCCGTTACCGGTAAAGTAAATCTCGAAGAAGAAAAAGATCTTACGGCTTCCAAAATATTTCCGCACCTCGAAGAACTGAAGCTCGCTGATGATGTAGCTTTTTACAAAGATCGGAAAGAAGGAACACCGGTAGTTAAATTGGTAAAACCTGAAAAAATAATTGCTCCTTATTCCGCAAAGCCCGGGGAATTGTCTATCAACAGCGACGCGACGGTGAGTGCATCAAAACCAGATCTCGGCAGGGCAGAAGCTAAACCGGTTCCGGAAGAAGAAATGGTAAAGGTAAAAAAAGCGGATGCTGACCTTCCCAAAACAGATACGAAACCAATCGGTACAAGCTCTGTAACTATTGTCCCTGCTGCTTCCACAAAGACCATTGCGGAAACCAAACTCCCCGAATGGGATCCTGTTGTTGTAAAGAAACCTGAAGGAGAATTGGCGAAGAACGATACGAAACCTGTTCCTTCCAGTGTTGTTGATATCAGGCCTTCTCTTTCCAATAAGACAGTCGCCGAAAATAAAATTCCAGTAATAACAAAGGATAATATCCCTTCATCGGTAACAGATAACAAGCCGGTAAAGGACCAGGCCCTTGTAAAAACTGACACGAAACAAAATCAACCCATTGCAAAGAACAACACGGTAACAAGGCCTGCTGATAAACCAAACAATACTCCTTCTTCTGTTTCGAACAAACCGGCCATTGAAACGAAGAAGCCGGATATGGTTTCGAATGACATTGTTAAACAAAACCCTGTTACTCCTGTGTCAGTCATTCCAAAAGAAGAAAAACCGCTTATTGAGATCATCTCGAAAGCTGCGACGGTCGCAGGAAGAAAATCAGAATTCTCCCAGGTCGTTAGTTTTAAATCTGACAGTCTTGAACTATCCCTTTATGATAACGGAGAGATCGACGGCGATACCGTAAGTATCTATATGGACGGGGAAGTGATCATGTCCAGGCAGGGATTAAAAGCAAGCGCTATCAAGAAAACGATCTATCTCACGCCGGGCAAAGAAGATTTCACGCTGGTGCTCTTTGCGGAAAACCTGGGGAAATATCCGCCCAATACGGGTTTGCTGGTGGTGCATGACGGTGAAGATGTCTACAATCTCCGTTTCAGCTCGGACTTTCAGAAAAACGCAGGGATCGCGTTTAGAAGAAAGCACTAACTTGATCAGATGAAGAAACAGGGTCTTTTTCTCCCCTTATTGCTTTTTTATTTTTCATCCCTTGCCCAAACAACGGAAACGGATACGGTTTATTCTTCCGGTACCAATGACAAATATGTCATCATCATCCGTAAACCTGCCGGGTTCAGTTCCTCTAAAAAATACACTCATGTGTACATGACCGATGGAACGATCGGCATGGGCGATTATGTACTGGGCAAAAGCAACTCCTGGGCGGCCAGGATCCCGGATAATTGTATCATTATAGCGATCGGCCACCTGGGCAACTGGCATGAAAAACGAAACCGGGATCTTATTCCAACCGATATCAGTAAAAATGCTTCAACAAATTTTGGCAAAGCAGATAAATTCTATCTCTTCCTGAAGAATGAGCTGATCCCCCGGACGGAAAAAAAATTACCCAATAAAAAACAACGCGTATTTATTGGACATTCACTCGGAGGCCTGTTTTGTCTTTATACCGTATTCCAGGAAGACAATCTCTTTGATAAACATTTTGCCCTCAGTCCCTCCTGCTGGGCCAATCAGAACGAGATCGACAAGATAGAAGAAGCTTTCTCAAAGACCCATTCTTCTCTTCATGCGGATCTAACGATCTCTGTAGGTGGTCTTGAATTCTTAAATAAAGTGCTTTTTTCTACCCGCAGTTTTTACAAAACAGTTACAGAAAGAAAATATAAGGGCCTTACGATCGTCAAGAACGAATTTGCCGACGCCAATCATTTTAGTCTCCGCAAACCTGCGGTGGACAGGATATTTGATATGCTGAAGGATTAACTTTGGCGGATAAATGACAAACGACTCCATAAAACTCACACAGTATTCACACGGTGCCGGATGTGGTTGTAAGATCGCTCCCAAGATACTCGATGAAATATTGAAAAGCAGTGTTGTATTACCCGATAACAATAAACTGTTAGTAGGTAATCACAGCAAGGATGATGCGGCCGTTTACGATATCGGCAATGGTATGGCACTTATTTCAACCACTGATTTTTTTATGCCGGTCGTGGATGATGCCTTTGATTTTGGAAGGATCGCTGCCGCCAATTCCATCAGCGATATATATGCCATGGGAGGCAAACCGCTGATGGCGATCGCTATTCTTGGCTGGCCGGTTGAGAAACTGCCTGTTGAACTGGCGCAAAAATTAATTGAAGGGGGAAGAAACATTTGCGCTGAAGCCGGTATTCCACTGGCCGGCGGACATAGCATTGATTCGCAAGAGCCGATCTTCGGGTTGGCCGTAACTGGCATTGTTCCCATTGAAAATCTCAAGAAGAATAATACTGCGAAGGAAGGCGATCATCTGTTTTTGACAAAGCCTTTGGGTGTTGGCATTTTGTCCACTGCACAAAAAAGAGGGTTGCTGAAAGAAGAACATTTGCCGGTAATGATCGAACAGATGACGGCACTGAATAAGATCGGCGAAGAACTGGGCAAGATCAAAGGCGTAACAGCCATGACTGATGTAACAGGTTTTGGATTGCTGGGTCATTTGATCGAAATGGCCGAAGGCAGCGGACTAAGTGCCGAGATCTATTATGACAAGATCCCGATCGCTGCAGGAGTAAAAGAGTATATCGCACAACGGATTTTTCCCGATGCCACTACCCGCAACTGGAGTAGTTATAGTGACAAGGTGAAATTTGAGAAAGGAGTGAACGTGATGGAAGCTTTTACTTTATTACCCGATCCACAGACAAATGGTGGGCTTTTGTTGAGTGTGAAAGAGGAGACTATCGAAGAGATCAATGCTTTTAAAGACGCCGGCCTGGTCGAGATTGGAAAAATGATCCCGGCAAATGAAAAAATAATCCGGGTCAAATGATATGAGACCGGTTTTGTTTATCCCGCTTGTTGTTCTCATTCTCTATGCCTGCAATGCAGGATCCAAAAAGAAAGATCCGGGCATGGCTGGTGAGTACAAACGCGGAACCAGTTCTGTCAGCATTACCAAACAAGGAGAAAAGATCGGGGTATCGGTTTGCTTTGCGAACAAAACCTGTATTGAGCCTTGCTTTACCGGCTCATTAAGTAAAGCCGGTGGAAAAAGATTCTCCGGTTGGGTTTACCCGGAAACACCGGACAGTGCATCAGAAAAGCAACTCGTCGTGCTGAATTTTTTTAAGAACGAGGTCGATGTTTTATTTACACAAAAAAACAGGAATTGGTTGGGTATCAGTTGTGATCCCGGCGGTGTTTATAAGAAGGAGGAATAGTTGGTAATGTCTCAGTTTGAAATTGCAAGAAATACAGGAATACGGATGACATGGACCGCAAGGATAAACACAGATTGATTTAGCTACGCTAATTCAGGTCGAACGCGTTTTTAGCTGACAACTGATCCTTTATATGCTGTTTACAGCATATAAATCCGTGTCCACCCGTCGTATTCATAAAATCCGTGTTCGTGCATCTGAGACACTACTGAATAGTTCTTTTATTTTTTTTCATATTTGGAATGATAAAAAAGTAAGTTGGTATTAATGGCAAGCGAAAACTGGTGCTTCCTGACACGGTCGAACGGATATTTATTGGTGGAGATATTATACCCATAAAACAAAGTTACCGTGCCAATGCCAAACCCGAACTTCGGTGTAATGATGAAATCCTCCTTATCGCCGTTGGTCAGGTATTTCAATTCAATTCCCCCGGTCCCGCCGTTGAATACAGACTCTGCTCCTGCTTTCACGCCATAAACTGATTGCGAATCTTTTCTTCCGGGCGTCCACTCAAAACAGGTGTAAATGGTATTGGCGACAAAACCATGTCTTGAATCGTAAATAAACCGCTGCAATGCAAGACCGCCTTCAAGATAAAATGCCCGCTGTATACCAAAAGCCACCCTGGGTGCCAGTTCCATCTTTTTCCAGCTGGCAGGAGCTTGTCGCCCCGACGTGTCCAGCCCCTGTCCATTCACTACAGTGCTAACGATGAAAAATAAGAAAAAGGGAAATAGTTGTTTCATGAACTTTCAACGAATTGGCAGGATAAAATAGTATGTTTTTGGGGTAGTATATCAGTTTGAAACATTTCACGCAGAGAAGGCCGGGATCGCAGAGAAGAACTGTTGATATACAATACTCAGCGAGCTCCGCGTTCTCTGCGTGGGGTTTAATGCGGCACTACTTGTTTTTCTACTTCCTATCCAAAAACACTTCCGCCATCATACACCTTACACTTCCTCCTTCCACCTCTTCAATGGTGGGCACGGCGATAGGTAATAAGATAGAATAAGCTTCCAGCATTCCTTTCTGTTCCTTTCTCAAACAATCATGTGCTGTTTGGCTCATCACCAGGAATTTTTCTTCCTTGCTGTTCTTTACCTGCAGCATATTACCGGCAAAACAATTCATTTGCTCCCGGGTAATGGCAATAATAGTATGGCCTGTTGATTCCAGTAACTGGCGGATGGCAATCAGCTCCCATTCTTCTTCGATCGCTTCCTCACAAAGTACAGCAAACCCTTCGCCCAGGGTCATCATTACATTGGTGTGATAAACCGGTCGCCCTTCCTTATCGGTTGCCAGGAAAACGATCGCCTGGAAACCATTGGCCCCTGCATACTTTTCGAGTATGGCCGGGCTTGTTCTTTCTGAAGCGCAGGCATAGATCATTTTATTCTCATGATCGATGATCATACTTCCTGTTCCTTCCAGGAACCGTCCTTCCACTTCATACTCACTCCAGTCCTGCACACTATTTACAACAAAATTTTCTTCGAGATCTTTCAGTATCTCCTCTCTTTTTTCGATGCGCCTGTTCGGTGCAAACATCGGAAACACGGAAACAATTCCATCCGGGGAAGTACTGAGCCAGTTGTTGGGAAATATGGCATCAGGCTTGGCGGGTTCTTTTGTATCCTCGATCACTAATATATCAATCGAACGGCTTCTCAGCGTTTCAACCATGCTATCAAATTCTGTCAATGCATTTCGTTGTAATTCCTCTTTGGCAACAGCTGGGTTATTTTGAAAATAATTATTGCCGGCTGTTTCCGCGTTAAAGCCAAAGGCGGCAGGACGAACCATTAATATCGTAGATGCGATAGGCAGTTGTGTGTGTGGTTTGGACGCAAATATTTATAATGACCAGGATGAGTTATGATCTGCGCAGATCATCACGACCGTACTAATCAGCTGGCCAATAACGAGTCGATCTTTTTAGACAACTTATGATCTTTTTCGGTAACTGTATCTCCCGCATCATGCGTGTTCAGCCAGACCTCCACCGTATTATAAACATTGGTCCAACGCGGGTGATGATCCATTTTTTCGGCTTCGATCGCCACTCTTGTCATAAAGGCAAAGGCCTCGCTGAAATTTTTGAACTGGAATTTCCGGTATAGTGTATTGTCTTTTTCTTCCCAACCCCCAGCCCCTGAAGGGGATTTGTTCTCTGTATTTGACATGATAATTATTTTTTAAAACACCAGGTGTTCCTTGTTCTTTATTTTTTCATTGCTCAGTTCCAGCACCAGTTGCACACTGCTGATCGTTTTTATCGTCTGGATCGTTTCCTGCAAAGAGGCGTCGCTCACTTCATCTCCCTTCATCAGCCACAAAAAGTCGAGGTGCCTGAATTCCGGCAGCAGGTATTCCCCGTCAAACTGGTTATTAT
>DASYLC010000161.1:0-15773 GCA_036009775.1 Chitinophagaceae bacterium
GTTCCGGATCTTGCCGGCCATAAAAACTTTGAGGGTATCAGCGCCCAACATCCACGTCAGGCATACCACGAAAACGATGATGCGCTGGTTCACCGTATGATTAATTACCTGCGTGGAAGCGCCGATCCAAAAAATAAACACCGAAGGATTCAATGTATTGATCAGGTAACCTGATAAAAATATTTTAGCATAATCCCTCTTGCGAAACAAGATCACTTGTTTTCCTTCTTCGTTGACCTTTATTTTTTTAAAAAACAGGAAATAGATCCCCATCGTCACCAGGAAGGCACATCCTACCACGCCTACTTCCGTTTTATATGTTTTGAGTTCCTCAAAAAGTCCCGTAAAAATATTGCAGGCAAGCACCAATGATATATCGCTGGCAGAAACGCCGAGGATAAATGCAACCCCTCCTTTATGACCGTTATTAAGACTTTGTTTGATGATGGTAAAAAGGACCGGCCCTACTGACAAGCTCAGCAGTAAACCAAATGTCAGTCCTTTTAACATGGCTTCCAGCATGGCGGAAAAGTACGACTTTCACTTTATTTGAAGCAAATCTCTCTGCGTCTCTCCGCCTCTGCAGTTAAACTTCTTTACATTACAATTTGCGCCGGCAAATCATCTGTGTAATCTGTTTTTGCACCGTGTAAATCTGTGGTAAAATTATTTGCGTCAGCAAACTAATGAAGCACTACAAACGCCCAGTCTGTAAAAATTGATTCCACTCTTCCAGCATCTTCCCCTTCATCACCCTCGGGAATTTATGCTGGCTGCCCAGTTTTCCTTTCAGCTCCATGAATTTCATGAATTTTTCTTCGGGCAGCACTTCAAGGAACACTTCTTTGAGAGCGCTGTCTCTTTCTGTCGCGTAGTCATCATTCAGTGCCCTGAGGTTCTCATCGATCCGTTGGCGGATCTTGCCGGGATCTACTTTATCATTGGTAGCAATATACCACCGGTGCGCAAAGAAATTCTCATACGGGAAGCCCACTACAGTATATTCGGGAATACTGACATTAAATTCTTCACTGACCAGTTCAATGGCCTTGTTCATATTCTCCACGCTGAGATGTTCACCCGTAAGACTAAGGAAATGCTTGGTCCGGCCCGTGATAGCCACTTCGCTTTTTTCGAGGTCGACAAACTTGATCGTGTCGCCGATCAGGTATCGCCAGCTGCCGGCATTGGTACTCATCAGCAGCGCATATTCTTTCCCTTCTTCCACTTCATGGATCATTTTTGCATCCGGGTTGGCCACGATCTGTCCGTCGCTGTCAAAATTCTTATCATCAAAAGGGACAAATTCAAAGAAGATATTATTGTTCAGGATCAGCTGCATTCCCTTCGCATGTTCTCTTGTTTTATAGCCGATAAAACCTTCACTGGATAAATAGTTCTCGATATATACAATGGGCTTACCCAATAGTTTTTCAAATCCTTTTTTATACGGTTCAAAGGCAACGCCACCGTGCACAAAAAAGCTGAAGTTGGGCCATATCTCGTGAATGTTCTTCACTTTGTAATTTTCGATCACCATTTCAATACACATCTGGCACCAGGCCGGCACGCCCACGATATAACCGATATCCCATTCTCTCGCATGTTCAACGATCTCGTTCAGCTTCTGGTTCCAGTCGCTCAACGCTGCGATGCGGCCACCAGGTTTATAAAAGCTCTGGAACCAGAAAGGTCTTTTCTTGGCCAATATGCCGCTCAGGTCACCTGCATACCAGCCCGCTTTTCCTTTTTTGAGGTCCGTGGCGCCACCGATCATTAAGAACCCTTTTGTCATCGCCCGTTTATTCGCCTCTTCATATCGTATCAGGCTTAATAACTGGCGTAAATAGTTGACGGTATTGCTCCGTAATAATTCACGGGTGACGGGGATATATTTGCTTGCGGCTTCCGAGGTGCCGGAGCTAAGAGCATAGTATTTGATCTTTCCCGGCCATGTTACATCCGGAACACCTTCCAGCGTTTTCTTCCACCAGCCTTCATATATCTTATTATAGTCATGCACGGGAACCAGTTCCTGGAATTTTTTAGCCGGATGTTTGCTCAGCAGGATATCATCAAAACGATATTCCTGTCCGAATTCGGTGAAGCGGGCCTTTTTCAACAATTTTTTCAATACCCTGATCTGCTGTCGCCGTGGGTCATTGGGCGGGATACGCAAAGCAGCGGCAATAGCCCTTGGTAATTTTATATCGATGATGGTCGCCATGAAGCCTGTCTGATTGACTTAAAGTTACGAATATATGCAATAGGCAATGAGCAATAAGCAATTGGCAATGGACAATTGGCAAATAGTGCTCCCGGTCAGTATTTCTCCGGATTATTTATCATGTGATTTAATAGCCGACCAATTTCAGCACATCGGCTTACAAGGTCTGAGTGAATAGGTTCAACAATATAAGCGCATGCAAGGGCAAAATCGAGCCATCCTGAGGTCTCTGAATTTTCCATATCGCTATCTATAACCTTCGATACGAAATGAGCCGGGTAGCGTTTTTTCCGGTAGGCTTCTAATAAGCAGATACAAACGCTCCTGGAAGACCTCCTGACCTGATCAGTAAGCGAGTATGTTTCTTCCTTTGGAAATTTCTTCGGCACTGTAAAAATATCCATTGCCAGTTTGAAAGCTAACTGATAAACCCTCGTTGATTTAACCGTGGTAGAAGCCATACATACATCACTGATGATCGAAGGTAAAAAGCGGTGAAGTAAGTCCCAATGAGTAAATCCCCCGGATAAAAAGTTGTTTTTCCCGTTATCAGCTGCTTATTGTCAATTGTCTATTGCCTGTTATGCAATGCTCACCCCCCTAAACGCCTGTACATCTTCCAGATCAACTTCAGATCACCGGATGGTTCATAATCCCTGGCATACCAGTAATCCATCATTTGTAAACTTTCTGCCGGTAATTTCTGGGTACCAGGTACCGGTATACCATTGCAGGCTATCACGGCATCACATAACCGGGGTAAATGTTTTTCCGGTACGGCATAACCGATCCATGTTTTTTGTGCGAAGAGTACCGAAAAACAATTGGAAAAGAAAGAAAATGGTTTTTTTACGATGAGTAAATGGAGAGGGAATGTTATAAGACCTATGACAGCGATCATTACATCCACCAGTCTTTTTAAACGCCGGTTATACGGATCGGCCAGTTTATACCCATTCTCTTTGGAAACGGATTCACCGGATGTATCTTTTGAATCACTTCCTACAATGCTGCTGCTACCGGTGGCGTGTACTTTGGCAACGATCCCTTTTGGTAGTTGTTGCAGTCCTTCGATAATAGAAGTATAGGACAGTGTACCCTGGCAAAAGATCACTTCTCTGAACGGGATGGTCACCGAAAGTTGCCGCAGGTTCTTCCAGTTTCCCAGCGCTTCGGCATCAGGATCTCCGGTGGTAACTCTTCCAAGTACCCGCTGATCGATCCCTGCATCTTTTAGCAATTGCAGGGTTTCTTTATGTTCTGTCAGGGTGCCGGCAATAACAGTGGTGGCATTCGCTTCTTTTTGTTTGGTGCTGTTCAGCACAGCTGTCCTTATCAATATCCACCGCAGTATGCCGATCAATACAAATGCAAGAAGGGCGCCGAATAAAAGGATACCCCTTGAGAAACGGTATTGTTCGGGTAATAAAGCATAGCCCGCCAGCAGTACGATCGTAGCGATAAGGGTGGAACGGACCAGCTCGGAACGTTTGTACCAGCGATCGTACAACCCTGCATAATAAGCCGTGATCAAATAGAAGAGTGTATAAGCGGGAAAGGCGATCCAGAGCAATTGTTTTTCGTACTGGATATTTGTTTTCACATATTCGGTCCAGATATTTTTCACCAGCCAGAAGGAAAGAAGGATCAGCCCTGCATCGATCACCGGCAACCCGATCTGCCGGATAAAGGTCCCGGTGGCTGTCAGCGCCGCTCTGAACCAGATCGCCACATGAATTAAAAAATTAAAAACGCCGGCACGATTGCCGCCATAATGTTTGCGGACAAAAATGCTCATGGCCTTGTAAAACATCCGCACATAATTCATGCTTCCTTTGCGTGTACTCTCTCCTTTGAAATGGATGATGGAGGAACCGGCAAAATAATAATTCTTAAACCCCGCTTTCTGGATGCGGTAACTCAGGTCCACATCCTCTCCATACATAAAAAAGGTCTCGTCAAAGCTTCCTACTTTTTCCAGCACTTCTTTTTTGATCATCATAAAAGCGCCGGCGAGCACATCTACTTCATTGCTTTTATTTTCATCCAGGTGACCGAGATGGTATCGTGAAAAGGTCTTTGACCGGGGAAATAGTTTCGCCAAGCCGAATAATTTATACAGCGATGTCATCGGCGAAGGAAACGCTCTTTTGGATTCTTTGAGAAATTTCCCGCTTCCATCCAGCATTTTTATTCCCAGCGCCCCCGCTTCGGGATGCGATTCAAAGAACAGGATGCATTGCTTAAAACAATCTTCGGGTACCAGTGTATCAGGGTTTAAGAAGAGGACATATTTCCCATTGCTTTGCTCCAGGCCCTGGTTACAACCTTTGGCGAACCCAAGATTCTCTTTATTGGAGATAAAACGGACCTGGGGAAATTTCAGGGCCAGGTATTCCACGCTGTTATCCGTGGAGTGGTTATCAACGACAATTATTTCGGCAGACAGGCCTGCAATGGCCTTCTCCACCGAGCAAAGGCATTGCTCGAGGAAATGCTTGACATTATAATTGACTATGATAACGGATAATTGCATCGTAATGAACTTTCAAATCTAAAATCGCCCCTGGCGTCAAAAATATATTTTAAATCGGTGAGTCAGGCAGGTAATCCCCACATTTCATTGCTCAATCTAAAACCGGGGTTTTATCTTTGCCCATGCTCAAATCGACATTGGTAGAAGCCACCAAAGCGGGTGCCGCTGAGATCCTCCGGTTTTTCAACAGCGATTTTAAGATCAGTAATAAGGAAGGGGTCAATAACCTGGTTACGGAAGCTGATCATGCTGCGGAAAAAGCGATCATTTCGGTTATCAAAGCGAATTTCCCCGATCACCAGGTCCTCGCGGAAGAAGGTGGAGAGCTCGCTCAGGGATCTTCGTACAAATGGATCATTGACCCGATCGATGGCACCGTGAATTTTGCCCATGGGATTCCGCTGAACTGCGTTTCGATCGGCATTGAACACGAAGCTGAGATCGTGATGGCTGCAGTGTATAACCCTCATATCAATGAATTTTATTTTGCCGAAAAAGGAAAAGGGGCGACGCTCAATGATAAACCGATCAGGGTAAGCGAAGAAACACAAACGATCAAAGCCTGCCTGGTGACCGGTTTCCCTTATACCTATATTAATATGCCTAATGGGCCACTGGAAATTTTTGAACGTTTTATCCGTAAAGGTGTTCCGGTAAGACGGCTGGGTTCTGCCGCTATCGATCTTTGCTGGGTAGCTGCCGGAAGATTTGATGGTTTTTATGAACATAAATTGGAACCATGGGATAGTGCGGCGGGTTATTTAATTGTGGAAGAAGCCGGTGGTAAAGTGACGGATCATGAAGGAAATAAATTTTCGGTTTACCAGCACCGTATATTGGCTACCAATGGAAAGATCCATGATGAAATGGTGGCGATCATTAACAACAGGAAGGAATTGTAGAGGTACGGTTGAAGATCTAATGAATCGTCGTAACAATGCTACAATGAAAGATGTCTCTTAAAATATTAAATATAAAAATCTTACCTATTAAATGTCTACCCGTACAGAAATAGAATCACTGGGAGAGTTTGGCCTGATCGACCACCTGACCCGGAACATCGAATTACAAAACGCTTCTTCGGTCATAGGTGTGGGTGATGATGCTGCGGTGATCGATCATTTCGGCAAACAAACCGTTATCACCACCGACCTGCTGATCGAGGGTGTTCATTTTGATCTGACCTATACACCGCTGAAACATTTGGGTTATAAATCCGTGATCGTGAACCTGAGTGATATCTATGCCATGAATGCCATCCCCACACAGATCACGCTCAGCCTGGGTATCAGCAACCGGTTCAGCGTGGAAGCATTGGATGAATTCTATGAGGGTGTTTATGCGGCCTGCGCTGCGTATGATGTGGATCTTGTAGGGGGAGATACGACTACTTCTCAAAAAGGATTCATCATTTCCGTAACTGCGATCGGCGAAGTGACCCCGGATAAATTTGTAAAAAGAAGCACGGCTCAGAAAGGCGACCTGCTTTGCGTGAGCGGTAGTCTCGGGGCGGCTTATGTGGGTCTCTTATTTCTCGAGAGAGAAAAAAAGATATTTATCGAAAGCCCCGGTGTACAGCCCGACCTGGAAGGCGAATCCTATGTGATCGGCAAATTGTTAAAACCTGAAGCAAGAAAAGATATTATCGCTTTTTTTGCAACGCAGGAGATCATGCCTACGTCGATGATCGATATCAGCGACGGACTGAGTTCGGAGATCCTTCATCTCTGTAAAGAAAGTGAGCTGGGTTGTGTATTATATGAAGAAAAGATCCCGGTGGCGGAGGAAATGAAAAAAGCTGCCTATAAATTCGAGATAGATCCGACAGCCTGCGCCCTGAGTGGCGGTGAGGATTATGAATTGTTATTTACCATTCCTCAAACAGAGTATGATAAACTGGTATTAAATGAAGAAATTAGTGTGATTGGGTATATGACTGATGCAGAAGAAGGCGCTCATATCATCACAAAAGGTGGCGGGAAACACCCCGTTACAGCGCAGGGATGGAATCACATGAAACAATAGACAATGGGCAATTGGCAACGGACAAATCATAATAATTTATTCAGCTATTTTCAAACGCTTGCGTATTGCCTGTTGCCTATTGCCTGTTTTCTCTCTGCTTGTTCTGCAAGCAAGTCCTCCTTTTCTGCCAACAAAAAATATTCCCCGGAACAACTGCAGAAAGATTATGCTGTTTACCAGGCGATCCTGGAAGAACATCATCCCAGTCTTTATTGGTACACATCCAAAGACAGCATGGACTATTATTTTAACCGCGGAAAGGAACAGTTGAAAGATTCCATGACAGAACCGGAGTTCCGCAAAGTACTAAGCTATGTTACGGCAAAGATCAATTGCGGGCATACGACCGTCCGCTCTTCCAAAAAATATTTGCGTTACAGTGATACGGCGCGGGTAGGAAGGCTGTTCCCTTTAAGTGTGAAAGCTTGGGATGAAGCAACCGTGGTGACAGCGAATCTCAATCGGCGTGACAGTATTTTGAAAAGAGGTACCCCGATCACAAAGATCAACGGGAGAACACTTCCTTCGCTGATCGATACGATGTTCGATTATATTTCCACAGATGGTTATAACCGTACCCATAAATACCAATCGCTCAGCAATCGTGGTTTTTTTGGCTCGCTCTATACTTCTTTATTTGGCCTGCCGGAACGATATACTGTAGAGTATAAAGATTCGACCGGTCAGCTGAGAATCACAACGATCCCGGCTTACAGGGCGGTGGCAGATACATCGCAACGCGGTACCCGTACGTTCAGACCCACTACACCGCAGCCATCGAAAAGAGAAAGAAAAAGACAGGAAGCCGCGACAGTTCGTTTATTGAAGATCGATTCGGTGAATCATACCGCGATGATGGACCTCTCTTCTTTTGGTAAAGGGTACGGGTTGAGAAAATTCTTTCATAACTCCTTCAAAGCGCTTCAACAAAATAAGATCGGTCACCTGATCATCGATGTGCGGAGCAATGGCGGAGGAAGTGTTACCAATTCTACATTACTAAGCCGGTATATGGTCAACCAGCGTTTCAAGGTCAGTGATTCCTTATTCGCGATAAAAAAAGGAGGCCGGTACCAGCGTTATGTCCAGGATCATTTCTGGAATAAACTCTTCATGACCTTTTTTACCAAAAAGAAAAAAGACGGCAATTATCATTTCGGGTATTTTGAACGGCATTATTTCAAACCAAAGAACGCCCGCCATTATAATGGCAAAGTGTATATCCTGACCGGTGGCAACTCTTTTTCTGCGACTACTTTATTTGTAAGTGCTGTGGTCAAACAGGAAAATGTAACTGTTATAGGTGAAGAAACGGGTGGCGGGGCTTATGGAAATTCTGCCTGGCTGATACCGGATGCCACATTGCCTGAAACTGGTGTGCGTTTTCGTTTGCCCTTGTTCAGGCTGGTGATCGATAAGGCAGTCCCAAAAATTGGAAGAGGTGTTCAGCCAGAAGTGGAGGCGCTGCCAACCATTGATGCGATAAAACGGGGAGCCGATTATAAACTGGATAAGGCGCTGGAACTGATCAATAAAGACAAGGCGTCAAAACCAAATTGATCTATTCTTCCTCTCCGTTCATGATCATGAATTCATCCGCGTCTTTGAGGAAAGGAAGTTTCTGACGAACTTCTTCGAGTGCAGTCCTGTCAAGCGTTATCGTAAAAATATCTTCTTCCCCGTTTTTTGTATACAGCACTTCCCCCAGCGCATCGACGATCATACTGTCGCCGCTATGGTGAATATCATTCCCGTCCTTGCCCACCCTGTTGACCCCCACTACATAACATTGGTTTTCGATGGCCCTTGCCTGCAGTAATGTTTTCCAGGCATGCGCCCTCCGTTCCGGCCAGTTGGCCACATAGATCAGGAGATCATACTCGGGCCCTTCGGGTTGTGATTGTTGCCGGGCCCATACCGGGAAACGCAGATCATAGCAAACGAGTAAATTGATCTTCCATCCTTTTACGGAAGCGATCAGTCTTTTTGTTCCGGCGGTATAATGATCGTCTTCATCGGCATAGCCGAAAAGATGCCGCTTATCGTAATACCCGTATTCCCCGTTGGGCAGCATCCATACCAGGCGATTGTAATAATTATTATTTTCTTTGATGATCACACTCCCGGTCAGAATGATCTTTTTTATTGCTGATATCCTTTTCATCCACTGCACGGTATCTCCTTCCATACTTTCGGCCAGGATCTCAGGCTTCATGCTGAACCCGGTACTGAACATTTCGGGTAATACAATGATCTCCGTTCTTTCTTTGATGCTGCTGATCTTTTCTTCCAGCATCCGGAGATTGGCGGCTTTATCTTCCCAGTGAAGACGGGTTTGAATGGTCGTGATCGTCAGTGATTGGCTCATGTTATTTAAAAGATTTCGGGTAAAAACTTCCCCGTTAAAGGTAAAGCAGTGGAATGGCTAAACGGACACCGGGGAATTGAAAAAATAATTTTTTTTTGTTACCGGTACAGGCATTGATTTTGTTTTATACCTACCAGTAAAACAATTATCATGAAAAAGAAAACTATACATACAGCAAAATCCGGCCTCCTTGTTATCGCACTTATTTTATCCGCTTCTTCATTTGCACAGCAGGAAGTGATACAGGATAAGAACGATACCCGCCCGGAGATCACACGCCAATTCGGTTTGTCTCCGATGGTCACTTCTTTTATTGCCATCCAAAATAATGGCTATAACGAGATCCAATGGTCGGCCCGGTTAGAGCAGGAGACAAGACGATACATCGTAGAATACAGTGACGATGGTGTTCATTTTCATTCGGCAGGGGAAGCAGTCTCAACAACCGGTAATTATCTATTGAAACACCAGACCTTTACTATAACCCCTTTACTGTACCGTTTACGCATCGAGAGTATGGAAGGAAGATCTGTTTATTCGCAAAGCATCTTACTCAGCGGTATCAAGATCGATCCCGTTAAGATCTACCCGACCATTATTTCTGGAAATACCGTTAACCTGATCGCTGATTTTCCTGTTGAACGGATCGCGGTCTTTGCAGGAAACGGCCAACAGGTCTTTACAAAAGAAATAGGAGGAAAAATGGAATCTATTACCGTGGTCCTGCCTGCATTGGGAAAAGGTATGTACTGGATGCATTTCATCGGCCAGGGGTGGAAGACGACCAGCCAATTCATCGTGCCCTAAGACTTTACACTTACTGTATTTGTCCTCCGTAGTTTTTCACGGAGGATTTTTTTATTCAGGCACTGAATTTGTGGCCATTACTCTATAATAAAAACTGTATTATGAAGAGAAGTATACTCCAACTAATACAGGTCACCCTTCTCAACACCACTTGTCTTTTTAGTTTTATTTCGCTGAAAGCTCAGCCTGATATGGCTTTCAGCAGTTTTTCGAGCGGACTTAGCAGTCCCGTAGATATGAAATGCCGCTGACGGAAGCGGACGGCTTTTTATTGTTGAGCAGCCGGGAAGAATCAGGATCCATACCGGGACCACTTTACTCGCCACCCCTTTTCTTAATATTGAACCAATCGTTCTTTCCGGTGGAGAAAGAGGATTGCTGGGGGTTGCTTTTCCCCCTGATTATGAAACGAGCCGCTACTTCTTTGTTTACTATAATAGTCTTCCCAACGGCGACATCACCATTGCACGATACCAGGCCCAGGTTGGCAATCCCAACCTGGCAGACCCTGCCAGTGGTCGTATAATGATCACCTTTTCCAAACCCTTCGATAATCATAATGGCGGCAATCTCAATTTTGGACCCGATGGTATGCTTTATATAGGGACAGGGGATGGCGGCAGCGGCGGAGATCCGAATAATCTTTCTCAAAATGGTTTATCATTATTGGGAAAGATGCTACGTATCAATATCAATGATTCGATCCTTTTTCCTTATTATTCTATTCCGGCCGATAATCCTTATACCGCTAATCCTGCTGTGGATGACCGGATATGGGCGATCGGTTTAAGAAATCCATGGAAATGGAGTTTTGATAAATCCACGGGCGATCTCTGGTTAGCTGATGTTGGGCAAGGCGCCTGGGAAGAGGTGAATTTTCGTGCAGCAGGATCTACAGGACCAATCAACTATGGATGGCGTTGTTATGAAGGACATGCCGCTTTCAATACATCGGGTTGTTTGGCTCCGGCAAATTATACGTTCCCCATTTTTGATTACCCCCATAATTTCGCGACAGGTGGTTTTTCTATCACAGGTGGGTATGTTTTCAGGGGGCCTGGATTTCCGGAGTTGGTGGGCTATTATATATGTGCCGATTATGTTTCAGGTAATGTTTGGATCATTCGACCGAATGGTCTTGGTGGATGGACGTCAACTATAAAAACAGGGATGCCGGGAAATATCTCTGCATTCGGTGAAGGCGAAGATGGATCCCTATACCCGGTTTCGTTGAATGGTACGATTTATAAGATTATCCGCCCGCTTGTTTTACCTGTTTCCCTGCTCTCTTTTTCTGGCGATAAACAAATAAGTTACAATGAGCTCAGGTGGAATACGGCCGATGAACAGGATCTCAGCCGTTTTGTCATTGAATATAGCCTGGACGGGATCAGCTGGATGTCAGCAGGTGAACGATCTGCTATCAACCAGGCCGGCAACCATCAATATAGCTTCAGTCATTTTACCAGCGAAACAGCAAAGCTTTTTTACCGTCTTCGTATTGAAGATAATGCGGGACGTTTGACCTACTCGGCCATCATATCACTGAATGGTAAAGCCGGTAGTATCCGGGTTTACCCGACGATCATTAAAGACGGTATCATGCGGGTAAATACTGAAAAGCCTGTGACACGTATCGATATTTTGGACACGAACGGTGCTCTTGTGTTCAGCAAACAAACAGGAAATCAACAGGGATATTTCTCGGTAACCCTGCCTGTCTTAGGTCATGGTATCTATTGGGCAAGGCTGCAGACCAGTTCCGGTCCTGAAGTAGTTAAACTCATTATTGAATAAGATATTCTTCCAATCAGCACTAAGGTCCATGTTACCATGGACCTTTTTTATTTTTTATCCCCTATTTCATTGATCGCGGCGGTAATGAGGGTGGTTTCAAACCCTTTTCCCATGAGGTAATCCATGGTCTTCTTTTTCCGGATCATCCATTGTTCGGATCTTAGTGATGCATATTTTTCTTTTACGAGTTTATTCAATGTTTTCAGGTAGTCTTCTTCTTCGATCTGTTTCAATGCTTTTTTGATACAATACTCGCTGACCTGTTTTTGTTTAAGTTCGTACCTGATCTTCACCTTTCCCCATTGTTTTATGCGGAACCTGCCCCCGGCGAAAGCAATCGCAAACCGTTCTTCATTCAGGTAATTCTCTTCGATCAGCGTGGCAATGATCTCATCATGATCTTTTTTCCAAACCCCAAGCGCATAAAGCTTCTCCTTTACTTCACTGTGACTGCGTTCCTGGTAAGCACAGTAATGCTTTAGTTTCCGGAGGGCCTGTTCTTTGGTGAGTTGTTTTTTGTAGAGCATTATTGTAAAAATAAAAAGAGAGATCGACTCTCTCCTTTTATTTATGCTCAGTCTTTTTTTATGGGGGGATAATAAATTTGCTGTCCCGGTTTCAGTTTCCGCATATTCTCTTGGTAAATGATCTTTGCAGGTGGCCCGGTTTTTATTCTTCGATTGTCTTTTATCACCGTAAACACATTCGGTTCGCTGATCCCATCCCCATTGATATTTCCATCGCCAAAAGGAATACCATTGAAGTTAACTGTTTGGATGGTCCAGATAAAAGTGGTGGCATCAATAGAATCCAGCGCCGCCCTGGTATCCACATGCGGGTCGCCCGAAACATGTTTAACGGGTTTATCACCCGCTTTGAGTTTATCCTTATTGGCCCCGGGTTCCTCGTCCCATATTTTTGTTTTGATAAATGACAATTGGGGCTGCCAGATAAATTGTGTCGTACCGATGATCTCTTTGGTCAGTAAAGGCTGGTTGCTCCGCAAAGCCTGCATCGGTGTTTGTTTGTCCAGTACTTCAAAAACAGTTACTATATATTTTACCTGCTCCGCAGGTTTCGGTGCGAGCGGTGTCCAGCGGAAAGTGATCGCGGTCTGTGCTTTCTCCGCTTCCATTACATCTTCGTTCGCGGGCATCATCGGTATAGGTAGTTGATAAGCCGCCAGTAAAAAAGTCCTGCAACGTTCTTCTGCCTGTGGAAAAAAATCAACCGGCGTCACCAGTTGCACACAGAGTTGGTAAGTACCAGAGGGTAACTTGCCTGTTTTATCCAGTGACGTTTTATACTTGCCGGTGAATACCATCGCATCAAGGGGGATTACGTCAGCGGCATAAAATACTGCAGTTCCTTGTCCAACGAGCTTTATCCTCGCTTTGGATAAATTGGTCGTTGCAACGGGCGTACCATCTGATGTGGTCAGAGTGGTCTTAATAAGGACCTGCCTTGGCGGGGCTCCCGGTTGCCCTCCCGAAACGATATAGGTCAGATCCTTGGTACCCCAGCTAAGCAGTGCTCCCGGGGGTTGTGGTGATACGGCCAGGTTTACTCCAAATTGCGCAAAGCAAATAGTGGCAGACAAACAAATAATGGCTATTAAGAATAATTTTTTCATGATCGGTGTTTTATTTTCCAAACTTGTATTGAAATCCTGTACGGACATTACTCTCCAGATACCGTGCATTATTGGGTGTTATCTCGTTCCCGTATTTAAAATGATTGGTGCTGATAAATGTTGTCCAGATCAGTTTTTTAGAAACCCTCCAGTCACTGTTCAGCGATGCAATGATATTATTGTTATTGGTAAAACTGTTGGTCCGTGAATAATTGTATTGCACCTGTCCCCGGAGATTCATTTTCTTTTTAAATGCCGGCCAGCTGATTCCGCTGCTGAAAGTGATCAGTTTTAATTTAAACCCAGGCATTGAATTATTGAAATACATAACACTGAAATCGGGTGTGAGTTCTTTCGTTAAGAATGTTGGGACATAGGTCAGCAAAGCAGTATGCGTATTGTTAGACGTGATACTCCCGGTAAGCACATCCCGTTCATCGTACTTGCTGTAATTATAGTTCATACTCAGGAGGTGAATGACCTTTTCGTTGCCCCAGGTATAACTTGGATTCACACCAAAATCATTACTTACGTTCTTGATGCCGTAAGGATTGATACCACCCGGCGACTGAAATCCAAAGTTGTTGAAGCTCACATTCAAACTGAAATGATCGTCGAATTGTGTGAACCAGTTCAGGTTGCCGATAAATTGTTTTGCTTTCAGTGTAGTATTGCTCACATTGTTCACCCGCTGACCGAGACTGGCCACCACATTCATTTTGTGGCCTCCGTCCTTATTCTTCCATGCATTAAAACGGGTGTTCAGTGTATAATCAAAGCGATCGGGTAACATAAAAGGATAACCCGGTGTCTGGAAACCGGCGCCGATATATTTCAGTTTTACGCCAATATCGAAATTGGTGGATCGTTTTCCAAAACTCGCATCACCTGCATAATCTTTTACAGTGGACGTATGGCCTTCTATAAAAGGTTTGAACGATGCTTTACTGGTATCAAGTGGTAATAAAAGATCCTTGGTATAAATGGATTGTGCCCCTTCCAGTTTTACGTACCATCCCTTGTTAAAAAATAACTTGCTCACAAGGCTCATCGTAAATCCTTCCTGGGGTTTGATCAGTGCGGGCGGCGGGTTGGCAGTGCTGCTGTCATCTTTTGCTTTCACAAAATTCACGGCCACTTCATACTTGTTTTCTTTCTCTTTACCCAAAGAGAACATCGTATTCCTTCTTTTATAGGCACCATTCGTTGAGGGCGGGCCTGTAAAAAAGCTCACGCCTTGCTGCGATAATCCTGTAAAGATCCGGATCCTGTATCCACCGGGTGGACGAAGATCAAAACCCGCACCGAATACGCCGATATCGCCGGTGCTTAATTCGGAATAACTCAGGTATTGTGTTCCTAATTGAAGCTCTGCCCATTTGTACGTGGGATTCAACCCAAAACTATTCATCGGGTTGGTGATGAACTGGCTGAAACTTTGTTTGCCGATATTATTATACGGTCCCGCATAGTTGGTAGGTTTCATCGCGAAATTGAAATTGAAGGGCAGGCTGAAGTTCTTTCCAAACTTCATCGTGGGTGAAAAATTGAACCGCACCTGGTTCCAGGGTTTACGGGGAGAAAACCCCGTCCATCCTGTAGGTTTCTTGCTCAGCCCATAATACTCATAGCTTACTCCAGCCGTGCCGCTGATAGAGAACGGTGGGTTTGTCGCAGTGCTGTCCTGCGCCATACTGTTCATACTCAGCAACAGCAGGAGAGGAAAAAGCAGTTTGTTGGTTCGTTTTTTCATCCTGTTTTATTTATTGATGAAATAAAATTTACACTCACATTTTTTTCCATCACAGGTTCCGGAGATCGCGTACTCGTATGTGCCGGGCATGGCCAGTGTATACGTATAATTATAACCGGGCCCGGTCAATGTTTGCACCGTATTATTCGGTCTCTTGATCGTAACTGTCAGCGGACCTTGCTTGCAATCTTTACCCGTGGCATCTTTGCAATCGAAATTGGGTTGGAGCGTTACCGGTATGTTTCCTGCACCCGGGAAATTGCTGACCGTACCACCGCAGGCGATCGTTGTGCCACCACCTTCCCATTTCAGTGTGGGTTTGAAACTGCAGTTACATCCTTTATCACCATTATTACCGCCGCCAGGTTTTATCACAACAGTAAAACAAACGATCACTTCGCATTCTTTACAATCCTTATCCCTGAAGGTGAACTTCACACAGATCTTCGCGGTAAGCTCACAGCATTCAATGATCGATATCGGTGGCAACAGGAAAGAAAGGTTGACCGATGTTGGTAATGCGAACGGAGTACTGTTGCTCCAGATCACTTCTCTCGGGTTCTGGTACATGCCGGATCCGGACGGAATGAATGCCGGAACAGCACTGTTATACATCGTTATCTGCGG
>DASYLC010000162.1:0-63429 GCA_036009775.1 Chitinophagaceae bacterium
GTGTGGATAAAGGCAATTGTAATTTAATAAGCACAACGATCGGCGATAGCACATTCATTGTTTTTAAAACTACCCGGGCGCTGATGTCCCGTGAAGGACTGACTGTAGCAAGCTCCTGGAAAAAAGGATTGGTGAAAAGACCGGGTTCATGGCAGCAGTTGAAATATTATATCTGGAACAATAAAGGAGTGTTCTTTTTGCCGATAGCTGCCTTATTCAGCGCTCTCTTTGGATTTATTTGCTGGTTACTCTATGGCCGCGATCCGAAAAGAGGTACGGTATATCCTTTATTTGAACCACCGGCCGGTTATTCTCCCGCGGCCATGGGTTATATCTATGACCAGGACTTTTCACGCAAACTGACCGCCGCGACGATTGTCGATGCCGCTGTCAGGAATAAGATCAGGATCGATGTGGAAAGAGAAGGAAAAATATTTAAGCATAATGAATATATTATCAGGAAAACTGACAAGGGCGACAAGAGCGGGAAAAAGATATCCATCACTTACGGGGATTTTGAAAGCGATGTGAAGGATCTCGTCGGCACCACGATCGAGAAAGGAAAGTATAACAGCGCATTGGGAGATCTGAATACAAAAGTGAAAGAATACTGCGAAAGCAATTATAAGGAAGAGAGCAAGAAAAAAAGAAAAGGATTTTTCCGGCTGAACAGCTCTTATATGATCCTTCCCGGGATCGTTTGTTTTCTTCTTGGTTTATGGGCACTGATCGACGGTGTATTCAGGGCTATGTACCTGCGCAACTTCTGGCATATCGGGTATTTTATTCTCGGCATCATTTTCTGCAGTATCGTTTTCAAAATATTCTCCAAATTATTACCCTTGTATACTACGGAAGGAAGAAAAATGATGGATACGATCGAAGGGTTTCGTATATTCTTATCGGCTGCGGATGAAAAACGTTTCGATACCATGAATCCTCCAAAAAGATCATTGGAGCTTTACGAGAAATACCTGCCTTTTGCGATAGCGCTGGGTTGCGAGATAGAATGGGGCAACCGTTTTGAAGACATCATCGAAACAGCGTACCTGAGTGGCGGAACGGCCAGCTCCTCTTTTTCCCACAGCATGTCAAGAGACAGCAATAGTTTTGGATCTTCTTTCTCCTCGTCTTTCAGCGGGGCGATATCATCAGCCAGTTCACCACCTTCCAGTTCATCGGGTGGCGGCTCTTCCTTTGGTGGGGGAAGCAGTGGCGGCGGTGGCGGCGGTGGTGGTGGCGGCGGCTGGTAATATAAGATTGCCGGATGAGATAGGAATCCAATAACACATAATAGACAAACACATGGGACAAGAGATTTCTTTCGATGTTTTTTTTGCTAAGGTCAAAGCTGCGTTTGCTAAACATCATTTACCAGTACCGGAAGATATTGAATTAATAGAGCTCTCGCATATGGAGATGCTGGAAGAAGAAACACCTGTTGATGAGTTTGTGCAGGGAATGGTGGAAGAGGCTGGCGGGAAGTAGGGGCAGGCAGTGGGTTTGTTCGCGGTAGCCCCATTAACTACCAGTCAATCCCTACTCGCTGCTTTCATCCATTTCCTCTGCCGAAAAACTGGGTGTTGATTTTCTTTCACCGATCTGCTGGCGCCACATCGCATAGTACAAACCTTTTTTGTCGACGAGTTCGTCATGCGTTCCCTGTTCAATGACCCTGCCTTTTTCCAATACATAAATGGTATCGGCGTGCATGATGGTGGAAAGCCGGTGGGCAATAAGGAGGGTGATCTGTTGTTTAAGGGCAGATATCTCTTTGATGGTCTCTGTTATCTTTTCTTCCGTCAGCGAGTCGAGTGCAGAAGTAGCTTCATCAAAGATCAATAGCCGGGGTTTACGTAACAATGCCCTTGCAATGGACAACCGTTGTTTTTCCCCACCGGAAACTTTTCTTCCGCCTTCCCCAAGAACCGAGTCCAATCCTCTTCCCTGGTCATATACAATACCCATAGCGGAAGCCTGTTGTAATGCGGCATTGATCTCGTCATCCGTCGCATCGGGTTTTACAAATTTCATATTGTCCCGGATGGTACCGGAAAATAACTGGGTATCCTGTGTTACAAAACCGAGCTGCCGCCTGACCCGGTTATACCGGATATCGCGGGAAGAGATTTTGTCATAAAGGATCTCGCCGCTCACCGGTGTATAAAGACCGACCAATAATTTGACCAGTGTGGACTTGCCGGAACCTGAAGGACCGACAAAAGCGATCGTATCCCCGATGCCTGCTTCAAAGGAAATATTTTCAATGGCATTGCTGGTTGCGTTGCGGTGATGAAATGTAACATTATCGAACCGGAGGTGTTCGATCGACCCCACATCTACCGGCTCTTCGGGACGGTATTCCGGCTTTTTCTGCATCAGTTCATTGAACAATTGCAATGAGGCTTCTGCTTCCCGGTAAGAAAGAATGATACTGCCCAGGTCCTGCAAAGGACCAATGATGCCGGTGGAGATGAATTGCATGGAGATCAGCTCCCCGGGCGACAATACTTTCCGGAAGATGAGCCATAACAAAATAAAAAGAACAGATTGCTTCAGGAATGTAAGAATGGCGCCCTGGAAAAAACTAAGCGTCCTTACTTTTTTCACTTTCTTCATCTCCATCTCATAGATATCCTGCGTATGCTTGCGTAACCTTCTTATTTCAGGATAGGTAAGCCCCAGGCTTTTCACCAGTTCTATATTCCGGAGAGATTCTGTGATCGTACCGCTCATTTGCCTGTTTTGTCTTACCAGCGAACGTTGCAATGTTTTGATAGAACGGCTCAGTATACTGGTGAGCCCACCGAGTAAAACGACCCCGATCAGGAAAACAGGTACCAGTGCCCAATGTTTAGTGATGGCATACCAGACCAGGAAACCGATACCTACCAGCGAAGAGAAAAGGATATTAATGAAATTAGTGATAAAGCGTTCGGTGTCGGCCCTCACTTTTTGCAGAACAGAAAGGATCTCCCCGCTGCTCTGGTCCTCAAATTCCTGGTAGGGAAGCCGCAATGTTTGCCGCAGCCCGTCATTGAAAACCTGCATGCCGAACTTTTGAACGATCAGCCGCAGTACATAATCCTTGAAGCCCAGCACTAAACGGGCGGCCAATGCAATGCCGACCGCAATAACCAGGAGAAAGGAAACACCTTTTACCAGCTCGGTCTCTGTTTTGCTGCCGGGATGAAGAGCGTAATCGTCAATGATCCTTCCAAAGATGATAGGATCATAAAGAGAAAGTACCTGCGCTATACCCGCCAGTGCCAGGGCGAGTATGATCCACCATTGGTAGGGTTTAAGGTATGTCCATAAAATCTTCATGTATCGATCCCCGCTGCGCCATTTTTCTATGCGGTCGTTTTTGCTTTAATGACTTCAAAACCTTTCAGCGTTTCATCACTGTTGTTCTTGAAAGCGCCCATCTTATTGGAATTGAAATAATACTTTTCACCGGCCGGGGTAGTAATGGAGAACCATTTGAGCCAGCGCCAGTCCGGTTCTAACTGGATAGAGCATTCCTGCATATTGAAAGCTACCGGGGTCTCTTTTTCTTTTGTTTTATAATAGACCATGTTACCCACCATATATAGCGCTCCATAGGAATCATAGAACTTAAAGAAGTTTTTATACCGCTTAAAAGAAGCATAATGGTACACACCCGAATAGTCAACGGGTTCGGGAACGGACTTCATGACAGTTTTGTAGCGGTTCAGTTTCGCGGAAGATTGGGCTATGACGACCACGGCGCCAATTACACCGCCAATAATAGCTCCTTCGAGTATTCCCATAATTAGTTTTTTGGAAAAGGTACAAACTATTTTGTGAACCCGGCGAAGCAATAAAGCATTTTCTCTCCCGTTGTTGATGAAACTGGCACCGTGCAAAAGTTTGTTCTTATAACGATCACTCTTTTAGTAGTAGTATCCTCCTTTACTATTCTTAAAAAGAAGAAACCCAAACTGCCGGCTGAGTTCGTTTACATACCCTCCGGTTCATTTTCAATAGAAGAAGACTATAATGGTGGCAGGGTTGTCACTGTCATGGGATTCTATATTTCCAAATACGAGATCTCCAATAAACAGTACCGTGATCAAAAGCGGTATATACCAATGCTTCCCCTGTTGTCGGGTTCAGACCGGTGATAACAGTAAGGGAAAGAAAATAGATTATTGGGAAATGCCTGCTCCATGTAAGGCCTTCCCTGCCCGCACTCCCAGGTGCTTTCCGTTTTCCACTGTCAGCACACCATTCACGATCACAAAATGAAAACCGGTGGAATAAGCATGCGGTTTTTCAAAAGTGGAAAGATCTTTCACCTCTTTTTCATCAAAGATCACGATATCGGCAGCATAGCCTTCTTTCAAAAGGCCACGGTCTTTTAACTGGAATTTTTGCGCGGGTAATGATGTCATCCGGCGGATGGCTTCTTCAAGGGAAATGACTTTTTCTTCCCGTACGTATTTGGCCAGTACCCTGGCATTGGTCCCGTATCCTCTCGGATGAGGCATTCCGAAATTCAGCACCCGGATCGTGGCGTCGCTGGCAAACATATTGAAGGGGTATTGCATGATGCGCTTGATATCATCTTCGCTCATACCATGAAAAACGGCACTGGCGCCGCCGTTCATCATGATATCGATAACTGTCAGCGCTTCTTCTTTGGCCTTGTGTTTCCTCCCTTTCATCAGATTGATCTGTTCAATGCTCTTGCCGTTATAACTGGTATCGGGTGAGTAATACGCCACCACCGCATAACTGAAATGCTTCAATTTTCTTTTTTTCAAACGGGTAAGCATGGAGCTGATAACGTATTTTTTGGTCTCCGGTCTTTGTAATCTTGCTTTGATCGAATCCTGTCCATCAGCCAATATCTCATCAGGAATCAATGTGCTGATCGAAGTACTGCTGGCCGTATATGGATACTGATCGATGGTAACTTCAATCCCTTCTTTCCTCGCGGCTTCGATCATCGGCACTGTTTCCTTGCTCCGGCCCCAGTTATGCTGACCGCTTAATTTAAAATGCGAGATCTCCACCGGGATCTTTGCTTCCCGGCCGATCGTCAGCGCTTCTTCAATGGCCTGGGTCACGCTGTCGCCTTCATCCCGCATATGCGTGGAATAAACGCCGTTGTACCTCGCGGCGATCTTTGCCAATGCAACGATCTCCGGAGTTTTGGTATAGGTGCCGGGAATATAGATCAGCCCGGTGGACATACCCACGGCACCGTCACGCATAGCTTTGTCAACAATATCTTCCATTCTTTTCATTTCGTCAGGGGTCGCATCCCGGTTTGCACGACCCATCACTGCTTTACGTACATCGTTGTGCCCGATAAGTGTAGCTACATTGATTGAAAGTTTGAGGGAGTCGATCCAGGTTAAATATTTTTTTATATCAATCTCAGAAGATCCGCAGTTCCCCGTGATGCAGGTGGTAACCCCATCGAGGATAAAACTGGTCGCATTGGGTTCTTTGGCTTCATCTCCCTCGAGATGAGTATGTACATCAATAAAACCAGGGGCGATGATCAATCCTTTGGCATCAATGATTTTTGTGGCGGAAAGATTTACATCTCTCCCGATCTTGATGATCTTTCCGTCTTTGATGGCAATGTTTCCATAATACCAGTTATTACCCGTGCCGTCAATGATCTTTCCATTGACAATAAGAAGGTCAACCGGCTTATTGTTCTGTGCGCCGGCGAAAAAAGGGAACAACAAAAATAAACAGATCCATTTCATGCCGACAAGTTACTGAAGATTTGTTGTTTTGGAAGAAAGCTGATTGTTAAGTATCCTGGTTTGTAACCGGGAACTGGTATATTTATCGCGGTAAAATCTTTGTCAGCCAAACGATGTCCATGAATAGATTAAAAATATTCTTCGTTTTTGGATTGCTGTTTCCCGCTATCTTTTCCATGGCACAATCCAACACTAATTTTTGCATCACCGGTTATTATGCCGGTCCGCCTGAAAAACTGGATAGTTTCCCGGTCGGAAAGCTGACACACCTGGTATTTTCCTTTGGCCACCTGCAAGGGAATCGTCTGCATATTGCCAATGCGGGGGATACCGCCTGTATCAAAAAGATGGTTGGGTTCAAAAAAAAATATCCCGGTCTTAAGATCATTCTTTCTCTCGGTGGCTGGGGTGGCTGCGCCGACTGTTCACCGGTATTTGCAACGGCGGAGGGAAGAGATCAATTTGCGGCTTCGGTACAAGGGCTCACCAATTACTTTAAGACTGACGGGATCGATCTTGATTGGGAATACCCGGCTATTGCAGGTCATCCCGGTCATCCGTATGTGGCAGCGGATAAACAAAATTTCACCTTATTACTGAAGGCGCTTCGCAAGAGCCTTGGTAAAAACAAAGAAATCAGTTTTGCCGCCGGCGGATTTAACCAGTTTATTGATTCATCGATCGAATGGAAAGAAGCCATGGGCATCGCCGATAAAGTGTATGTGATGAGTTATGACCTGGTGCATGGTTATAGTACGGTGAGCGGGCACCATACACCGCTTTATTCCACATCACAACAGGAAGTTTCCACCGATAATGCTGTTAAACGTATGCTGCTGGCAGGAGTGCTGTCGGGGAAGATCGTGATCGGAGCTGCTTTTTATGCGCGGATGTTCCGGGTGAATGACACGCTTAATAATGGATTGTACCGACCCGGGAAATTCTACAGGGGCATATCCTATGCTCATCTTTATGATAGTATTTCAGTTGCAAAAGGATTTACGCATCATTGGGATACAATTGCTAATGCACCGTATGCGTTCAATACCGAAAGAAAGATACTGGTAACCTATGATGACACCATTTCAGTTAGAAAGAAGACCTTGTATGCTCTACAAAAAAAACTCGGAGGTATCATGTTCTGGCAACTGGCTGATGATAAACACAGCAATGGGCTGCTGGATGCGATCCATGATGCCCGGATTGGACGATAAATAAAAAACGAGGGGTTAATTACGGAACGGTTGCCATTTTTTATAAGTAGCGCTTCGCCAAAGCCATTCGTAAGGAGTAGTTAGGTCCATTAAGATATCAGGGAATTATTACAGGCCTGTAAATATTTTAAAAGCTAAGGAGCACTGCTGGTATGACTAATCTTCTTTGGAACCTTTATCCCCCACAAAATACTGTTCTTTATTCCTGAACAATACATTGAAGGTGGTGAGTGATCCATAACAACGGGTAATATATTGCTGGATATTCACCTTTTCTTCATCGCTCAGTGTTTTATTACTGTTGATATTCTGTTCCAGCACCCGCAACCGGTCCCGCAGCATCACTATCTTGTGAAAAAAATCTTCGACAGGGATCTCTTTTGGTTTTAAACTTTTATCGGCAGGTTGTAAGAGCATCATGCCTTTGATCCATTTGTCACCCAGGGGTACATTCTCCGTGATGCCGCCCCACATCTTTAAAATTTTCAGCAGGGATTTTTCCGTATCGCTTTGTGTTTCTACTTCCACGGATATATTCTCGGGGATGATCTCTTCGAGGGAGGTGTCCGTCTTGTCTATTTCTTTTATGCCGGTATTGATAAAAGAAATAAGATAGGTAGCATACCGGATGCCTACAATGACACCGGGACCATGCTGTATATGTTGTAAACGGGTGCCGATGCCAAGCGTTGTCTGGTCCATTGCAAAAAATTTAAGAATGAGACCTAAAATTAAGGAAACACCGGGTAGTTTCTTCGCTTTGGATGGCGACGATGAACTAATGGCTTTTTGGCTCCAGGTTATATTCTTCTTTGATCAGTTCCATGAGGACCGTCGCATTTTTTCTTATACTTTCCCAGCTTGCCAATACAGAAAGCGATGTACGTTTCCAGTAATGCAGTTTAATGGCCAGTTCGTTGAGCAGGCTTTTATCATAAGAAAGCAATGGCTGGTTGGTGGCAGGAGGTTCTACGGTATTGTTTTTTGTCATTTCCTGGAATGTTTTCACAGCAAAGATCTTGGCGGCCACGGCGGTGTATTCCGTGAGTTCTTTTTCTTCCACCTCAATATTCTCCTGGTTATTTTTCAAACCCAGCTCATAGGAATTGATACCATTCAGTACGATTTCCTCGTGTACGATCCCGAAACCTCCTGAATGACGGAGCTGCAACAGTGTTCCATCCTGCGGACGAAAATGAATTCTTCTCGATGCATTGCGGCCATAATAATATTCCAGTATCCCGTTTTTTTTATCTCCGGCAACGAGCAGGTTGATCAGCGAATCGCAATGGATATTCCGGGTAACTCTTTTCTGGATCAATGAATCGATCTGTTGTGCATCAGCCCGGAGATCCAGCAACAAGGCTTTCATCAATGCTTTCTCCCGCCGGCCTTCGATGCGGTGCTCCCGCCAATTCTCCACCAGGAAGCCGAGGGTAACAGCAAGAAAAAGCATAAAAAACTCCCAGAAAAAGTGGTTAAATTTTTTTCTTGCCGTGTGCGAATGGTGGTGGACTTCCATTGTGTTAATTTAGGAATTATTTTTTCAACAGTTCGGACTGCTCCGCATTATTTTATACGGTTATATTTTTTCAACAGATCGGTCACCAGTTTATGCGGCAGAGCATAAGCTTTGTTGCCATTGATCCCTTCCATCGTATCCGCAGCTACCATAGCATTGATAATGGCTTCTTCTACTGATTGTATTGTTCCTTCGAACAAAGGGTTGATCCAGTCATTAGGCAACTCATCCAGCTTTGTAAAATCCTCCCGTTGGAAAGCAGATGGGTTGGCAGTTGAGAAAGCGATAAAAATATCACCAGAACTGTTCTCCCCGCGACCTCCCGCGATCCCCACGCCAATGGCAACTCTCGCAGCAATTCTTTTCAATTGATGAGGTAATAAGGGAGCATCGGTGGCTACAACTACTATAATTGAACCATCACCTGCCTGGTAAGAAGGCGGCGCTTTGAATTCATAGTTTAGCGTATCTTTTAATTCCCGGCCAACAGGTACACCGGCGATCGTCAAATTTCTTTTTGCCCCAAAATTGGCCTGCACCAATACCCCTACCGTGTATGTTGAATCTTTTATTTTAAAAACTCTTGACGCTGTTCCGGTTCCCCCTTTAAATCCCAAACACATCATACCCGTACCACCCCCCACATTTCCTTCTTTTAGATAACCAGTTTTGGCACTATCCAATGCTTCCCAGGCATTCTCTTCTTTTACATGAAAACCATAGATATCATTTAAAAAGCCATCATAGGTTTCAGCCACTACGGGATAAGTAAACCAAAAATCTTCTTTGTACCACCCCGTTTTTACAAACCATTTCAACACTGCATCCCTAACGACGCCTACACTGTTGGAATTCGTTATCATGATCGGTGTTTCAAGGAAACCCGATTCCGTGATCCAGGTTGTACCTGTCATCTCTCCATTACCATTCAGTGCATACCAGTTCGCATACACAGGATTATTGTTACGGCCCCTGGGTAAAATAGCTGTAACACCCGTGCGAACCGGCCCTTTGCCCCGGATATTTTTTCCCTGGCCCGAAATGATCGTGCTGTAACCTACCTCCACTCCTTTAACATCCGTGATGGCATTGAATTTCCCGGGAGTACCATAAAAGGGGATACCAATATCGCGGGCACGGGGTTTTTGGGCTGAAATACTGCAGCAGAGTAAAAAAAGAAGTACAGCAAGGGATAGCAGTTTCATATTGGTTGGTTTGTGGTTTACAAATAGCTCAGCCACCATTTTTCTTTATGTCTTGTTTTATAGCGATCATACCGTTTGCATAACGGGTACATCAGAAGAACAACGGCGATCCATATAAGGTAGACAATTCCTAACGAATAACCCTCACCAGGTACGGCAAACTTGAACGGAAGCCCTTCAACGCCTTTCATTCCTTCCGCTACGCTATGTCCTCTTGATAAATAGGTAATGATCTGGGCGAGATGCACGATAAAAAAGTGAACGATAAAATAAAATAGAGGTACCCGGCCGAATACACTGGCAAATCTTGCAAAGCGTCCCTGCGCATTTTTTAATAAAGAAAGAACGATCAGCATTGGCCCGATCGTGGCGCAGAGAAAGAGAAGGGAAGGCGGGTATTTTTGAACGTTCATGAAGGCATAGAAAGTTTTAGTTGGTGAATCCTGTACTTTCCAGGGTCGCGGATCGCCATATATATTGACGGAGCGCAGAACAAAGAACAGGATGACAGTGCCAGCTCCGGTCCACAACAATATCTTATTTCTTTTTGTCGCTTCCATCGTGGTGAAGAGTTTACCACAACAATAACCCAGCATCATCAGGCCTGCCCATGGAAGGAATGGATAAAAAATGAAAAGGCTATGACCACCTCCCAAAGGTTTGATGGTAACCTGGTGCAGTAAATTCCACCAAAACGGAACAGGCGTTTGGCGGCCTCTTTCAGCGAAGTCGATCAGGTTATGACCGAACACGATAAGTAGCCCGGTTGCTAAAATTATTTCAAAAGGCAGGTAGATCATCATTCCGAGTACCACCATGCCGGCGCCAATGGACCAGAGTGTTTCCAGTACAAAGAGGCTGTAGTGAATATCTGCCGAAAATATGAATGACATGATCAGCAGGTCAACCACGATGAGCCAGAGTCCGCGGGTGATCAAAAATACACTTAACTCTTTTTTTGTTTTACGACCGCTTTGCAACCAGCCAGAAACACCGGATAAAAAAACAAATGTCGGAGCGCAGAAATGCGTGATCCAGCGGGTGCCATATAAAACAGGGTTGGTCGTGTCTGGATTCAACGGATCGCCGGTCATGCCCGTGACATGAAAAAAATCACGGGTATGATCCAGGGCCATAATGATCATGATGATGCCGCGTAGCAGGTCGATGGACTGAATTCGTTTAGTGTTGGGATTGACAAGTTCCATATGCAGTGATTTTGGGAGGATAATTTACTGGATAATCGGCAATTCGTTTTCGTAAAATAAGCGGCGGCTCATTCTTGCTAAGATCTAAACGCTGACAATTATTAGCGTTCTTAATCCAGGTGATATTCTTTTTTGATCAAAGTAATCAGCGCTACTGCTTTTTGTTTTAGATCTTTTTCTGTGTTCAATATGTAAATCGCCCCGGCCTGGTAGAGTAAAAGTTCATTATAGTACTTGAAATACAACCCATTATTGATCTGCCAGTTTTGTGTTGATTTTGTTAATAGGCTATCGGTCAGAACATCTTGTTGTGTTAAGATCGCCTCAATGATCTCTGAGTCAAATAGCTCATTTTGATAAGAAAGGATCGTCAGTAAAAATTCTTTTTCAAATGATTCCTGGTCCCTCAACTGGTTCCGGATATATGCATCGTAGGTAATGATCGACTCGGAAACCTCTTTATTCCTGATGAGCCGAAAACTGCCGGAATTCCTTAATTGCTGAATGGTCCGGTCATTATAAATAAAGGCATCAAAATTGATCAATGAAGAGGCGAGAGAATAAATATCCCGTACATTTCTTTTATCTGCAGGAGGTTTTAATAAAGGTCTGCACTTTTTAATTGCGGAATCAACTGATGACCAAAAAGAAATGCTTGTATGCAGATTTGCCGTGTCTTTTTCAAGGTCTTCCACCATGGTTTCCATATATTGTTTCTCACGATGATGTTCAACCTTGTGTTCCCGGAAATTCTCTGCCATGAACCCGCAGAACACTGCCAGGAACAGCATCAGGAACTCCCAGAAATAATGGGTCCATTTTTTTCGTGCGGTGTGTGCGTGGTGGTGTACTTCCATAACTATTTTTGTCTGAAATAATAATCTGCTAAAGTCCTGGCAATAAGTGCCGGGCGGGCTTCATCTGTATTGGTCATAATGATGATGGACAGATCGTCATTTATAAAACGGATATAAAAAGACCGGAAACCAATATTGGCGCCACCGTGGGAAACGACTTTATGACCCTTATACTCTTCTACTTCCCACGCAAAACCATAATAGTTTTTAGGATCAGGATTGTCCGATGTTTTTATAAAAGGCTGCCAGAGTAGCTCCCAATTCTCTTTTTTAAGAATGATCTTCTTTTCTCTCAGCACTTTATCCCATAGGATCATATCGCTGGATGTGGAAAGAAATCCACCGCTGGGTCTTACTGCGTACATTGCATCGGCATTTATCAGTATGTCTTTCCTGTGCATGTAACCACTGGCTCTGTTAGGAATGACCTGGTAAAAATCGGTCATGCTGCTATTCTTCATTCCCGCAGGAACAAAAAGGTTTTCACGTATATAATCCTGCCATAACATACCGCTTACTTGTTTAATGATCTCGGCGAGCATATAATAGCCCAGGTTGGAGTATTGGAACTTTTCACCGGTCTTAAAATCGAGAGGCAAAGAATAGGCTGATTTAATAATAACAAGATCCGGTTGAATAATATTATTATTATACGCAGGGCCCTCTCTTTTTAATCCTGATGTATGGGACATCAGGTGTTTTACCTGTACCGGTCTCCAGGTTTCAGGCGCATCGGGGAAAAACGTATGAACGGAATCTTCGATGCTCAGTTTGCCTTCTTCCATTAATTTGAGGATGGCGGTTGTAAAAAATTGTTTGCTGACAGAGCCCAGCCGGATCACTGTTTCCGTTGTTACCGGTACATTGTGTTCTGCATTCGCCAGGCCATATCCTTTATTGACCACGGCTTTCCCGTTTTTGATAACCGCAAGGGAAAGACCGGTATTTTTTTGCTCCTTCATCATTTTTTGAACAATAAAATCGGTGCTGTCTGCCTGGCCATAAGAAAATACGCGGATCAAAAGGAACAGCAAGACCATGTTACTTTTCATAAAACTATATTTAAGATATATGAGATGAGTCTTTTATTTCAATAGGTATTCTTTTTGTAATGCCTGTATTATCTCCCTTGCTTTCTTCAGCATCGTTTTGTACTCCACTGCCATTCTTTCCTGGGTGCTTTGAACGATCGTGACTATCAGGGTCAGCAGCGGTATGGGCGTGGGCATATACTTTCATAACACGTTATTTCAGGTGGTATTTGTTCTTAAAGAATTCGATCAGGCGCAGTTGGTAGTTCTTCAGGAGAAGCAGCATCCTTTTATGATTATACGTGATCCTGTAATATAGCAACAGGTCATTAAAATACCTGTTGAGCAAAGCGTTGTCATCAGATAGCAAAACAGGAGCTGTGACATCCGTTTCATTAAAAGTAGAAATGATCTTATTCTCCTCGGGTTTGAACATCTGGGCATTTGCAGGGAAACTTACCACCAGATTAAATGTACTCCGTACATTGTCCTGGGCGTACTGGTATACGATTGTCTGGAAATCTTCCAAATCGTTGACCATTTTCTGGTAGGCGATAATACTGTCGGCATCTTCTTTTTTCAGCAACCGGAAACCGCCTGCATTGGCGAGCTGGCCGAGGGTCCGTTCTGTGATCTTGAACGGCCTGTTGATAGAGGAGTATTTGATCAGTGTAAGGAGACAATCGGTTGCATGTATGTTTTTTGAAACAGTATCAAAACAACCGTTAAGATTATCAAAATCCGTTAATTTTTCATCATCAAACCCAACATTGAACGCAATCCTTGCTGTATCGGCTTTCAGGTCTTCATAAAAGGACCGGAGATATTGTTTGCCTCTTTCTTTTTCGATCTTGTGCTCCAGCTGGTATTCCGCAAGGAAGCCACAGAACACTGCGAGGAACAACATGATGAATTCCCAGAAATAATGGGTCCATTTTTTTCGTGAAGTGTGAGCATGGTGGTGTACTTCCATCGGTGGTTTATGGTTTATCGTTTTTGCTTCGTTCCTCGCAATGACAGGTTTATAGTTGCTATTGCCCGGAGCTCGCAGCCCACGGCCAATAGCCCCTTTATTCTCCGGGGTGGTACGTTCGTTTCGCCTGCTTCAACACATCCTCTTTATAAAACAACACATCCTTGAATTCTCCTTTGCTGTACATTTTTCCCTGGTCAAAGAAATGAGGCGAGTTAGGGTCGCCGCTTTCTCCCCCGGCCAGTAATGATTTTGCTTTTATCTTCTTTCCAAATTCAACAGCGCAGATAAAGCTGTTACCATTTACACCATATCTTTTTGTTGTACCCGGGAAACTGCGGCTGGTATAGGAAGGTAACATGCCCCAGGCAGAAGATACAAAGCCAACAGGGATGCTGGGTTTTGCATCATCAAATTTATTATCGATATCGGAGGAGATGCGCTGGAAACGATTGACCTCACCCCAGGGAATCCGCCACGTTCCAAAACGTTTTTTCAGGTCATCAATCGTATTGACAAAAGGCGTCATATAGGTTATCCTCGCGTTATTCAATACAAAATATCTTGCCTTATCCACCTGGTCCGCCTTTTCATTTCCGGGAACTTCTGTACGGTTGACCATCGGCATGATGCGTTGCCCCCATTCAACCGCCAGTGTAGTAGCTATGGATTGCTCACTGCACCGGTAATCCCATTTTTTCAATTCACTGATCGCCTCCCTGCGTTCAATAAACAAGGAGTCGTTGGGTCGTTCTTTCTCTCCTTCAAACGAACGGATCAATACCGGCAGTAATATCTCGAAAGCCGTAAGACGTGTGTCGTATCCGGCCTTGATGACTTTCTCGAGCGTATACTTCTTTTCTTCATCCAGCACCCTTACCGCATTAAGACCCCGGAAGTTTTCTCCATCCGGAGCCATATAAGCCGGATAGTTTTCCCCACCGGATTCAGTGAATTTCTTCGGGCTATTCGTTCCGGCTACAGTATACGGAGTGGAATTACAATTCTGTAACCATCCGTTAACAGGGTTGATCAAATGCACCGTCTCTTCCACTTTGTGATATCCCTTCCAGTCCGTTGCCGAAGTCGTTCCGTCCACCGGCTTGCTCCAGTCATATTTATTATCTCTTGCCGGTACCCTGTTGCCATGCCAGTAAGCGATATTGCCTTCTGCATCCGCATAAACGGTGTTGTTGGAAATATTTCCTTTAAGGTCCAGTGTCTTTTTATAATCCGTAAAACTTTTTGCTTTTGTTCGCTCCCAGCATTGGATCAAACCATTCATGAGACGGTTATCTGACCGTACGCTGAGCCATTGATCGTTTTTCCTTGCCATCAACGGGCCGTGCTTTGTAAAGGGGATATAAAACTCTTTGTCCATGTAAAAGTTATCGGCCATTTTACACAGGATGACGATCTTTTTTATGGTTGCCCTGATCGTTTGATTGTTGTAGTGATAATATTTTTCGCCATTTTTTTCAGTGATCTTTTCGATATACGCATCCGTGGCATCCACGCCACTGCTGGTATGCATCCAACCGCAATGTTCATTGAAACCCTGGTAAACAAAGAACTGCCCCCAGGTTACAGCACCATACGTATTTAATCCTTCATCACTTACCATATGCACTTCCGGGCGGAAATAAAAAGTAACATGGGGGTTAATATACAGGATAGCATTGCCCGACTCCGTGATCTTTGGCGAAAATGCGAAACCATTTGAGCCGGTCAGGATCTCTTCTGTTTCAGGGTTTGCCAGCTTGCCAACTGTTTTCTTTTCGCCGTATAAATTGGCTACATCCTGTACAGTTATACCGGCCGTGTTGATAGCACCGATGCTCCCGTCTGTCCATAACAAAGGGAACCAGGGTTCGAAAGGCTTTCCCCTCAATGTTCCCGTGTTGGGATGTTTATATAAATAATAATTGATGCCATCTGCCCAGGCATAACATAATTTTTTTAGCCAATCCGGGGCTTTTTTAAGATCGGCTTTTGCTTCTTCCGGATCGATGATCATCCGCATCAGCAGGTCATCATACAAAGCCGATTCACCTTTTATAATACTCAACTCGCCCAGTTTCTCCAGGTAATTCAGGTCGATCCTCTTAAAATCATCCTCGCATTGCGCATACATCAATCCAAACACAGCATCGGCATCTGTTTTTCCATAGATATGCGGTATGCCATATCCATCACGGATGATCGTGACCTGTTTGGCCTGTTTTTCCCAACGGACTATTTCTTCTTTCGAAAAAGATTGCGCTGCCAGCTGGAAAGGCAGAACCAGGAAGAAAAGAAAACGGGTGATCATCGGGTAATTAGTTTTTTAAATATTTGTATAAAAAGGCGCTGAGAAACCCAACCACGACATACAACAAAAAGCGGAGCACGCGGTTTCTAAAGACATTATTATTGTCCGGGTCATTTGCCTCCATTAAAAGTGGTTAAAATTTGAATCTTAATCGAAAGACGGTTTCAGCTAACGGCTAACAGCTAACGGCCTCAAGCCCATAGCCCACCGCCATAATCACAACCAGCAGCCCACAACTATTCCTTCTTCACAAACTCATACGGCGTAAACTCTACAAAATCCGCTACCCGCACTGTCAGCGACCTCACTCTATTATTGTCAACAACGAACTCCAGTTTTTTCATTCCATACAAAGGATCGCTGTACGTACAGAAGAAACGGTTGCCACCCAAAGGCTCCAGCGTTCCCCATCTTCCCTTATGGTGTTCAAAGCGCATGATCATTTTACCATCTTCCAGTTTAATATTCATCTTGCCGTATACATCATGTACATATTCGCCGGCATAGGCAGTTAGGGGTAATGCGGTTTTATTATTCATAGCGATCGTATCCCGGATCGTTTTTAACTGTTTTGCTTTTTCTTTTTCATCGGCCTGTTGATAGCCGAGAAATACATTACTGTAATTGCGGTACGGAAGACTGAGAAAAGCATCTTCAATTTCATTACGCAATGCTTCATAAAAATTATTCGCATCGGTATTTGTCAATACGATGATCCCGAGCTTTTCCTCGGGCACCATGCATACACTGGTTACAAACCCGTTCACACCACCTGTATGCGCTACGATCTTTCTTCCCGCATATTCTTCCATGAACCAGCCAAGGCCGTACAAACTAAAATGCGAACGGTTGAACTGGTGACCTCCATTGCCTAAAATGGAGTGCGGTGTTTTGGTCTGGCCTAACGCTGATGCAGGAACTACCTGGTTTTCTCCCAGCTTACCGGCATTCAATTGCATCATCACCCATTTGCTCATATCATTCACCGAAGAAGAGATACTGCCGGCAGGTGCCAGGTTATCAATATTGCCGTAGGGGATCTTTTTTAATTCTCCCAATACAACAGTATGCGCCGAAGATTTATTGCCTGCTGTCTTAATATCTTTGGACAGGGCAAGGCTGTTATTCATCCCCAGTGGTTTGAAGATCTTTTGCGTGATGAAATCAGCCCATGATTGTCCCGTAACTTTTGGAATGATCTCACCGGCCGTCATAAATGCACAATTGGTATAACCCCAACGGCTGCGGAAACCATACAATGGTTTCAGCTTGCCCATCTTCTCTCTTACCTCTGCCGTGGTAAGATCAGAATCGAAATACATAAAATCTCCCTGGAAGGTTTCAAAACCAAGGCGATGACAAAGAAGGTCGCGGATATTGGCTTCTTTCGCTACCCAGGGATCATACATCTTAAAATCAGGCAACCATTTTTGTACTTTATCATCCAGCGATAATTTTCTTTCTGCATCCAGCATGGCCAGGGCCGTGGCCGTGAAAGCCTTGGTATTACTGCCGATCATAAAGAGTGTGTTCTCATCGACTTTATCCGGGCTTCCTTTTTCTTTTACACCATAGCCCTTCATCCATACTACTTTCCCGTCCTTTATGATACACACGGCAGCACCGGGGATCTGCCATTCAACCAGGGCCCGGTTCACATAATTATCTAAACTGTCTTTAACAAAAGAAGGGAGCTCGCTTTGCGAAAAACTATAATGAGTAAAAAGAATAGCGAAGAAAAACAGGGTGAAACGTTTCATGACGGTAAGTGTTGGTAAGAGTAAGGGAAATTAGTTCTTTTTTGCACTTCGCCGGAAACGGGATTATTCTTCTTCCTCTTCTTTCAGCGTAGCATTGGGAAGCTCACCTCTCCGGAACCGGAAGAAAGCGGTTTTGATATAATACTGGAATTCATAATCACCCGCCATTTTTGTGAATGTGTAAGAGGGACGGTAGAAACGCATAAAACTATCGAGTTCTGCTCCTTCCAGTAAGGTCAGTCGCCGGACCAGGGCTTTATTGAAACGATGATCTATCGACCTGTCCTGTTCCTCCAGTAACAATCTTCTCTGGAAAGATGCCATGCTTTTGTTTCGCCGGAACCTGAACATATTGATGATCTCGTCCAGGTCGAACCCGACACCCATGCCATTCATGGTGGCTTTCAGTTTTGGTTTCTCGTAATTGAATATTTTAGCATAATCGATCCGGTTCTGGGTGGAATCCTGTTTATAGTTCTTTGGCCTTATCCTCACTTCCTTTAGTGTAGGGATGCTTACCAAAAGCGAGATATCAAAACCCATGGGGTTGACGATCCTGATCACCGGGAATTTTATCGTGGGTTTGTTCAGGTAACTGAACCAGATGGAATCTTTCTCGGAGACCTGTATCTCATAATACCCTTCCGAATTGGTTGTGGTCCCTTTCCCCGAAGTGGAGAGAACGCTTACGGCTTCCAGCGGGTAATTGCGGGAACTATCATATACCATTCCCCTGATAACATAGGTCTGGGCAGTGGCTGAGGGAACAGCTGCCAGTAAAAAGAGGACAATAAATGTTGTTATGTATAAAATGTTCCGCTGCAAAATGAGTTTGTTGCCGGCAAGTAACGAAAGAAAATGTAAAAAGAAACGTAAAGTCATGGGAGTCATATGGGGTCATATAGGTCATATGGGTTCAAATGGGTCACAGAAGACCAATGAATCATGCCTTTACTCAACTAATGAACCCGTATGACCACTATGACTTTTATGACCCATATGCCCTTTTCCTCACTTAATATATTCTTCTATGACCCTGGGGTAATGTTCCAGTTCAAGGATCCGTACCCTGTTCTCCAGTTCTTCCGCATTCTCATTGTCCGGTACAGGGCAGCTGTATTGAAAGATGATCTTCCCATGGTCGTAGATATCGTCCACACAATGAATAGTGATCCCGCTTTCTTTTTCTTTATTATCGATAACAGCCTGGTGAACATAACGGCCATACATTCCCTTCCCACCATATTTTGGTAAGAGGGCAGGATGTATATTAACAATGCGTTCCGGAAAGGCGCTGATGAGTGCAGAAGGGATCTTCCAGAGAAAACCGGCGAGTACAATAAGATCGATATTTTTTTCCTTTAATACATCTATATAAGCATCACCATGAAAGAATCGTTCTTTGTCGATGAGGAGTACAGGAATATCTTTGCTGGCAGCGATGGACAGAACACCCGCTCCTGGCTTATTACAGGCGATCAGCGTCACTGCCGCAACTCTATCTTTCCTTGTATTGAAATGATCAATGATACGGGCTGCATTTGTACCGGCACCCGAAGCAAAGACGGCGATTTTTTTCACGCGACAAACTTACAATTTAAGAGGTAAGAATGGGAGATTTAAGATTTGCGGATCAATGTTACCTTGCCTCATAGTTTCAAAGACACATAAAATCTTCAATAAACAATGATAAAAGGTTTATACGAAACGCATATCGAGGTCGCCGACCTGGAAGCCGCGGTGGATTTTTATAAGAACACATTGGGCCTGGATTGGCCTCAGTAGAAGAAAAAAGAAGGATCGCTTTTTTTTGGATCGGCGAACCCAAAAAGTATATGCTGGGACTTTGGGAAAAAAAGGACAGGCCCGTTGCCAAAAGACATTTTGCCTTCCGCTGTGATAAGGATGATATACTGGAGCGATCTGTTGACTGGTTAAAACAAAGAAAACTGCAACCTTATAATTTCCTGAAAAATAAAACGCAGCAGCCCATGGTCTTTGCCTGGATGCCTGCCATCGCCATCTATTTTGACGACCCGGATGGGAACATACTGGAGTTTATTGCCGTTCTGCCGGGGGAGGCACAACCGGAGCTAAGTGTTATTTCTTATAAAGAATGGGAAGGAAGATAGTCATATAGGTCAAATGAGTCATAAGGGTCGTATAGCGTCATTGGGTAGTATTGATTCACGACCCATGGCTGTCACCCGGAGATATTGAACGACTGGCTTCGGACTTTGGACTTTGGACTTTGGACTTCCCTCCAATCCCCATCTTCGCCCCGATCTTCCTTATATACCGTCTGAAAAAGGGAAATTGCCCGAATGGAATGCTAACAACCAGCACCGTCAGCGGCCAGATAATAGTGATAAGAAGTATGTAGATGACCGCCCAGAGCCAGTCTTGCTGAATAGCGATGGCATTCATGATCTTCTTGGCTACAAAACCGGTGGCACTGCCTCCAATAGCAAACGTGCAAAGGATCAGGGTCAGTTGCAACCCGCTTACTTTCCATTTTTTTCGGAGCCCTTGAAACATAATGCGGCAAAAGTGAGGAAAAAATGATCAATCCTTAGTTGAATTTTCACATTGTTCAGGTTTTATTGGAAGGTTGACCGATTTATGACAAACAATTTTATACAATCGCAAAAACCCAATCTAAATGCCCTGAAATGCAGGCTGGTAGCGGGTCAAAAAAAAGTTAAACCCAATGGTGTTTTATTAAGTTCCTGACTTATTTTTGCGCCTAACGAACGGATTTTATCCACATTTTTCAGCATCAATTGTGTCTATGATTCCTTGTAAACCATTGGTCCAAAAACTAACGCTGTTTGTATTCTCTCTATTTGTTTTTTCGATATTCAATACTGTTTCGGCACAGGATGGCAAAGCAATTTTTAACGCCCGCTGTGCCAGTTGCCACGCAATGGGGAAAGATCTGACAGGCCCAAATCTTCAAAAAGTTCTCGACAGGTGGGATAATAAAGATCAGGTGCATGTATGGATTAAAAACTGGCGAAAAGCCGTGGCGGCAGGATATCCCGAAGCAGTGAAGATTCAAAGTTTTGCGCCTACAGACATGACCCCTTTCGATGGGATCATCAACGATGCAGAAATTGATGCAGTAATAAAATATGTGAATGACTGGACGCCGCCTGTGGTTACTCCCGGGCCCGACGGTGGTGGTAAAACAGACAATTCCAATGCCGTCATCTTCGGTGTTATCTCCCTGATACTCGGTATCATCGCCATCATCCTGATGCAGGTGAACAGCAACCTGAAAAAGATGAGCGACGACGCGGAAGGTATCCGTCGTCCCGATCCCGTTCCTTTCTACAAGAACAAGATCTATATTGCCATGATCGCCCTGCTTTGCTTCGCGATAACGGGTTATTTCTTCAGTAAGGCCGCCATTGGATTCGGCCGCCAGAAAGGCTATCAGCCGGTTCAGCCGATCTACTATTCGCATAAGGTGCATGCCGGTATCAACCAGATCAGCTGTTTGTATTGCCACGGTTCATCATGGGAAAGCAAGACCGCCGGTATCCCTGCGGTGAATATTTGCATGAACTGTCATAAGGCGATCAACACCTACGAAAAAGGACCCAAGCTCTACGCGGAGAATGGCGATGAGATCAACGGAACCTACGAGATCGAGAAATTATATAAATATGCCGGCTTCGATCCCAAGAATCCTGCCAAATGGGATCCGTCAAAAGCAAAACCCATCGAATGGGTAAAGATCCATAACCTGCCCGACCACGTTTATTTCAATCACTCACAACATATACGCGCAGGTAAAGTACAGTGCCAGACCTGTCATGGTGAAATAACCGCCATGGATGAAGTAAAACAGGTATCAGAACTGAGCATGGGCTGGTGCGTGAACTGTCACCGCGAAACGAAAGTGAATTTTAATTACACGGACAGCACCGGCAATCAATTCTACAGTATTTACGAGAAGTTTCATAACGACATAAAGAACAAAAAAATGGATAGTGTGACCGTGAAAGATATCGGTGGCCTCGAATGTCAGAAATGTCACTATTAAGAACATTGAAAATTAGAAAATGTGGGAAATGTGAAAATGGGCAGCTAACTGAATTTCCACACTTTCATATTTCCACATCTTCACATTATAACAACTATGAGTAACAAGTACTGGCAAAGTTTCGGAGAGGTGAATGACCCGGAAAACCTTAAAAAGCTGTCCCAGGATGAGTTCCAGGAAGAACTGCCTTTTGAAGGGTTTGATGACAAAGGATTGATCGATGCCAAAGCTCCCCGCAGGGATTTTTTAAAATATCTTGGTTTCAGCACGGCTGCAGCTACACTGGCCGCCAGCTGTAAGATCCCCGTTAGAAAAGCGGTTCCTTATGCCAACAAACCCGAGAACCTTGTGCCGGGTGTGGCTAAATATTATGCTACCACTTATATACAGGACGGAGATGTGATACCGGTAGTTGCGAAAGTGAGAGATGGCCGTCCTATCAAGATCGAAGGAAATACACTTGCAACGCATACCGGCGGCGGCACGACAGCCCGCTCACAGGCTTCGGTACTCGACCTGTATGATATGTACCGCGCAAAATTCCCTTTGCATAAAGTAAAAAACAAGTTCGAAGAAGTTCCTGCGTTCGAGCAGTTCGATAAAATGGTGGGCGATGCGATGAAAGCAGCCGGCGGTTCAGTTGTATTACTGACCTCCACGATCGTTTCCGCATCAACAAAAGATATCATCGCAAAATTCCCCAACCTGAAACATGTACAATACGATGCCGTTTCTTACAGCGGTATGTTATTGGCGAATGAAGCCAGTGGGTTCGGAAGGAAATTACCTACATATGATTTCAGCGCGGCCAAAGTGATCGTGAGCCTGGGCGCTGATTTTCTCGGTACCTGGCTCAGCCCGGTAGAGAATGCCCGCGGTTATTCCAAAGGCCGTAAGATCGATGAGAAGAGTCCTTCGATGAGCAAGCATTATCATTTCGAAGGACATTTAAGCATGACCGGTTCGAATGCCGATGAACGGTATACGCATCGTCCTTCTGAGACCGGCGCTGTAGCATTGGCATTACTGGCGGCTGTTAATGGTGGCGCGGCTTCTGTCGCGGATGCAAAATTGAAAGCAGGTGTCGAAAAAGCTGCGGCTGACCTGAAAGCGCACAATGGCGCGGCACTGGTAGTTTGCGGCAGCAATGATAAGAATGTACAGCTGATCGTGAATGCGATCAATGCGGCGATCGGGGCGAACGGTACCACCATCAACTGGAACCAGCCTGTTAATTACCGCCAGGGTATCGACAGCGATATGGTTCAGCTGGTTGCTGACATGGAAGCGGGTACTGTTGGAACAATAATGATACAGGGCGCTAATCCTGCGTATACATACTTCGATGCGGATAAATTCAAAGCAGCGCTGAAGAAAGTAAAACTGAGTGTCTCCTTCAATGAAAAAATGGATGAGACCTCTGAACTCTGTGAATATATTGTCCCGAATCATCACTACCTCGAAAGCTGGGGTGATGCGGAACCCAAAGCAGGCGTGACCAGTTTCATGCAGCCCACGATCTATCCTTTGTTCAAGACACGTTATTTCCAGACCTCTTTATTAAGATGGAGTGGCAGTACACAGGATTACGAAACCTATTTTAAAGAATACTGGGTTGGCAAACTGGGATCTGAAGATGCTTTTAATAAGGCATTGCAAGATGGTGTGAAGGAAGACGCTGCAACAGCAGGTGGTGGCGGATCGTACGGAAGCGGTGGCGTTGCTGAAGCAACAACCGCTATCGGAGGATATAATAAAGGAAGCGGTACCGAAGTGGTGTTCTACGAAAAAGTTTCCCTCGGTACAGGTTCACAGGCCGGTAACCCCTGGTTACAGGAATTACCCGATCCCGTTTCCAAAGCCACCTGGGACAACTATGCTTTGATCTCCATGAAAAAAGCAGAGGAACTGGGTATCAAACTGAATGTCGATTATGAATACTATCCTGAGAAACCCGTTATCGAAGTAACGATCGGGAAGAATAAAGTAGAACTGCCGATCCTGGTATTGCCGGGTATGAACGCTGATACCATTGCCATCGCCGTTGGTTACGGAAGAAATGAAGCGATGGGTGTTACAGCGGCAGGCGTTGGTAAAAATGTATATGGTTATACTACGTACAATGGCAGCACGGTTGACAATTATGTCACCGGGGCATCCACCACCAACCTGCACAAGAAATATAAGATCGCACAGACGCAAAAACATAATTACTACGAAGACCGTAAAGAAGTAGTAAGAGAGACCACGCTGGCTTCTTTCAATAAAGCGCCCGACGTGATCCCCGAATGGAGAAACGAGTTGAGAGATGCGTTCTACAAGAATGCGAATAACGATTTCCGCCAGGCAACCTTATACCCGCAGCATGAGCAACCCGGTATCAAGTGGGGAATGAACATCGATATGAACGCCTGCTTTGGTTGCGGCGCCTGCGTAGTGGCCTGTAACGCGGAGAATAATATCCCTGTTGTTGGTAAAAGAGAAGTACTGCGTTACCATGATATGCACTGGCTGCGCATTGACCGTTATTTTATTTCCGATGAAAAAGATCCGGATAGCCTGAAGGGTGTGGTGTTCCAGCCGATGCTTTGCCAGCATTGTGATAATGCTCCCTGTGAGAACGTTTGCCCGGTAGCCGCTACCAACCACAGTTCCGAAGGACTCAACCAGATGACCTATAATCGTTGTATCGGTACAAGATATTGCGCCAATAACTGTCCGTTCAAAGTTCGCCGCTTTAACTGGGCCGATTATACCGGCGCTGATAGTTTCCCCAATAACCGCGATCAGAAACTGGTAGGTAAACTGGATAATGTGATCGAACAGATGAATGACGACCTGACAAGGATGGTACTGAATCCTGATGTAACGGTCCGTTCTAGAGGTGTGATTGAAAAATGTTCTTTCTGTGTGCAGAAATTACAGGCAGCCAAACTTGATGCGAAGAAAGAGAACCGTATGCTGAAAGATGGCGATGCAAAAACAGCCTGTCAAATGGCTTGTTCAGCAGATGCTATCGTATTCGGGAATGCGCATGATAAAGACAGCCAGCTGACGAAGATCCGCAATGAGAATCCACAACGGACCTTCAATGTACTGGAGCAGCTGCACGTATTGCCCAATATCACTTATCTCGCCAAGATCAGGAATTCAGAAGAGATCGATGCGCATTGGGCGGGTGAACATCATGAAGAAGCAAATGCAACGGGTGAGCATAAAGAAGGTGTGAAAGAAGAAGGGCATAAGACTGACAGCATTTCGTTGCCATCATCGACAAAGCCCGCAGAGACGGTTCATTGAGAATAAGAAATGAGGAATAAGGAATAAGGAATAAGAAAGCAATGAGACAATGTTATCATTTACTCATTGAATTCCTTCTTCGTCATTGCGACCAACGCGAAACAAGAAAGTTGACTAATAAATAATAGCTAGCATCCGCAAACCGGCGGATAAAAGCTAAAAGCTAAAAGTTATTATGGCATTACTCAGATACGAATCACAGGTAAGACCGGCGCTGGTGGAAGGCGATAAAGACTATCACCAGGTAACCGAAGACATTTGCCGGCCGGTGGAAGCGAAACCATCCAGACTCTGGTGGATCGGTTTCATCGTTTCGGTATTGATGCTTTGCTTTGGTATACTCTCTGTTACAATGGAAGTGATCTACGGAACCGGCCAGTGGAACCTGAACAGGACAGTCGGTTGGGGCTGGGATATCACCAACTTCGTATGGTGGGTAGGTATCGGTCACGCCGGAACACTGATCTCCGCGATCTTATTATTATTCCGCCAGGGATGGAGAACAGGGGTGAACCGTGCGGCAGAAGCGATGACGATCTTCGCGGTAATGTGTGCAGGCCAGTTCCCGATCTGGCATATGGGTCGTGTATGGAATGCATTCTTTGTACTTCCTTATCCCAATACAAGAGGTCCGCTCTGGGTGAACTTTAACTCACCATTGCTCTGGGACGTATTTGCGATATCTACTTACTTCACCGTTTCTTTATTATTCTGGTATTCCGGTCTGCTCCCTGACCTTGCTACACTCCGTGACAGGGCTAAAAAGAAATGGAGAAAAGCATTTTATGGTGTGGCCTCATTTGGCTGGACAGGAAGCACCAAACACTGGCAGCGTCATGAAGCCTTATCACTCGTACTCGCGGGACTGAGTACACCGCTGGTATTGTCAGTGCACACGATCGTATCCTTTGACTTCGCCACTTCCGTCGTTCCGGGATGGCATACAACGATCTTCCCTCCTTACTTCGTGGCAGGAGCCATCTTCTCAGGGTTTGCAATGGTGCAGACGCTGCTGGTGGTGACAAGAAAAGTATTGGGATTGGAAGAATATATTACCATTGAACATATCGATGTGATGAATAAAGTAATTGTGCTCACAGGTTCTATCGTGGGTATCGCTTACCTCACCGAGCTGTTCATGGCCTGGTATTCAGCGGTAGAGTATGAGAACTTTGCTTTCTTCCAGAACAGGCTTAATCTCAATAGCCCGTATGGATGGAGCTACTGGATCATGATGGGTTGTAATGTATTGTCGCCGCAGATATTCTGGTTCCGCAAAATGAGAAGGAACCTCGTGGTGACTTTCTTTATGTCGATCCTCGTGAATATCGGTATGTGGTTCGAACGTTTTGTGATCATCGTTACTTCGGTATACCGTGACTACCTGCCCAGTGCCTGGAGTACCTATTATACCCCGACGATCTGGGAGGTTGGATTTTATATGGGAACATTCGGGTTGTTCTTCACCTGTTATTTCCTGTTCTCCAAATTCTTCCCGGTCATCGCGATCGCCGAGATCAAACATATATTGAAACGAAGCGGGGAGAATTATAAAGAGAAAATGGATGAGGTGGAAGAAGAGAGCACGGAGGAATTTACGGATAAGCATGGACACGATCATGGAGCTTAGAAAGGTGTCTGACGTCTCGAAGAGCGTCTGATACATGTAATGAACGAGTTATTGAATATTAAATAAGCTAGCCGCTAAAGGCTAATAGCTAAAAGCTAAACAAATGGCTGTACAAAAATTTATAACAGGTAGTTTTTACGATGAAGCGGTATTGTTCCCTGCCGTAAAAAAGACCCGTCGTGCCGGTTACAAGATACATGAGGTCTTTACACCGTTCCCGATCCACGGGCTGGATAAGGCAATGGGCCTTCGCGATACAAGCCTGCATACCGCCGGATTTATTTATGCGATAACAGGAACGGCAACGGCCGTTGGCTTTATTACCTGGGCACTGACGATCGACTGGCAACTCAATTTTGGTGGTAAACCATTCTTTGCATTACCCGCCTGGATACCGATCACATTCGAGTTGACGGTATTGTTCGCTGCAGTGGGAATGGTACTTACATTTTGTTATCTCTGCCAGCTGGCCCCTTTTGTTAGAAAAGACCATTTCAACCTGCGCTCAACGGACGACACATTTGTAATGGCGCTGGAATGCACCGCTAAGACAAATGATGCCGAAGCGATAAGCTTTTTGCAAGGTCTCGGAGCGTCGGATGTACAGGTACAATATAAGGAAACAGGCTGGTGGCTCGGACGATACGATAAGGACACCAAACGATTTGAAAGAACGGAAGAAGCAGTTCATTAACCGCACTTGGATCCTCTCCTGGAAGAGGACTTGCGGAGAGTTTGGATATTGATAATGGTTTGTGGGATCTGGGATTTTTTATTTGGGATTTAAATAAAGAAGGATGAAAAAAATTTGGATTATATCAGCCTGCGCAGTGATCGTGATCCTCGCAAGTTGCAGCAAGGTCCGCCGTAACCCCGGTCGTGCGTACATGCCGGATATGGCTTACAGCAGGGCCTATGAAACATATTCTTCCACGGAAAAACTGAAGGAAAAGTACCCGACCATCAACTACAATTCGATGCCGGTCGCCGGAACAATTGCCCGGGGGGATATGCTGCAGATCTATCCTTATCACAATGACTCATTGGGATATGTGCAGTCAGCTAGTGTAAAAAACCCATTCAGCATTGACAGTATCGATGCAAAAGAAGCAGAACGGTTGTACTTGGTGAACTGTGGTATCTGTCATGGTCCCAAACTGGATGGCAATGGTCCGTTATGGAAAGACGGAAATGGTCCGTATCCTGCGGCGCCAAAGAATTTTATGGGTGATGATATGAAGAAGATGGCGGACGGTACTTATTTCCATTCGATCACGTACGGAAAGGGGCAGATGGGATCTTATGCATCACAGTTGAATACGATGCAGCGCTGGATGGTGATCGCTTATATACGGTCCAAACAGGGATCGGCAACGGCGGGGGTAACACCTGCTACTGCCGATACGGCAACAAAGACAACGCCAAAACAACCGTAAAGACGTAATCCTGATCTTGTCGAAGGGTCGAAGGATGCGTCTCATATAAATAATAATAAAAGAACACTGATGTCAATACGGGAAAAATTCATAGTAACAAAAAGATACAACACCCTGGCGATCGTGCTGATGGTCCTGGGAGCATTGGCCATTCTCGGGTTGTATGTAACAAACGGTGCGAAAGACGATGTGCATAAGCAGGCCCGTTTCTGGGGCTCGTTATTACAGAACAGTGTGTACTTTTTACTCGTGGTGAATGCGGCCATGTTCTTTATTTGTGCCACTACGCTGGCATGGGGCGGCTGGCAGATGGCATTCCGCCGTGTTTCTGAAGCGATCTCTGCCTGTGTGCCGGTCGTCGGGGTTATCTGCGGCGTGATCCTTTTACTGATCTGTTTTGGGGGCAACCACGAATTGTATCACTGGACCGATACAGAACATGTAAAACATGACAGTATACTCAATTTCAAAAAAGGATTTTTAAATAAGAATTTCTTTGCTGGATGGACCGTGTTCACCATCATAGCCTGGTCGTTGCTGGGACGGAAGATCAGGAAAATGTCACGCAGCCTGGATGACAAACCACTGCCAACCGTAGCGGAAAGAAAAAAATACATGTGGAACAGCACCGTCTGGTCGGCCGGTTATATTGTGATCTTCGCCCTGACCGTAATGTCTTCCATCCCCTGGTTATGGCTGATGAGTATCGATGCGCACTGGTACAGTACCATGTACAGCTGGTATACATTTGCCAGCACATTCGTGGCAGGTATCGCACTGATCACCCTGTTCGTGGTATACCTTAAGAACAATAACTACCTCGAGCTGGTGAACGAAGAACATTTGCATGATCTTGGAAAATTCATCTTCGCTTTCTCGATATTCTGGACCTATCTCTGGTTCTCCCAGTTCATGTTGATCTGGTATGCGAATATTCCGGAGGAAACGACTTATTTCAAACCTAGGGCACAGGGTATATATAGTGGTGTCTTCTGGCTGATGTTCGCCATCAACTTCCTCGCACCATTATTACTATTGATGAGAAGAGGGTCGAAGAGAAATTATACGACGATGACCTTTATGGCATTGCTGATCCTGTTCGGTCACTGGCTGGATTTCTTCCAGATGGTATTCCCCAGCCCGATGACCGATCACGAGACGGGGGAGACGCATGTGCCGATGATACTGTGGGATTTTGGTGTGGCATTGGGATTTGTAGGATTGATCATGTTCCTGACCGGAAGAGCATTGAGCAAAGCGCCGTTGGTAGCAAAGAATCACCCTTTCATCAAAGAAAGTGTGATCCATCATACGTAGTGTGCGCTGGTGTCTGACGGTATCTGACGTCTCGAAGAGCGTCTGACACATAGAAGAGTTGAATTTTGGAATTTGTTTTTAGAATTTATTATTATAAATAGTTTATGCAAACATTTTTCATCGTTGCGATTTTAGGACTGGGGTTTCTGATCACGTTTCAGATATCCAAGGCCAGTGAGTACGTAGCCGTATTGCGTGGTGAAGAAAAGGCTCGGAAGCAAACCAACAAGGTGAATGCCTTTTTGCTGCTTGCCTTTTTGATCATCGGGTTGATCGGCGTCTATTATTGCAATGAAAAACTGAAAGGAAAGATCCTCGGTGAAGCCGCCTCGGATCATGGGGTTCTGATCGACAGAATGCTTTATATCACGACCGCACTGACAGGTATCGTTTTCCTGATCACCCAATTCTGCTTATTCTTCTTCGCTTATAAATACCAGGAGTCGGATAAAAGAAAAGCGTATTACTACCCTCATAATAATAAACTCGAATTGATCTGGACCGTGATACCGGCGATCGCACTGACCGTACTGGTAGGGTTTGGATTATTTTACTGGTTCAAGATCACCGGCAATGCCCCTAAAGACGCGATGATCGTGGAAGTAACGGGTAAACAGTTTGGCTGGGAATTCCGGTACCCGGGTAAGGACGGGGTGCTGGGAAAAAAATATTTCAAGAACATAAATCCTGAAAAAAATAATCCTGCCGGGCAATTATGGGATGACCAGTATAATCATGACGATGTTTTCGTGGAGCAGGAAATGCACCTCGTAGTGAACAGGCCGGTAAAACTGGTGATCGGTTCCAAAGATGTGATACATGATGTGGGACTGGCGCATTTCAGGATGAAGATGGATGCGGTACCCGGTACACCGACCACTATGTGGTTCACACCAAAGTTTACGACCAAACAAATGATCGAGAAAACAGGGAAGCCGAATTTCGTTTATGAGTTGTCCTGCGACCAGATGTGTGGTAAAGGACATTATAGTATGAGGGGCGTGATCGTGGTAGAAACACAGGAAGAGTATGATGCCTGGATGGCAGGTAAAAAACCACAGTACCTGGTCGCCAATCCTCCCGCGGGCGAAGTAGCACCGGCCGGAAAGGATTCAGTGATTAGCAATGTGCCAGCAGGTGGAGAGAAGACCCATATGAAAATGAAAAATTAAAAAGACAACAACAGCGGTTGTTGCTAAAATAAAAGATTATGAGTGAAGCAATGAATATACATTCCGGAGTGGCCACTGCACATGCGGTACACCATGATGATCATCACGGCCATCATAAGGAGACCTTTGTCTCGAAGTATATCTTCAGCATGGACCACAAGACCATCGGTAAACAGTTCCTGATCACGGGAATGGTCTGGGCGATCATTGGAGGTTTGTTCTCTGTACTCTTCCGTTTACAACTGGGTTACCCTGACCAGAGTTTCCCGATCCTTGAAACATTTTTTGGTAAATGGGCCAAAGGCGGCCAGATACAGCCGGAGTTTTATTATTCACTGATCACGATGCACGGAACCGTTCTCGTGTTCTTTGTATTGACAGCGGGATTGAGCGGAACCTTTGCCAATATCTTAATTCCATTGCAGATCGGCGCAAGGGATATGGCGTCTCCTTTCCTCAACATGCTTTCTTACTGGTTCTTCTTTATGGCCAGTATCGTAATGATATCTTCTTTATTCATTTCTACCGGACCTGCATCGGGAGGGTGGACGGTCTATCCGCCACTGAGTGCATTGGGGCAGGCATCTGATGGCTCTAAACTGGGGATGGATCTGTGGATCGTGAGTATGGCCCTGTTCGTGGTGTCTTCTTTATTGGGTGGTCTGAACTATATCTCCACGATCCTCAACCTCCGTACAAAAGGGATGAGCATGACCCGTATGCCGCTGACGATCTGGGCCATGTTCTTTACCGCGGTACTCGGGGTATTATCATTCCCGGTATTATTATCCGGCTTGATCTTGTTGTTATTCGACCGTAACCTCGGTACCAGTTTCTATCTCAGTGATATCGTGGTGAACGGCCAGATATTACCAAATGAAGGAGGTAGTGCGATCCTGTTCCAGCACTTGTTCTGGTTCCTGGGTCACCCTGAAGTATATATCATCCTGCTCCCGGCGATGGGAATGGTGTCGGAAATATTATCGGTCAACAGCCGCAAACCGATCTTCGGTTATATGGCGATGTTGGGGTCCCTGTTCGCCATTACCATCCTGGCGTTCCTCGTATGGGCGCACCATATGTTCGTCACGGGACTGAATCCTTTCCTGGGTTCGATATTCGTATTGCTGACGCTGTTGATCGCCGTACCATCGGCCATCAAAGTATTTAACTGGCTAACGACACTCTGGAGAGGTAATATCCGTTTTACACCGGCTACATTGTTTGCGATCGGTTTTGTAAGCTTATTCATCTCCGGTGGTCTGACCGGTATCTTCCTCGGCAACTCAACGATCGATATTCACCTGCACGATACTATGTTCGTGGTCGCCCACTTCCATATTGTAATGGGTGTGGCCTCGATGTTCGGGATGTTTGCCGGCGTATATCACTGGTTCCCGAAGATGTTCGGTCGCTACCTGAACAGTACACTGGGCTTTATCCATTTCTGGGTGACCATGGTTGGTGCTTATCTTATTTTCTGGCCGATGCATTACCAGGGTTTAGCCGGTATCCCGCGCCGTTATTTGGATAAAAGAGGATGGGTTTCGTTCAACGATTTCCCTGAGCTGGATAAAATGATCACGATCGTTTCTATCATCGTATTCGCAGTGCAGCTGATGTTCGTGTTCAACTTCTTCTATTCAGTATTCAAAGGAAGAAAAGTGACCACGCCAAATCCATGGGGTGCGAATACACTGGAGTGGACCACACCGATCCGTCCCGGTCACGGTAACTGGCCTGGTGAGATCCCTGAAGTACATCGCTGGGCGTATGATTATGGAAAGGATGGAAGAGAATTCATTCCGCAGACCGAGCCCATCGGGGAACATGAGAGTAAACATTGACATAGCCCACGGTTTTAACCTTGGGAAAACGATGAATAGAATTACCGAGGATGAAGGGTCCGCCAGCTGGCGGAACGGAAGATGATAGTAGCACAGAAGTCGGGAACATAAATATTATGTTCTTTATAATATGCGAAGGCTGACATGAAGAAGATCAAAGATTATTTGCAGCTGGTGAAGCTTTCGCTGAGTATCATGGTGGTGTTCAGCAGTGTAATGAGTTTTGCACTGACACAGGGTTCGGAGAACTTTGTGAATTTCTGGAAGATGATACTTTTGCTCTTTGCAGGTGGGATGCTGGTAACAGGCAGTGCCAATGCCATTAACCAGGTAGTTGAAAAAGATACAGACGCACTGATGAAGCGGACGGCCAAACGGCCCATTGCTTCAGGTCGTATGAGTGTAACGGAAGGATGGGCTTTTGCCATCGTTACGGGTGCACTCGGTGTTTTTATCTTAGGAAATTATTTCAACTGGCTGGCAGCGGGATTGGCAGCGTTCAGTTTGTTCCTGTACGCATTTATCTATACGCCATTGAAGAAAGTGAATTCAATTGCTGTATTGGTTGGTGCAGTGCCGGGAGCATTGCCTTGTTTGATCGGCTGGGCCGCGGGAGATGGTGAATTGGGTACCGGTGGCTGGGTATTGTTTGCGTTCCAGTTCTTCTGGCAGTTCCCCCATTTTTGGGCAATTGCCTGGGTGGCGCACAAAGATTATTCAACAGCGGGATTCAAATTGCTGCCCGCAGAAGAAGGACCAACGAAGTTTACGGCATTGCAGACGATCGCGTATTCGCTGATCCTGGTGCCGGTGACGATAGCACCTTATTATACCGGGATGTGTAATTATAATAACACACAGGGGATAATAAGTTTGATACTGATAGCACTGGCGAATTTGTTCATGATCGGGAGATGCGTGATGCTGTACCGGAAAATGGATGTGGGCTCGGCGAGAAAAGTGATGTTTGGAAGTTATATGTATTTGCCGGTGGTGATGCTGGCTTTATTATTAAGTAAGAGTTGAGAAATTCCAAAAAAGGGAAAATTCCAAATCCCAGCCGATGTTTGAACATGAATTAGAAGAAAGATGTCACCGGTTTGCGAAGAGAGTGAGAGCCTTTACAAGGAAATTGAAAAGAGACACAGAGAATATTGAAGATATTAGACAGTTAGTAAGAGCAAGCGGGTCGGTAGGAGCAAACTATATTGAGGCGAATGAAAACGTTGGCCCAGGAGATTTGAGATACAGGATCAAGGTAAGCAGGAAGGAGTCGAAAGAGTCCATGCATTTTTTGGGTTTAGTGGAGGTCTTTGGAAATAAAGAATTAGAAGAAGAAAGAACCTGGTTGATAGATGAAGTGAGCCAATTAAGAAAGATATTCTCATCTATGCTTAAAAAGCTGGGAGATAAAGGATGATGACGTTGGTCGATGGGATTTGGAATTTATTATTTGGAATTTTGATATATGACAAGCGCAGTGAGTATAGAACAGAAAAAAAAGATACATCCCCACAAGTTCACCATGTGGGTGGCGATCGGGAGTATTGTGATGATGTTCGCCGGGCTGACCAGTGCGTTCATCGTAAAGAGCAACCAGTCAAGCTGGGTACCGGTAACGATACCTAAAGTGTTCTGGATCTCGACGGCTGTTATACTGATCAGCAGCGTCACACTCCAGGGCGCACTTCGTTCTTTTAAACAACGGGCGATGAGCCAGTACCGCCTGCTGATCGGGGCGACGTTTTTACTGGGTGTAGCTTTTGTAGTGCTGCAGTGGCTTGGTTTCCAGGGACTCTGGGAACAAAAGATAACGTTCAAAGGTTCCGGCGCAGGCCAGTTCCTGTATGTGATCTTCGGGTTGCATGCGATACACGTGATAGGAGGAGTGATCGCTTTGATCGTAATGTTCATCAAAGCGTTCGTAGGGAAGACAAAATTGTACAGTTCTGTTCCCGTGGAAGTAGCGGCGATCTACTGGCATTTTGTAGATATTCTTTGGATCTATTTATTGGTATTCTTTATAGTGATCGGCGGAAGATAGACCGTTGATACCTGGAATTTGTGATTTTATAATTTTTGGAATTTTTTTATCTATGTCAACACATGCAACGGCACATCAGACCAGGTGGTGGAGCGGCGGTAAAAGCCCCTTCAACCTCGAATATGGCAAACTGATGATGTGGTATTTTTTGATGAGTGATGCCTTTACGTTTGGTGCATTCCTGATCTCCTACGGCTCGATCCGGTTCAGCCAGAATTTCTGGCCGGATCCGAACGTCGTGTTCAATGCCTTCCCGGGTGCAGGACATGCAAACCTTCCATTGGCTTTTGTGAGTGTGATGACCTTTATCCTTATCATCAGTTCTGTGACCATGGTACTGGCTGTTCATGCGGGACATAAAGGAGATAAGGCTGGGGTGATCAAATGGATCGCCTGGACCATTGTAGGTGGATTGGCGTTCCTGGGCTGCCAGGCATGGGAATGGCATCACTTATTGACGGGCGAACATGCGGTTCTTGTAGATGGAAATCATATCGAACTGATCGCCCAGAATATGAGAGGCAACCCTTGGGGCGCACTGGTTGAAGATCATTCAGCACTTACGGCTGCGTTGACTAACACATCACATGAAACACTGGTACACCTGGCGCATCACTATCCTAAAGAAGGAGCGACGGCATCTTTGGAAGCATTGGAAAAAATGTCGGGAGGACAGCTGGCTGGCATGGTCGACATGGCCCATGCGCATATCCGTGCAAAAGGTCCTGTGGCATTTGGCGGTTATTTCTTTGGTATCACCGGTTTCCATGGCTTCCACGTATTCTCGGGTGTGATCATCAATATTGTAATGCTCATCATGACCCAGAAAAATGTATTTCATAATAAGGGGCATTACCTGATGATCGAAAAGGCGGGTTTATACTGGCACTTTGTGGACCTGGTTTGGGTATTCGTGTTCTTGTGTTTTTATTTGATATAGACGTTGAAGGTCGTTTGTCATCCTGAGGTATCGAAGGATGGAATTTAAAAATTTGTAATTTATCTGACTATGCAACATCCGGCTTTTGAAGAAGTAAGTTTTCAGCATCATAGTGATGATGCGATATTTAAGAAAAGAGTACGCAAAACAACGATCATATTATCGATTGTAACGGTAATTGAATTAGCGATAGGCCTGACTATTTACAATATTCACAAAGGGCCCAATCCAAGTGATATGCTGATCCTGTTCTTTAAAGGGATGGTTTGTATATTGACCTTATGGAAAGCCTATATGATCGTTTCCGTATTCATGCACCTGGGTGATGAGATCCGGAATATGATCATGACGATCGTAGTGCCGCTGCTGTTGTTCGTATGGTTTATTTTTGCGTTTATCTATGAAGGGAATTCTTACAAGAATCTCCGTAACCGTTACGATCCGCATTTCAAGGAAACGACCATGCCGAAAAAGCACGGTGCAGAAAAGCATGAAGAGAAGCCGGTAGAAAAAACGGGTAAGGAATAGAAAGGGCAGTGCGGTTGGACAAAACAAGATTTGACTTGCAATAGAACCAAAACCATTAAACCCTGAACCGGTTTAATGGTTTTTTTGCTTCCCCTCCGCAGCCCGCGCTGAGGAATGAAGTATCGGATTCGCAATGACAGAAGCAAGGAAGATATCCGGATAGTAAATAACACCTGATCGTTTGTGAGAGGGTTAATACATGAATAGTGAACAAAAAAGCTTTGTACGCGGTGATGCTGGCCATGCTCCTGCCCCTCACCGCTTACTTTATTGTCAAAATAAAAAGTGAGACAGCGGTGACCATGCCCCGGCATTACCTGCCGGATTCGCTGGTGACCGTCACCAAAAAAGGTAAACGCTCGGATGATACGGTATGGCATACATTAAAGGATATCTCGCTGACCAACCAGGAAGGCAAACCGATGACCTGGGATAGTCTCCGGGGAAAGATCATTATCGCCGATTTCTTTTTTACCCATTGTCCCACGATCTGCCCCGGGCTTACCCGTAACATGAAACGAATGGCAGAGTCCATTCACAACGGGCAACGGGTGGGAGACAGGACCAATAAACAGGTGCATTTTATATCGTTTACCATAGATCCCGAAAGGGATTCGGTAGAAAGGTTGAAATACTGGGCGGATCGTTTCCAGATAGACCCGGAGAATTGGTGGCTGCTGACAGGGGACAAGAAAGAGATCTATGATCTTATTGTGAATGAAATGAAAGTGCCGGCCGAAGATGGCAAAGGGATCGATACAAGCTTTGCCCATACCGATCATTTTGTGCTGATCGACAGCAACCGTCACGTACGGGGCTATTACCATGGCCTGGATTCATTATCGCTTGCGCATCTTTCGAACGACCTTGTTTTGCTGACCATGGAAAAGGATCCCAAAAGCAAAAGTTTTTTTGACGGTAAACTTCAATTGCTCGCCGTGGTATTCTTACTGACGATCATGGGGCTGGGGTTATTCTTATTTTTTATACGTAAAAGATCATAATACATGTTAGCAGCAGCCTGGAAAAAGAATGATAAAAAAGCAAGGATACTGATCTTTGTTTTTTCTGCGATCGTATTTACAGCCGTGGTCCTTTTGAGCCGGGTGAAACTGGAAGTGAACCTCGGGTTCGATGTACATCTATTTGCGAAAGCCAATGCGATCATTAATTCGGGGGTAGCGGTATTGCTGATCGCCGCATTGGTCGCTGTCAAAATGAAAAATTACAAACTGCACCGCAATATCATGCTGGCGGCGATGCTCCTGTCGATCCTGTTCCTGGTCAGTTATATTTCCCACCATCTCTTCGCGGGCGATACCCGCTTTGGTGATGTGAACCATGATGGCATTGTGACTGGACTGGAAAAAGCCGCCGTGGGCAACAGCCGGATCATGTATTATATTATACTGGGTACACATATTCCGCTGGCAGGACTTATCCTTCCCTTTATTCTTTTCTCTGCCTACCGTGGCCTGACAGGTGAGTATGAAAAACATAAGAAACTGGTCCGTATTACCTGGCCGGTCTGGTTCTATGTGGCGGTGACAGGGGTGGTGGTGTATTGGATGATCAGCCCGTATTATTGATACGTTAATACTGTCCGGGGCTCCGGCTATTTTTATGTAATTGAATGACGGGGTCATCAGGGAGTATACACCAACCTAAGAAATTGTATATGCAAACGATCTTCCGGCATATCATCCTTGTTCTACTGGCCGTACAATTACGGGCTTCGCCGGCTTATGCAAACGACTCCCTTGTCTATTGGGGACGGAAATTATCCTTTACTGATTTTACAGCCCCTGCTGATCCCAATAGCGGCGAGTATGCCCTGTCTTTTGTAGGCTTTGCTTTCACCTATTCATTTGATTCCGGCGGCCGGTTATCTTTTTCTGTAAAAGCCTACTTTAACCCTACCCGTTCCTGGATGAGATCGCCAGATACGATTACCCTCCAGCATGAACAAATGCATTTTGACCTGGCAGAAATAACAGCCAGGGAGTTGTGCACAGAACTGGCGTCCGGCAGGCAGATGTATACAACGCATGATTCAGTGGCAGCTATTGTTGGCCGGTACGAACGGAAACTAACTGAATGGCACTACCGTTACGATGCTGAAACACTTTATTCAGCAGACTTGGTGCAACATAAAAAATGGAGACGAAAATTGGATCGCTTATTGGATCGAACTGGCTGCACGGCACAAGGGGAGTTAAATGATTAAAATCCCAGTTCTTCTATGGGATCCCAAAACACTTTTTTAAGATCCTGGACCTGGTCATTCTTTATTTTGATCCCTTCTTTCTTCAATAGTTTTTCCATCATGCCGGGTGGCGAGAAATGATGTTTGCCGGAGAGCATTCCGATACGGTTGACGACACGATGTGCGGGAACTTTTGGACGAACCCCGCCAGCCCCGTTCATGGCCCATCCTACAAGGCGGGCAGAGGATTTGGCGCCGATAGAGGCTGCAATGGCTCCGTAGGAAGTGACCCTTCCTTTTGGTATTTGACGGGCCACTTCGAAAACCATGTCAAAGAAATTTTCATCTCTTGTACCGGAAGGCTTTACACTTCTTAACCCACCTGTCCGTGCGGCAGGTTTTTTCGTTGATTTTTTTTTAGTAGCCATATCGTAAAGGTATAGAAATCCATCTCTCGCGGATCGCATTGGTTCGCGGCGTGAACCACTAGGTGTTTTTTTTAGCCAGTGATTTTAATTCAGTACGCTTCGGCTCGGGAACATTCTCGTATTCAAAAGGACAATGCTTGCATCCATTCCCGCAGCAATACCCGCGATCCCTGTGATATTTTTCAGTCAATACCACATAACCATCTTCATTGATGTAATAGTCCGTACTTTCAATCAATTCCTTCATGAGCTTTCAATAATTGTTTTAGCTCTTCATCTTTTTGGTTGCCGGCAAGATCACGGGGTAATGAAAAACATAAATAATGTACCCGGTTGCTCCCGGCGATATCCAGGGATTCATAATGAGTTTTGATCTTCAATTCCTCTAAAACAGGCTCCTCCTTATATATATTATCAGAATCTTTCTGAACTGTGCACCCGTATAGTTCAATGACCGTTTTTGTAAAACGATAAAGATCCGGGCTATCGGTCTTTAAATGGATCAATCCACCCGGTGCCAGGAATTGCTGGTACAGGCGCAGGAATTTCGGGTGCGTCAATCTTTTTTTTGCTTTGGAAAAACGTAATTGCGGATCGGGAAAAGTGATCCATATCTCCTGCACTTCATTGGCCGCAAAATATTCAGCAGCCTTGTCGATCTGTGTACGGACAAAAGCAATATTGACGAGCCCTTGCTGCAGGGCTTTTTTGGCGCCCACCCAGATCCGGTTCCCTTTCAGATCAATGCCAATAAAATTCCGCTGCGGGTATAATACACCCAATCCAACCGCGTATTCTCCTTTTCCACAGGCCAGTTCCAGTGTGATGGGATTTGCGTTTTTAAAAAACTTCTTCCAATTGCCTGCCATTTCTTTGGGATACTGCAGCACATTGGGAAACGTTTCCAGTTCCGCGAACCGTATCAATTTTTTCTGACCCATGGCCCGCAAAGGTAAAATAAAGAGCCGTTACACCGTAACAGCTCTTTTGATTACCCGTGGCCACATACTTTATTTAATTATTTTAGATTGGGAACTGAAGATTTTTAGTGACAGTTGATCATTTGTTCAATCTTGCATCACCTGTCCGTACCTGCGCTTCCGGGCAGTTGAATAACAAACAGCCGGTGCATACATCAGTATTATTACGCTGCAATCGTTTTTAATTCTTTCATTACGTCACTTTTCTTTCGGCGGGAGACCTCTGCCATGGAATGATCCTGCATCACCACATTCCCATGCAGGTCCACATAAAGAATATGCTGACGGTTCACCAGGTGAGAACGGTGTGTGCGGATAAACCCGAAGGGCTCGAGCAGTTTCACAAATTCCTTCAGCACTTTGGCACTGAGCAACTGTGTTCTATCCCTAAAGAAAATATTCGTGTAATTACTGCTGGCTTCCAGGCGAACGATCTCGCCGGGAGTGAAGAAACAGGTTCCTTTTCCTGTTGCCAGTGCGATAATATTCTGCGGGTAAGATATTCGCATAGTCAGGGTTAAAATGGTTAATGATTTTGATGCGCTAAAAATAGACCGCCTGCTCAGCGCTTATAGACCTCATTTAACGGATAGGCTATTTGGCTTAACGAAAGCAATGTTTAACTATATGCTTCCTTTTTCCATGGTAAGAAGGACCGGCTTATCGTGGCACTTTCTTTGGACTGGTATTGATCGTGAGCGATGCATACAAAGAAGAACGGAAGCTCATGCGTCAAAAAAGACAAGACCGGGGAACTAAATTCCCCAACTGAAGCAATATTGCAGCAATTATAAGTTCTTAAAATTTAAAAAAGTGATGTATGAAAAGAGATGGAGCATGTACCAGTCTTTGGCAGGCCAATATGCCTGATTACAAAGCAGAGAAAGCAACACCGGCAGCCAATCAATATTTTGATGTGGTGATCGTAGGTGCGGGTATCACAGGAATAACGACAGGGTTGTTATTACAAAAAGCGGGCAGATCGGTGATGATCGCCGAAGCACAGAATATTGGCTTTGGGACGACGGGTGGAACAACAGCCCACCTGAACTCTTTTATGGAAACCCCGTTTACGACGCTTATCAAAAATTTCGGAGAGGAGAATGCTGTTTTAGTGGCAAAAGCAGCAAGGCAGGCGCTGGAGTTGATAAAGAAACATGTGGATGAATATTCGATCGACTGTGGTTATAAGGAGGTACAGGGGTATATCTATGCACAGAATGAGGAACAGATCGAAGAGCTTAACGAATTATCGGAAGGATTTCAAAAAGTAGGGATCAACGTATCGGCCAGTAATACTATACCGGTGAAAATACCATTTCAAAAAGCGATCGGGATCCCGGGACAGGCACAGTTTCACCCCACCCGGTATATCTATGCACTGGCTAAAGAATTTGAAAAACTGGGTGGGGTATTGACAATCAATTGCCGGGTCACCGGTGTAGAAGAGAACGAGGTTCTTGAGGTCAGCACCAGCCAGGGCAATTTCAAAGCAAAAAATCTTATTTATGCAACACATATTCCACCCGGTGTTAACCTGCTGCATTTCCGCTGTGCGCCTTACCGCAGTTATGTAATTGCGGTTAAACTGAAAAACGAAGAAGATTACCCCGAAGGGCTTGCCTATGATATGGATGACCCTTACCGTTATTTCCGTACGCAGGAAATAGATGGTCAGAAATACCTGATTGCCGGCGGGGAAGATCATAAAACAGCACATGAAGAAAATACAGAGGGCTGCTTTACACGTCTCGAAACATATGTCAGGAAATTCTATGAAATAGACAGCATTGCTTTCCGCTGGTCATCGCAATATTATGATCCTGTAGATGGATTGGCATATATCGGTCATTTGCCGGGTCACCAGCAGAATATGTTTGTGGCCACAGGTTATGGTGGTATCGGCATGACCAATAGTCATATTGCTGCAGTGTTGTTGACCGATCTTATCGTCAGCGGGAAGAATGAATTCAGCCATCTCTTTGATCCCAACCGTCTCAAACCCGTTGCGGGCTTTAGCAAATTTGTAAAAGAAGCAGCCGATGTGGTTGGTCATTTGATAGGAGGGATTTTTTCACGGGAAAAATTGGAATCACTGGTAGAACTGGCTCCGGGAGAAGCGAAAGTGGTGGTCTATGAAGGTCACAAGCTGGCTTTATATAAAGATGACGAAGGGCATCTTCATGCCCTGCATTCAGCCTGCACACATATTAAATGCACGGTTAGCTGGAATGGGGCAGAAAAAAGCTGGGATTGTCCCTGTCATGGTGCCAGGTTTTCCTGTGAAGGAACGATGCTCAATGGCCCGGCCCGTAAGGATCTTGCGCCAATAAAGCTGGAAGAACTGGTTGAACAGTAACACAAAGGAAGGACCTCTTATCCTCTGCATCCTCGTCACCGGGCTATAGTGATTGTTCGCTGGGTCAAAACTTTAATAACAATCCAAGTCCAACGAGAGATTTCAGTTGTAAAGCCGGGGAACTCCTGTTCGGTCCGAAGAGGTTTACATCATCATCATAGATCATATCTACGCCCCAGGATACAGAGAATATTTTCCCGATCCTTGCATTCAGGATATTCGACATAAAGAGATCGATGTTTTGTGGTTTTTTCCTGTAATTGGAGAAAAGATCCAGCCTTCCTTTATAGGTAATGAATTTATTGAACTCTTTGAAATAGCCGATAGTAGCGAAAGCACCGAATTCGAGCGCCGACTTTTCCCCCGGCTCTACCCCGTACAGTCCTTTATTCGAAAGAGCGGTATCTTTTACGATCACCCAACGGGCTGTAATGGGAGAAAAGAAGACGGATAGATTTTTCGTCACCTTATAATCGATACCAATACCCGCCAGTAAATATCCCGGCGCCAGAAAAGTCGAGGAAAATGTTTTTATATTATCATCAAATGTATAACCTCTGAACAATTGGGAACGGAGGTTGACGATACCGGCAAGGCTTAGTTTGGAATTCAGTGCATGCCCGTATTTGGAAAGAAGATCGAAGCGGTCGTCATTCTTACGTCCGCCAAGACTGCTCGTATTCACATAACCGAGATTAAAATCAAATGTATTGTCCCAGCTGTGATGGCCTTTTTTATAGAAAGCAAAAAGACTGAGCATCGAGTTGACCGATAACGAAAAATCATCACCGCCGGCGGCCCAGTTGTTCAGCGTGCCCTGTGATACAGAGATGCTGTAGATCCCGCCTTTTTTCCATTGTTTATTCGATGTATCGGCTTCATCCTTCTTTACGGTCTTCCCCGATTCGGATTGAAGTGCTTTTACGGTTTGATCCTGGGCAGATAAGAGCAGGGGTGCCGTTACCAGCAGCGTCAGTAGAATTTTTTTCATAGCGACTGTTTTATAGTTGGTTAATTTTTGACCATAGTCTATAGACCATCGCTGGATCGTTTTAGTTTGCAATTTCTTTTCTCTTCGCCCCGTAACCATGGACTATCACCCCGCTTTTCCCCAACTACTATACCAGCTTTGCCCAGCCTTACAGCTTTTTATCCTGTATGAATGCTTTTACGCTTGCCGGGAGTTTCAAAGCATTGTTCTCTTTGATATTTATTTTAGAAAGCTCTCCGAGTTTGGTGATGCTTTCAGGAAGAGTGGTTAGTTTATTGGATTCCAGGTAGAGCTCCGCCAGCCTGGAAAGATTGCTGATATTATCCGGGATAGCGGTCAGTTTATTCCCGTTCAGGTCCAGCACGATCAGGCTGGTCATTTTTGTCACGCAGGCGGGCAATACGGTGAACTGATTATAGGACAGCGCCAGGTATTTAAGATGGGTAAGGCTGGCCATGCTTTCGGGTAATGCTTTCAACAAATTACCGCCGATACCGATCTCTGTAAGATGTATCAGTTTGGAAATGTTCTCCGGGATAGAAGGGATCATGTTGCCATATAAATAGATCTCTTCGAGGCTGGTCATTTTGGAAAAGAAATCGGGGAAAGAAGCCAGCTTATTATTATTTAAATAGAGTTGTTTAAGATTGGTAAGATTCGTGATCGAGCCGGGGACAAAAGAAAAATTATTCCCGCTCATATCCAGTTCGGTCAGTGTAGTCAGTTTGGTAACTGTTTCGGGAACGGTGTTGAACTTATTATCGCTGAGATCGAGTTCGGTAAGATGCGACAGGCTGGTAAGATTTCCCGGCACATCACTCAGCCGGTTGCCCGAGAGATTGAGTGTGGTGAGATTGGGAAATTTCATGATGCTTTCCGGAACATCGCTGAGTTTCTCATTATTAAGGTAGAGAATATAAACGTCGGAGGGATTTTTAAGTGCTTCGTCGAGAGAGATATAGACCTTATCTTTTTGAGCAAAGCTGGTGAGCCCGTAAAACAGGCAGGCAAAGGCTAGTTGGATTTTTTTCATCGTGGAATTGGGTTTTTTCGGTTCTATCAGGGCCCTAAAGTAGTAAAAGGAGTTGTAAAAAGGAAGGATATGCTCAAAAATGCCTCCTTAGTTATTTGTTGCATGTTGCGATGAGCAGGGGACAATCCTGCAATATTGTGAATTGTATAACGGCCATTACAATGATGGTGAACATTTAATGAACGAACTTCAGTCCCTTAATTTTCAGCCGTGCTCATAATAACAATACTCATCATCCGTTACTTTATCCGTCGTTCCATGATCCTTCCTGAAAAACTTTTTAAAGAAGCGTTGAAACAGGAGAATAGCGGGTTCTTTGTTGAAGCCCGGGCAGGATACGTACATGCGATGGAAGCGATTAACCGGAAGAAATTCCAAAGCCGGAAGCTCCGGAACATGATTGCCGAAAAATTAAATACCCTTCATTCATTTATACGGTATAATAATCTGAGAAGCGTGGTTGCTTAAGCTATTTTGTAAGTTTTTCGATCGCTTCTGCTATGGCTTTTAATAAACCCGCATCTAATTTCTTATTGGCCTGCAGGCCTTCAAAAGAGACCAGGGCTCTCCAGTTCCTTTCCTCATCCGGTTCAAACAGGACCCTTGTTCCATTAACATCCACTTCCAGTTTGCTGCTGTACCCGTAGTTCAATAGCCTGGCTGGGAAAAGAAGGGCTTTATCCTCAAATACTACCGGCAGGTTGAATTCGTCTTCCATTATTTCGTTTAAAATGATAAAGATATTCCCATCAGCGGGAACTCCTGGTTATATTGTGGACCTTAAAGTTTTTAAAATGTCCGATCAAAATAAACTGGCGATATTAAAGGCCATCAGTAATGACGCGACGATGGGCAAACCAGAACGATTTAGCTTTACTATGCTTGGCAAGACCCTGGGCTTATCCAAAAGGGACCTGGACGAATTGCTGACTGAATTAGCCAGGCAACGGTTTGTTTCCCAGTATGCCAAAAAAGGGGTTGATAGCTTTACCGTTGCAATAAACCAGTCGGGGCTGGATGCGGTACAGGATGAATCTTTTATTTAAATGACCTCTTTATCTTCCGGGTACTTATTCATACATTATGATCTTTCAGAGATCCGCAAAACTTTTTTTGAAGGGAGTAGATTCACAAAATCGGTCTATTGAGATAAAGGATTATTTTTTATTCCTGCGTTTTTTCCTGATCTGCACGAACAATTTTATTGCTGCAGTTTTCTTTCGACCGGTGATATTTATTATATCTTTTGTATATATAGTACGCGTTTGGGGTCACAGCAATTAACTATTTCTAAGTGTAACTACTAAAGAATGATTAATTCTGGCATTGAGAGGTGAGCTGTAACACTTACTGGCAGGGGCGCATATAAATAAAGATTATCTTACCCTTCAACCTCACTTTAATGACCACCATTTCCTCGCTTCATCGCATAGCTTTTAATAAGTCGTCCCAGGCAAGTATAATAGCAACCGGTGCCACTGGCAGGATAATATCCGGCAACAAAGCCGCGTGCCAATTGCTGGGTTATACATCCGGGGCACTGCTGACTAAAAAATGGACAGCCCTTTTTAAGACAAGGGAAAGTAGTTTCAGGAAAATGATCCGTCAGCGGGAAGTTACCGGTCATGGCAGTGGCCTGGTCTGTGTTAATCTTAAAAATGGAAAGATCATTTGCTGCGAAATTACCTCTGCTTTTTTTACAGACGGAGAAGGAATTGAAAGAACAATTACAACCATCACCGACCGGAGCGGCAACATCCGGTTGCAGAAAAAAATAGATAAAAAGAATAAAGAGGTGGTGGCAGAGAATATAAGTATCGCCAAAACAAAGCAAAAGAAGATTGATACTAAAAAAAATAAAATAGTAGCCCGCAATATTGTACTCGCTCAAAAGACCGTTGCAGAGAATATCGGCCTGGCCAAATCGAGGCAAAAAAAGATCGATAAGAGGAAAAACAAAACAGTAGCGGATAATATCGTTCTCGCCCAGTCAAGGCAGCGGAATATTGATACAAAAAATAAGAAAACGGTAGCGGCCGATATTAAGGTAGCGCAGGCAAAGTCAGACAAGCGATTCCAGCTCATCTTTAACTCTTCTTCTGATGTTCTTTATGATATTGATCTCGTAAAAAATGAGATACTGCTAAGCGATGCATATGAAAAGGAATTTGGATACAGCCTGAAAGCCAATATGTCACCAGTCGCAGACTGGGCTGACCATATCCACCCGGAAGATAAGGAAGGAGTAATTAAAGATTACACGGTTATGCTGGACACCAGCAAAACTGAATGGAAATACAGTTACCGCTTTCTCAAAGCAGATCGATCAGTGGCCACAGTAATGAGCAGTGCGATTATACTCAGAACCCTGGAAGGAAAAGCATACCGGATGATTGGCTCTATGCAGGATATCAGCAAACAGACTGTACTGGAAGCAAGATTGAAAAGCGAAGTACTTTCAAAAGAAAGGCAGATAGCTGCGGCAATGAAAGAGGCAAAGGAAACCGAACGGTCCGATATCGGCAGGGAGTTGCACGATAACGTCAATCAGCTGCTCGGTGTTTCCAGGCTTTATCTTGATATGGCAAAAAGAGGCGGAGCTGACAGTAGCATGTACCTGGGTCGTTCCTCAGAGTATACATTAACTGCGATTGAAGAGATCAGGAAGTTAACAAAAGGACTTACTACCAATACGATCAAATACTTGGGTCTTTGCGAAGCGATTAATGACATTGCAGAGGAAACAATGAAAATAAATCCGGTGAAAATATCCTGTTCGTTAAAGGAGTTTTCTGAGAATAGTATAGATGAAAAATTCAAGGTGAATATTTTCCGGATTATACAGGAGCAGCTGAATAATATATTGAAGCATGCCAAAGCCACAAGGATAACCATTAATCTTTTCCAGGATAAAAAAGTAACTACTCTTGTCCTGAATGATAATGGGGTTGGTTTTGATACTACCCGTAAGCAAAAGGGGATAGGGGTGGAAAATATAAAAAGCCGTGCAGGTAACTTCCGGGGCAATGCTGAGTTTGTCTCATCGCCCGGAAACGGCTGTACGCTCACCGTGGTATTCCCGATGGTGAGGGTGGCTGAAAGGGTGCAGGGGATTGATCTCCGAAATCCGGATAGTATAACGGGAGCTGCCATGTTATAAGATCATGAATAAAAGTTCAGAAGCGATGAAGTTCAACATCACGGCAGGGCTTATTCACAAACCGGTGTGGCCAATTCTGAAATCATCCGCTGCGGGGCTTTTAGTGAAAAATCATCATTTGTACAGGTCTCCCGATGCTATGAGGTTGTAATAAAAGGTCAGTCTTTTTTCCTGCTTGCCCTTTTTATCAATACGCAGGCGCCGGTCAGTGATCCGAGAGCGAAGCTGATCCCGCTGATCCACCAGAAAAGTTCCCTGTGCTGGCCGCCGATAAGGCTAAGAGTCAGGGCAAATAAACTGAAGCTGAAACCTGAAACTAAAAATAAATAGGTTGGGTAAAATTCCCGGTCTTGATATTCGCTCATAAAAATTGATTTTTGCTGTGATAAAAAATCCCGGAATAAAAATTCCGGGATTAGCTTACTAACTCGTTAACTGGACTTTTGTTGGACGGTGGCTTTCAAGGTTCGGATTAAAAACGGCTTTCATTGGATTCGGATGATTTCAATTGGGTACGGATACGTCTCTCACTTAAACTGGTGCAAAGAAACGGCTGCGGACCAACTCTGCCTATAGTACAAGGTTGAAAGATGCTGTAGATATATCACTACAGGTTTTGTACTATGTGGTTCAAATTTTTCAAACGGGGTCACTGCTGGCAGGCTTATCATGCTGATAGCAGAAATAAATCAATCCGCTCCGGGTGGGATTATTTTTTAGAAGTAGGTGTCGACTGCGAATTGATACTGCGCAATAAACATAGCTTTAACCGGGTTGATGTTATTCTGTTCATAAAATACCAGCATCGCTTTTTTGTATTCAACAGGATCCACCGTCCTGAATGAAACCGGGCAATGGTCATGGGCCACGAGCACTGCATTGCTGATGATCCGGGCTGTTCTTTTATTCCCATCCACAAAGGCCTGTATATAGGAAAGCATTACCAGCGTCAACAGCGCTTTTTCAAACACGCCCGGTTTGCCATTGATCAGTTCACTCATTGCCTCCAGGGCTTCCCTGATCTGGTGTTCATTATCCAGCGGGCGGTAATTGGTTCCCGAAATACCAACCCTTCTTTGCCGGATATTCCTGTCTACCCCCAGCTCCTTTACTAAGATGCTATGAATATCTTCGATGCCGCGAACACTGAGAGGCGATACATAATCCTTGTGGTCCACGATGAAATTGATCGCATCTTTGTGATTCAGCAGCATTACCGCATCGGACTGCGGCTTTCCCGCTGCCGTTTCTTTTTCCGTCAGCAACCTTTCAGTCTCCAGCAGGGAATAAGTATTGCCCTCTATCTGAGAAGATTTCCAGCTCAGGTCGATCACTAATCTTTCCATCTCTTTTTTATACGTGGTTTCATCCAGCTTTGAAATGTTCGACCGGAACCTGGCCTGGAGCCCATCCAGTTTTTTCTGTTCAGCAACTGTGAAAAAATCAATCCCTGCCAGCATAGGTATCACCTCAAAATTGTAACCGTCTTTTATATCCCTTTGATCGATCTCCTTTTCAAAATAAGCCTCCATGTCAAAGGGGGCCTGCAAACGACGGGTCGGACTGTTACTATAGCGGGTAGCTTTGCCCTGCCCTTCGGAAATGATCAGCTTGTCCTGCTCCAGCTTTGTCAGCAATCGTTTGACAGTGGCATAACTGACTTCACTATTCAGGCCTTCATGAACAGCTTTGGAAGAACTGCCCGGATAGCCTGTTAGATAAGTTATGATCTCAGTGGTAATATCCTTTTTCATTGGAGCTCAAATTATAATGAAATGCGGCTCAAATATACATTATTGTGAGCTACAAATATCCTATAAGTGAGCTTTATTATAATTAAGCTCATAAAAATTGAGAAAGAAGATCAAATTTGAAGTAAAGTGAGCCAGAAACCTGGAAATTCTTAGGCGCCCGAACTATGCAAGCGAAGTGTAACAGCCGTACGGATTCACGCTAAGCGCAGCCAAAGTGGGGAGCGCCGGCGAGCAAGTTATGGGCAGCGGGTGGACTGAGTAATACTGAAATGAAGTAGCGACGAAGGGGCGAATGAATGAAGTGTTGCGAAGGACACAGGAGCTGCCGTGACGAATGAGGAGGGAGCTGCAAGAAGCATGACAGCCTGGAACCCATTGACTGCCGTAGGTACAAAGGCTAGGCAATGGGCGGTGCAGTGACACCGGCATTATAAAAGTATCAAAGAATAAAAGTGATGGGGTGACTGCACCAGGCTGGCGTGCTACTTGCCGACGCCGAATTAGGAACGCCTATTTACCGGCAACGCTGTCATTGATAAGATTAAAAGCAAGGGACCCCGGAATTGATGAGAACTGTGAAATTGGCTAAGAGGTTAAAGGAGCGAAAGAGTTTAATCTACAACAGGTGATAGGCCATAGATTCATTGATATTTAGTCTTTTATAATCGGAATTGGGATTAATTTTTGTTTGCGACAAATATACCATATATTTGGTAAAATGTCGCCATGGCTAAAGTAATCAAAAAACATCAAAAAGGACCTTCTGGAAAAAGAAGGATAGGAGGGCCGCTTCGTAGAAATAATATACATGGTATTAAGGATAATATACCCGGTATTATAATCGACGGGGATGTAGTGTATAGAAACATAGCCCATTGGCTGGGTGTGGCGTCACCTGTTGCTCATTCAATTCGCTCGGATTTTGATATCCTGCAAGCAAGTAATCATGGCATTTCAAAAAAATCAATTGATCACCTTGCCGTATACATGGGCATAAGCCGCAAAGTGATGGCTGAACATATTTTTGACGTTTCAGTGAAAACCATGGAACGAAAAAAACCGAATGAGAAACTAGATAAAAAAACGTCATCACATGCATTGGAAGTAGCAAAAATATTTCAACATGCCTTTGAAGTGTTCGGAAACGAAGAGAAGGCAAAGCTTTGGATAAATAGGGAAAACCAGGCCCTGAATAACAATAAACCTGTAGATCTTTTCGACACATTGACTGGGTTGAATATGGTGAATGATGTGTTAGGTAGAATAGAAGAAGGAGTTTATTCATAAGCTGATTTATGGAACTGTACCGAATAGTCCAGAACAAATTAAGAACGACTGACTTGAGCGGGACCGGAGCTTTCAGAGTTGGAGGTCGATGGAATAGTAAAGGAACCTATATGGTTTATACAAGTGAGAATAGTTCACTTGCCTACCTGGAAAGCCTGGTGCATTTTGATCCCCTGCTTATTCCTCCACAACTGTTTATTATGAAACTGGAGATTGATCCGGCGTCACCGATATTTTCTTTGCCCAATAGCGATTACCCTCTCGATTGGAAGAAAATGGGACTGGTAGATAACCAGATACTCGGTGACAGGTGGATGGATGAAAAAAGGTATTTAGGAGTCAGAGTAAAGTCTGCTGTTAATATATCTGAGTATAATGTTCTTTTAAACCCACTCTATCCACGGTTTCATGACCTGGTAAAAGTTATTACAGTAACGGAAATCGATGTTGATGGTCGACTTATCCCTAAAATTACTTAGGATTAAATTTTCTTAATTCTGCCGGTGTGAACTGGAAATGTCTTTTGAATGCTTTACGGAAATTGGAGGGGTGGCTGCAGCCCAGGGTATAGGCAATATCATTACCAGTGTATGGAGTTGAATCCTTATTCACAATATCACAACAAAAGTTTTTGAAGGCGCCAATCATGAGCTATTCATAAAAAAGGAAAACGGTCAATGGGTACTGGCAGAATCATATGATGATACACTAAAAAACTGACTGGTAAAAGTAAATAAAAATAAAGTATCCACAGCTGTTCCTGTAACAGCACGAGCCGCTAACATAGCATTGCGCAATCCGGACAAACAATTATATTCTACTGAAGTTACCGGTCCAGGCCAGCATTATTCGCTCCTCTTCTTTACTCAGCTGCTTGGCCGGGTATCAATTGGCTTCCCCGTTTAAATAAAATTTCGTTCCTTTAGTCAGCAGTATCAGCAGGCGTGTCCGACGCAGTGCGTCATTATTAAAGTCATGTAATAAATGAAAGCAGCAGTTCGTTCAAAATATGGCTTACCCGGAGATTTAAGCATACAAGAACTTGAAATACCAATTCCAAAGGACAATGAAGTGCTGATCAGGGTTTATGCAACAACTGCAAACAGAACTGACTGCCATGTTCTTTCAGGCAGGCCGTTTTTCATGAGGCTTTTTACAGGACTGTTCAGGCCAGGATTATCAATTATCGGCTCTGACTTTACCGGGCAAATTGAATCTGTCGGATCAACCGTGCAATCATTTAAAGCAGGTGATAGGATCATGGGTTTCGGCGGTGTATTTGGCTGTGGCTCCCATGCACAATATTTTACGTTGCCGGAAACTAAAGCAAAAAATGCAATGATAATCATGCCGGGCAACCTGGGCTATGACCAGGCAGCGGCTTGCCTGGAAGGAGCATTTTATGCTGGTTCGGAGATCAACCAATTAGCGCCCAAAGCCGGGCAAAAAGCATTGGTGTATGGCGCAACGGGTGCCATAGGTTCTTCCTATGTTCAATTTCTTAAATACTATGGTGTTTATGTTACAGCTGTTTGCAGCGGTGAACACAGTGAGTTGATAAAATCATTGGGGGCTGACAAAGTTATTGACTATCAAAAGGAGGATTTTACCAAGGACACCGAAAAATATGATTACGTTTTTGATTCGGTCAATAAAACCGGTTTTTTCAAATGCAAACCCCTGCTAAAGAACAAAGGAATTTATGCTTCATCCGGCGGTTTTGCATACCTGTTCCTGTCTTTCTTTACTTCGGTATTCGGGGGAAAGAAAGTTGTATTCCATGTTCCCAAAGACGTTGCCGGAACACTTGGCTTTATAAAGGAGCTGGTCGAAAAAGGGAGCTTCAAACCGGTTATAGACAGAAAGTATCCATTTGATAAGATAGCCGAAGCATTTATCTACGTGGCAACTGGTCAAAAAATTGGTAATGTTATCATTACAATGGATACTTAAACGATGTGGTGAAACGATTTCAATTCGTCACATTCAGGATCAAGGGATGATGTTTTCGATAAGTGCGAAACCGGGCTTAATGATTTCGGCTAAAGCACTAGCCTTTCCCGGCTAGGTTTCCCGCTTCATATCAGATTGGCTCATTAATTCTTCCTACGTGTATTTATGAGGCCCGGATTTCCCCGGCATAATCAGACGGTGTTTTGCCATACATTTTCTTAAATTCTTCACTAAAATATTTACGGCGGTTAAAACCAACCGCGTAGGCCACTTCACTGATATTTAATTCCCCCTTTTGTAACAGCGCCGCGGCTTTTTTGAGACGTAAGGATTTTACAAAATCATTGACCGTCATATCGGTCAGTGCTTTTACTTTTTTGTAGAGAATGGGCGGACTCACCAGCATTTTAGCTGCCAATAAGCCTACACTGAATTCCGGGTTGTCTATGTATTCATCTACCAACCCCAATAGCCGGTTCATAAAATCCTGGTCGGCGGGGCTAAGTTCTACTGCTGGCTCCTCAGCTGTCATAGCCTGTTGAGAAACTTCAACTATTTCCGTCAACCGTTTCCCAAATTTTAACCGCATAGCCTGGCGGGAAGCGATCAGGTTTTTAGCCTGGAGTTCCAATACCATCAGGCTGAATGGTTTGGTAATATAGGCATCGGCGCCATATCCAAGACCTGTTAGCTGGCTCTCATGTCCCGCTTTGGCGGTTAGCAATACTACCGGGATATGGCTTGTACGGATATCCTGTTTTAGTTCACGGCAAAGTGTGAATCCATCTTTCTCCGGCATCATCACGTCACTGATGATAAGTTCCGGCATCTGATCTATCGCGGCTTGCAAGCCATCCAAACCGTTTACAGATTCGAGGATAGTGAAAGTATCTGCCATCGATTCCCTGATAAAGGATCGCAACTCCGTGTTGTCTTCTATCAACAGAACAACTGGTTTGTTGCCACCTGCGATTACCGGTAGCTCTGTTACCGGTTTTGCAGGCATCACAGGTTTAAGAGAAGTGATAACAGTAGTGCTTTGGTGCAGTTTTGTACCGGTATCACCAAAATGTTCGTGACCCCTTAACAGGCAGACAGTAAAAGTGGTCTTACCCTCACGACCCTCTGTGGGCTGCCTGCTGGACACTGTCAGCGTACCTTTGTGCAATTCCACAATGCTTTTGGAAAGTGCGAGACCAATACCATAACCTGTATTGTGTGCCACATCATCAGCGACCTGGAAGTAATTAGCGAAAAGTTTCCTGAGGTTTTCGGCAGCAATACCTTTCCCGTTATCGTTTACATGTATCTGAACGACCTGTTTGTTCTCTTCAATAATGATACTCACACGGCCTCCGTCGGGGATAAATTTGAAAGCATTGGTCAGCAGGTTAAAGATCACTTTCTCCATTTGCTGGGCGTCGAAATAAATTTCTATTTGCCCCCGGTCCGTTTCAAAAGAGGTTTGAATATTCCTGGCCGCAGCCAGGTCGGCAAAGTTGGCGTAGATATCCTTGGTAAACGCCACAATGTTTTCTTTGACAATATGCAATGGCAGGTTGTTTGTTTCTGCCTTACGGAAATCCATAAGTTCGCCTACCAGGTGTGTCAGCCGGTCGGCATTGGCTTTTACGTGTTCCAGTTGCCGTTGCTGCAGCGCATCATTATTCTGCTGTTGCAGTTTTTCCACCGGCCCGCTGATCAGCGTAAGATGGGTGCGTATTTCATGAGAAATATTAGTAAAGAAATTGAGCTTGAACTGGTGCAGTTCATGCTCTTTTTTAAACAAGGCACGCAACCATAAAAACCGTAACACAAGGAAAATGAGTGTGCATGCTGCCAGCACATAAAAGGTATAGGCATACCATGTTTTCCAGATCGGCGGCCGGATAGTTATACTTACCCTGGCGGGTTCAGTTGTCCAGATGCCATCATTGTTGGCTCCTTTTACCAGCAGGGTATAATGGCCGGCGGGCAGATTCGTATATGTTGCCGATGATCCATATGTATAGTTCCATTTTTTTTCAAATCCTTCCAAAAGATATGCATACCTGTTTTTTTCCGGTTTGATAAAATTGAGCATTGCCCAGCTGATCGTGAAATTGCTTTGATCATGTTTAAAAACAAGAGCCGGCGTGAAGTTGATATCTTTTTTTAACAGGCCGCTTTTGTCTTGTATACCAACTGTATTGCCAAAAAGTTCCAGCGAAGTAAACCGGATCGGTGCGATAAAGGCATTGGTTTGAAGGCTGGCCGGGTAAAAAGCACTCAATCCATTATTGCCACCGAAATATAACTGACCTCCGCTGTCTTTGAAAAAAGAATTGTTGTTGAACTTATTTCCTGCCAGTCCATCGCTGGTAGTATAGATCTTAAAATTTTGCTGGGCCGGATCCAACCGGGCTAACCCGTTATCAGTACTTAGCCATATAAAGCCTTCATTGTCTTCCACAATTCCCAGTACATTATTATTCGGCAGGCCCTGTTTATCGGTATAAGTAATAAAGCGGTTCGAGGAATGATCAAACTTACTCACGCCACCGTAAAAAGTGCCTATCCAGATATTACCTTTCGCATCCTCCGTGATACAGTTAATAGCATCTGCCTGCAGGCTGTCCTTATTTCCTTCTTTTTTAAAATGAGCAATAAAACCGTTGGTGACGGGATTAAAAACAAATATACCGGCACTGGAACCTATCCATAAATTATGGCGGGAGTCCTCAAACAATGCATGGATGTTCTTATTTGGCAGCCGGCTATTAAGCGTACAGGCAGCGGTACGGTTTGGGTATCGTCCCGCAGCATCAGCACGTAAAATGGTCAAACCGCTTTGGGCGCCAATCCACAGCGTACCATCCTGTGTTTGTTGCAGCGCCAGTATCTCATCAAAATTCCCGTTTTCCTTTACCTGCTTATCCAAAACAATATGCTGAAATTTCCCGGTAGCGGCATGGTAAAGGTTCAGCCCGTTACCATAGGAGGTGCCGGTCCACAGGCGGTCATCGTGATCTTTATACACCACTTTTACGAGATTGGAACTGATGGCGTCTGCAGCACCCGGATTATTTCTGTAGCTATGAAATTCACCTGTCTGCCGGTTAAAATAGTTCAGACCGCCACCTTCCGTGCCGATCCATAAATTATGCTGCTTATCTTCTGTAATGGAACTGATCACATTACTGCTGATACTGGATGGCAGGCGGTTGCTCTGGTAAATATTAAAAGGTGTGGTATAGGAGTACTGGAAATTGATCCCACCATGATAAGTGCCGATCCATACCGTCCCGCAATTATCCTGGTACAGGCTATGCACGGAATTGTTGCTGAGACTGCTGCGCTTCTCGGGATCATGGCGATAGGAAATTGCAGTATACGTTGCCGGGTCTATGATGCTGATGCCATCCTGGGTGCCTATCCAGAGTTTGCCATCGGAAGCTGGTAATATCTTTCGTATATTATTACCTATACCTATACCTCCCGGTTGTTTGTAAACCATAAAACTGCCATCGCTTTTCCTGATATTGAGCCCATCGTATTGCGTGCCTACCCAAAGCCGCTTTTGATCGTCTTCGGCGATCGAAGTGATATAATCGGCACTGATACTACCCGGTTGTTTTGGATCATGCCGGTAAACCTCATGCTGACCGCCGGGGTGGATACTTACCAATGCTGTTGAGGAGCCGACCCATAATTTCCCGTCAGATGCTTTATAAATGCATCGTACCATATTGCCTTTGGTATGCAGCAGGGAAATAGCAGGAAATGGTTGTATGAACCGGTTTGTTTTTTTGCCGGCCAGTTTTAGCAGGCCATAATTGGTGCCTACCCAAAGTTGTTGCTGGTCATCTTCATACAAACAAGCTATATAAGGACTGGCAGCAGGCGTCAATACGATCCGTTCGAATGCATCCGTTTCACTATTGTAGCGGCAGAGACCCGATAAAGTTCCTACCCACAGTACACCTTCTTTATCCGTCAGCAATGTGTTCACTACATTGTCCGAAAGAGTAGTGGAGTCGCCGGGAATACTCTTGTAAACTTTAAAATGAACGCCATCGTACCGGTTAAGACCGTAACGGGTACCATACCACATGAAGCCTTGTTTATCCTGGGCAATACTCATGACCGCATTTTGCGACAAGCCATTCTCAACCGTCAATTGCCGGAATAAAGGGTTTTGCCCCAGGCATGGAAGCAGGGTTATCGACAGGAGCGTGAAAAAAAGAAAACGTCTAAGGCAGGAAATTACACACATGAGCAGCTCTGTATCGTAAAAAAGGAAAAAGTAAATATACAATAAGATAAACAGGCCGGGGTTTTTGCTGCTTAATTAAAACCAGCGATCGTACAGGGATCAAACTGCAAAAAGAAAATTGAATGATAATCAAGGACTTTCGAAAAGGTCCCGGGGGTATTTAAAATTAATACCCCTCATTTTTAAGATAGTTGACCCGGTTTGGTTTCAAGTCAGTTCATATTTGGTTTATCAAAAGCGCTTTTTCCATAGCGCCTGAAACACTAACATTAATTCACTAAAACGATTGCTTATGAATGCTTTGCTGCGAAAGCTACCGCTATTAATAATAGCCACCTTCCTGGCTGTTAGTTTATCTGCACAGGACACTTATACATTCAAAGGAGTAGTACGGGATGAAAAACAGGAACCTTTGCAAGGTGTAAGCATTTCAGAAAAAAATTCCTCCAACACGGTCATCACAAAAGCTGATGGGACCTTCTCCCTGCCCAGTAAAAACAAGGCGCTCACCCTGGTCTTTTCGTATACCACGCTTGCCAGCCAGGAGATCCAATACAATGATCCCCAAACGGATATTGTGGTGATCATGAAAGAGAAGGGGGGTAGCCTTGATGAAGTGATCCTGATCGCTTACGGCAGTACTACGAAGAAACAGTTATCCAATTCTGTTGTTACCCTTTCTGCCAAAGATGTGGAAGACCTGCCGGTATCCTCACCGGCTGAAGCAATGGTAGGACAGGTATCAGGCGCCAATATTTCTACGCCAAGCGGCGAACCCGGGCAGAACCCTTATATCCGGATCAGGGGACTCGGTTCAGTAGGTGCCGGCAATAACCCGTTGTTGGTGGTAGATGGGTATCCGCTAAATAACAGCGATAATTTTTACAATATTAACCCCGCAGATATCCAGTCGATCCAGGTATTGAAAGATGCTGCCGCCTGCGCTATCTATGGTTCAAGAGGTGGAAACGGGATCGTACTGGTAACTACCAAACATGGTTCGCCCAGCAAAACCAGATTTTCAGCCAACCTGTATGCAGGATTCGCTACGGCGAGCACCCGGTTAAAATTGCTAGATAAAGACCAGTATGTTGAATACACAAAGGAGGCTCATGCCAATGCCGGTATGGTTTTCCCGGTAGCACTTGCTGATCCTTCACAATATGCCAGTACTGATTGGCAGAATGAGATCTTTCAAACAGGTATGCAGAATAATTTCCAGATATCAGCATCCGGCGGAAGTGAAAACTCACGGTTTTATATTACGGCCAATTATTTTAAGCAAACAGGTATAATAAAAAATACAGGCTTCGACCGTTTCCTGTTACGGGCGAATTATGATGCGAAGCTGTCGAAAAAACTAAAACTGAGCCTTACTCTCGCTCCCAACTTTACGCGTACCGATACAAGACCTGTCCAGGGTAATTTCAACAGCTCTACTATTACCAATGGTGGCCAGGCTAATCTGGGTGCCGTAGTTACGGATGCATTGTTGCTTCCCCCGATCGTCCCGGCTTTCCTGCCCAATGGAAATTATGGTCAGCTGGTAAACACATTTAATAATGCCATCAATATCGGGGGCTTATATAACCCCGTCGCCACCCTGGATCTGTACAAAGACAGAACCAATTCTTTCAAGGGCCTTATGATAGGCAACCTCGATTACGAAGTGATAAAAAACCTGACATTCAAAACGTCGCTCGGTGCTGAAATGATAACAGAACGCCGCAACTTTTATATACCGGCAACCCTGGCTAATGGCAGTGCGCCGAACGCCAACCTGAACAATCCTGTTCTTGCCGGCATCAATGCACAGCAACGCAATTTCACCACTTATAATTGGGTTTGGGAAAACACGCTCAATTATCACCGGGTAATGAAAGATCATAAGATAGAAGCACTGGCTGGTTACGGTGCCCAGCGTAATACAACAGAAGCAGGCACGGCAAGCGGACAGGCGTCTTCATATACCAGCAATGCGATTCAGTATGTTACCGGTGCGGGTACCATTTTCGGAACGGCCAGTTATTCTGCGAGTGCCCTGATATCCATATTCGGCCGGCTAAACTACAGTTATAAATCCCGCTATATTTTATCGGCTTCTCTTCGCACAGATGGATCTTCCCGTTTCGGTTCGGATAACCGTTATGCCACTTTCCCGGCAATATCGGTAGCATGGCGGGTAGCCGATGAAAAATTTATGACAAAGTTTAAAAAGATCAGTGAGTTTAAACTGCGGGCCAGCTATGGCGTAACCGGAAATAATAATATCGGCGATTATAGCTGGCAAAGCTATGAGCAGTCCGCTAACTATATTTTTGGCAATAATTCCGGCACAAGGGTCTATGGTTTTGTGCCCAACTCGGTTGCAATTAATAATCTTACCTGGGAAACCAACAAACAGTTAGACTTGGCATTGGAACTGGGTTTATTGAAAAACAGGATCTACCTGACAATAGAAGCATACCAGCGGAAGACGACCAACCTGCTGCTCAATCGCAACGTTCCTTCTGTTCTTGGTTTTACAACCCGTGTATTAAATAACGTGGGGGAAGTAAGGAACAGGGGATTGGATGTGCAGCTACAAACCACCAACTTCAACGGTCGTGATTTTAAGTGGACGACCAACGCTAATATTTTCTGGGCAAAGAACACCGTGATCTCGCTGACCAGCGCTACCGACCAGATATTATTCGACCCGGTTTTTGGTTATACTTCGGCTATCCGCGTAGTGCCGGGCTTGCCGATGGGCAGTTTCTTTGGCTATAAACAGGTCGGTATATATATGGATGACGCAGATGTAGCCAGGGGACCGGTATGGGCATCCGGCGGGTCCAAACCCGGGGATATCAAATACGAGGACCATAACAAGGATGGTAAAATTGATGCAAGCGACATCCAACTGCTGGGTGATCCGTATCCTGCATTCTCATTCGGTATTCAAAACAGTTTTACCTACAAACAATTCAATGTAAGCATCAGCCTGCAGGGCACCCATGGCGGCAAGATCCTGAACGGAGCTGATCGTTATGTCTATAACTTTTACGGTAGGGTAAATGCCCGCGATAATGCGTTGAACCGCTGGCGGTCGGCTGCTGATCCGGGTGATGGCAAAACTCCGCGGGTGGTTATTAATGCCCCGTCTTCGCTTACTTCATTTTCGAGTTATGAACTGTTTGATGCCTCTTACCTGCGGATCCGTAATCTCCAGTTCCGCTATACTATGCCAGCATCGTTCAACAGGAAGATGAAACTGTCTTCGGCCAGCCTGTATATCATGGCGCAGAACCTGTACACGTTCACTAAATACTTCGGATATAATCCCGAAGCCAACCTGTATGGCAATTCCGTAAATCCAACGTATGGTGTTGACCAGGGTTCATACCCACTCAGCCGCACTATTACCATTGGTACCAACATTAGTTTTTAATTCTAAATGATTGTCATTATGAAATACGCTATCCATAAAACCGGTTTCCTGTTCCTCGGTGCCTGCTTGCTGTTTGCAATGGGTTGTAAAAAAAGCTTTATTGATCTTTCCGATCCTACACGTATTGTTACCAGTGATTATTATAAGGACTCTGCCAGTATATCCACTGCTGTAATTGCAACATACGCAAGCCTGCAGGACATGTACGGAAAGAGCGGAGGCAACAGGGGGTTGTTTCCCATTATCGAGGTAACATCCGATAACTCTTCGTCGGTGGTGGAAGGATCAGGCATTGGCGAATTCGAGTATTTTACGTTTACCTCATCCAACCCGGTAATACAATCGACCTGGACCTACTGTTATCGTACCATTGCCCGTTGCAATATAGTACTCAGCCGTATCGAGCCGGTGAGTATTGCGCCGGCTGTGAAAGAACGGTGGAAATCGGAAGTGAAATTTATCAGGGCACTCGCTTATTTTAACCTGGTACGTATCTACGGCGACGTGCCTTTAGTAACCAAAGAAGTGGCAACAGTGGCCGAAGCATATCAATATGGCCGGTCGCCTGCTGCAAGCATCTATACACAGATCGAACAAGACCTGGCCGAAGCCGATGCGGATGTAAACCTTCCTGCAAAATATACTACGGCGACCGATATCGGCCGGGTAACCAAGGCTGCTGTGAAAGGTTTGCTTGGCAAAGTGTATTTGACCCAAAAAAAATATACGGATGCGGTAAATAAACTAAACCAGTTTATCACACAATATGATGTTACAACGCACAACCTGCTTGCGAACTACAGTGACATTTTTTTAACAACGAACGAAGTAAATGCAGAAGTTATTTTCTCCGTTCGCTATACAAAAGGTAATGTGCCGTCCACCGGCAGCCCTTTTACCAATTACTTTGCTGTCAGCACGGCCAATGCAGGAGGTGTAGGGACGGGTTATCAATACAACAGCTTCCGGCAGGATTTTATCGATACGCTGAATGCACAGCCTGTTGCTGATAAACGGATCCTTGCGTCTTACACTACTGTGAACCCTACAACCTGGACCACGAAGAAATATACCGATGTACCGGCGCAGGACCTGGATGCCGATCCGGACTGGATCGTATTGCGTTATGCCGATGTATTGCTTATGTATGCAGAAGCATTGAACGAACAAAATGCCGGCAATGTGGCAACAGCAGTGCCATTCGTCAACCGTGTCCGCACCCGTGCGGGGCTTAGTGGTGCCGCATTGCTGAGCACTGGTATAACCCAGGCGCAATTGCGGCAGGCAATTGAAAAAGAACGCCGCATCGAATTGAATATGGAAGGCCACCGCTGGTTCGACCTTGTACGTACCGATCGTGCACTCGCTGTAATGAACAATCATTTTACAAAGTATTCGATCAGGCTCAATGCCTCATCGCCGGTAGTCCAGGTACAGTCTTACCAGTTGTTGTTCCCTGTCCCCATCAGCGAAATAAATACTAACCCTGTACTGACGCAGAACCCGGGGTACTAGCAGTTGCTCCGGGCCTTTCTGTTTCTTACATAAATTAAACGCGACAATAAACATGTACAGGAAAATAACAGGATATATTTTAATGGCGTTGGTATTGCTGTGCTGGCAGGGACTTTATGCTCAAACCAACGAGTATTCTTTGCTTACCGAAGTGAAGGTCTCCAACAGTGAAAAGAAAACGTTCAGTGAATGGAAGTCTTATCCTACAAGGATCATCTCTACGTTGAGCAATTACATGCCGGTAAAAAAAATGGAGCTGGATAAATACGGAGGCCGTAAGGACCGGAAGGAAACAGCTACCGGTTTTTATTATACCAAAAAGATAAACGGCCGGTGGTATACTATCAACCCGGAAGGTAACCTGTTCATCAATATAGGCATGGTAAGTGTTTCTGCGGGCGGATCTGATCGGAGCAAACAGGTACTACGGGAGAAATATGGTAGTAAGGAAGACTGGGCAGATGAGACGGCAAAGTTATTGCGCGGCAATGGTTTCAATGCATACGGTGCATGGACCGACAATGGCTCTCTGCTGAATACGCTGTCGCAGGATAAAAAGCCGATGGCCTATACCATCATGAAGAATTTTATGAGTGATTATGGAAAGAAACGCGGTGGCACTTACCAGGAAAGCGGGCATATAGGCTACCCGGATCGTACCCTATTCGTGTTCGACCCTCAATGGGAGATCTTCTGTGACAGTTATGCAAAACAACTGGCGACAACAAAAGACGACCAAAACTTATATGGTTATTTTTCCGATAACGAGTTCCCACTTGAGCGCCTCACACTGGACAGGTATCTCGCTAAAAAAGATACGACCGACCCGGGTTGTATTGCGGCAAAGCAATGGTTGAAAGACCACAAGCTTACAGCGGCGTCTGTGACGGATAGTATACGAAATGAATTTCTGGGGCTGGTAGCAGAAAAATATTATTCAACTGTCTCCAGGGCCATAAAAAAATACGATCCCAACCATTTGTACCTCGGGAGCCGCCTGCATAGCTATGAATTGAAAGTGCGGCAGGTATTTGAAGCAGTGGGAAAATATGTGGATGTGATCGCCATAAATTATTACCGGCAATGGACACCCGTGGCAACTGACATGAAAAATTGGGAGCAATGGTCAGGCAAACCTTTTATTGTTACGGAATGGTACGTAAAAGGGGAGGATTCAGGTATGCCGAACTATTCCGGCGCTGGCTGGATCGTTAAAACGCAGGAAGACCGGGGTGCTTTTTACCAGCATTTTGCATTGGGATTGCTGGAATCGAAATGCTGTGTGGGGTTCCACTGGTTTAAATACCAGGACAACGATCCAACGGATAGATCTGTTGATCCAAGTAATACAGATGCCAATAAAGGCATCGTCAGCTGGGACTACGATTTATATACGCCCCTGCTGAATAAAATGAAAGAGCTGAACACGCAGGTGTACCAGCTGGCGGATTTTTTTGACAAGCGATGAACTGCCAATCGTAGACAATAAGATATAATATAAGTATATGCTGATGATACAACGACTGTTGATGACCGGTGTTTGCCTGCTGTTTTTTATTTTCTCAGGGGCGCAAATCACAGCTCTTCAAAACATCCAGGGCCGGAAGATATTAAGCCTCAACGGCCGATGGAATTATTCGATGGACCCTTATGAGAACGGGTATTATGATTATCGTCGTAAACCATTTGATGAATCCGCCAGCGGCGCAGGAGGATATTATGATGATAAAAAGCCGGCCACCAAAAGTGACCTGGTGGAATATAATTTTGATCTCACTCCAACGCTTCGTGTACCAGCCGATTGGAACTCACAGTCTGATAAGCTGGAATTTTATGAAGGAACGGTATGGTACAGGCAAAAGTTCATGTTACAGCCGCAGGAAGGGAAAAAATACATCCTGTATTTCGGAGCCGTAAATTATGAGGCGCATGTGTACCTGAATGGGAAAAAGCTCGGCAGCCACAAAGGCGGATTCACCCCG
>DASYLC010000163.1:0-5718 GCA_036009775.1 Chitinophagaceae bacterium
TATTATATTCCCGTTCGGTCATAAACAGCCGTAAAGATAGATTAAGGGGGTTAGTCCGCTAAGTAAAACGGATAGGGAGAAAGAAAAGTTACAGCCCAAGGGCATTATTTTCCGTGCTGAAGGGCTGAGGATCAATAGGAAAAAACCGGCAGGCTGATAAATTGGTGAGAAAACTGCTCCAGGTCGGCTTTTACCGGGGTCACCGGGCTGGTCTGTTCCAGGCATTGCTTCACCGACTTCTTGCAACAGGTCGGCTTTGACTTTTCCGGGGTGGCCGAACCATTCAGTACCAGGAAACTGGCGACCAGCACAAGGGCAATGATGCCAACGCTGAAGAATTGTTTTTTCTGCATGGGACTGGTTTTAGGCTGGACGAAAGTAGAAAGGGAAATGTTACAGTTTTCTTATTATTTCGCAAACGGCACAAATGGCTTCGTGTCCGGCAACTGTCTTTAGGCGGTCATCCTTCGGTCAACCATCGTTCAAAGGCCCATTACCGCGGACTGAACAATAGCCGAACAATGATCGAACAAACAGCCTGGATGATCCATAAATCACTAGTAGTCATTCATCTGCGGCCAGCTTGTTATATTTGCTGTTCAATACCAGCAATATGAATGAAAACCTCGTACAACGCATTGCAAAAGAAGTAGAAGAGATCAGTAGCGCCGGCCTTTACAAAAAGGAAAGGATCATTGCCAGCCAGCAGGGAGCAGAGATAACGGTGGGTGGCAAGACCGTACTGAATTTCTGCGCCAATAATTATCTCGGGTTATCCAGTCATCCCAAAGTGATCGAAGCCGCTCATAAAGCCATTGAAGAAAGAGGTTATGGTATGAGCAGTGTCCGTTTTATCTGCGGTACTCAGGATATCCATAAAGAGCTGGAAAAAAAGATCTCGACATTCCTTGGTACAGAAGATACGATCTTATATGCTGCGGCATTTGATGCCAATGGTGGTGTGTTCGAACCCCTTTTCAATGAACAGGATGCCATCATCTCCGATGCGCTCAACCATGCCAGTATCATTGACGGGGTCCGTTTATGCAAGGCACAGCGTTATCGTTACGAGCATAATAATATGGAAGACCTGGAAGCGAAGCTAAAAGAGTCGGCGCATCTCCGCAGCCGGATCATCGTTACGGATGGTTCTTTCAGTATGGACGGAACGATCGCTCAACTGGATAAGATCTGCGAACTCGCCGATCAATACGATGCGATCGTGATGATCGATGAATGTCATTCCTCCGGTTTCCTGGGCAAGACAGGGAGAGGCACACATGAATACCGCGGTGTGATGGGAAGGATCGATATCATCACCGGTACATTGGGCAAAGCATTGGGAGGCGCTTCAGGTGGATTTACTTCCGGAAGAAAAGAAGTGATCGATATGCTTCGGCAGAAATCAAGACCTTATTTGTTCAGCAATACGGTAGCTCCTTCGATCGTTGGCGCTTCTATTGCCGTGCTCGATATGCTGACAGAGACAACGGAACTAAGAGACAAACTTGAGTTCAATACAAAATACTTCCGCACAAAAATGACCGAAGCCGGTTTCGATATCAAACCCGGCGATCATCCCATCGTACCCATCATGCTATACGATGCGGTACTGGCGCAAAATTTCGCGGCGAAACTCCTGGAAGAAGGCATTTACGTGATCGGGTTTTTCTTTCCTGTTGTGGCCAAAGGACTGGCCAGGATCAGGGTACAGCTGAGCGCGGCACATGAGAGGGAGCATTTGGACAAGGCGATTGCAGGGTTTATGAAAATTGGTAAAGAGTTAGGTGTGCTGAAATAATTGCCAAAGGCAATATAATAAAACTGCGAGGCTGGAAGCCTCGCAGAACAGTCAGGCGTGTTATTTATTATAAAGCACACGATAGGACAATGGAACTAATAGAAAGCTATATAAGACAGAGCTCAAATGATTTTGTGAAGTTTAAATAAGAGAGAAAAGCGTCTCAGAGATTTATTTAATATCCAATCCCTTCGCCCCATCTTTCAGTGCATCGATCCCGGTATTATCACCCCGTAGTGATACAAGGTAGCGGTTGCCGCTGAACCAGACCAGCGTACAGCGGTTGCGTTTCTTTTTACAGTTCTCAAATGCCTTGCCTCCATTGACCTCGATCGTTTTCACATATTCATCGTCGTCATCAGAGTTTACGTTGAACATATTCAGGTATTGCATCCCGAACATACCAGCGCCACCGGGCCCGGCACAATCAACAACCTCCAGTTTCAGTTTTATACTGTCCTTTATTATATAATCAGCATTGGCCACCGTGGCACCCATCGCTGAATTTATATCTAGGTCGGTCCGTACACCGCCCATCAGCTCTTCCGGGATCAGCGCCTTTAATTCATCCGCTGTCAAAGGGGTCATAGCACTCAGTTCTTCTTTGCGTTGCAGCATCGCCTCCATATCATTCTTTATTTCGGAAGGGCTGACCGTGATCTTTTCTTTGCCTTCCTTATCCGTAATGGTGATACTGTCTTTGGGTTTATCATTATTACAGGCTATGAGCAGCAGGGAGGAGGAAAGAAGAAGAACAACTATTTTTTTCATGACAGTTATTTTGATAACGTAAAATTACCCGAAAGGAGCCATACCACTCAATAAACAATATTATAAACAAGCGATCACTCGTGTTTTTACGATAAAAAACATTCCCCGGTGGATTTTCTAAATAAAAAGAAAAAAAATAAGGTAAAAAGCTATGAGAAGTACCATACCGGCATTATTTTCGTTCTTCTACTACGATGATCTAAAACTCTACCCACCATTTTCCTCTGGAATTCTCTTAACTAATTTGTTTACCCGTACGCCCTGGGTGTACCACTTTTAAAAAAGAAGTATGAAAAGATTATTGCTTTCATTAGCTACCGTAGCAGTATTAACCTTTGTATTGAGTTCCTGCGCCGCCACTAAAAGGGATTGCCAGGGAAACAAGCACTATCGTTTAAAGAACGGGATTTACCTGTAAAGTTTTAAGATCAAAAGAAATTCACTCCCGTCCCGCCCCAGGCAGGTCGGGAATTTTTATTTTTACTAAAATGCAAGTATGAAGGTTAGTCTGCTGATAGTCGTTTTGTTTATCTCCGTTTCTGTATTGGGACAGAAAGATCAATTTCCCGGATCATGGATGGGTAACTGGAAAGGAACGCTGGAATGGTATAAGACGGGTAAAGAAGAACCGCAGAAAATAAATATCGAGTTGCGGATCGCAGCCGGCGACAGTACCGGTAACTATACCTGGCAGATCATCTATGGTGCAGTGGGGGAAGATAACCGTCCTTATCTCTTACGATCAAAAGATGCTGCCAAAAACCATTGGGTGATCGATGAACTCAATGGCATTGTACTCGACCAGTTCTGGGTAGGCAAACGGTTCTGCGGCGCATTTACAGTAGCCGGCAATACCATCGTGAATAATTACTGGATGGAAGATGGTAAGCTATTGGTCGAGTTCTTCAGCATCGCTGCTAAACCGATCGTCACAACGGGTAATGGGACAGAACAAGTCCCCAATGTTGATAGCTACCGGGTGGGTAGCTATCAAAAAGCTGTATTGACAAGGGAGAAATAATTTATTGTATCCTCGGGATCATACCGCGTATACCCATATCGGTTACGCCTTCACCTTTAGCGGGCTCCCATTTCCCATCAGCCACTACTTCGGTCCATTCAAAACTCTTGTTAGTGCTGAGGGATACTTCAATCACGATATCACTGGTCTCCGTACCGGTGATCCTTAATTTACCCGGTGCGAATGCAGCCGTTACTACACAGGAACCAGCCGGTATCGGTGATGTGGCAAAAATGGGATTAGGAACAGTGGTAGCACCTGCAGGCGCCTGCCCGGACGAAGTAAATGGATAATTGATGCCGCCATAATTTACGACCGTCTCGAAGGCCCAGAAGCCCTGTGGTTTATTCGCATTCACCGGGATCGATTGGGTCTTGATCAGGAGATTTTTAATATAAGTATTGAAACCGATGAACCCTGCAGCCGTAGCAGGAAATTCCTGCTTGATCGTAACGGGACCGCCGGGAGTACTGACAACTGTATCGATATAAAATTTCACATCGAAATTCTGATAGGCCAGTGATACACGCAGCCATTCGTATTCACCCGGTGTGATATCCTTTATCGGGGCAGAAAAAAATAACTGGTTATCTCCGGCGAAAAATGATCTTTCAAAGTCAATGGCCTTTGGACCTCCCGCGAAAGTTTCCGGGGCATAATAGATCACGGCACCAGCGCCTAATGCCGTAGTGGCTGTAGGAGCCAGTTCCACATAATGGGCGCTCATTTTATTAAAGACCGGGCTTTGTCCCGCATGACCGGCCGGTATGGCCTGTGGCAGACCGACATTATTCAGCCGGGCCTGAGTGGAATCGAATTTGAATTTCAGGATCAGCCTCGGGCTATGATCTATACCGTCTTTTTCTTTTTTACAGCTGAAAAGGGTAACTATTACTGCTAAAAACAGGAGGGGTGCAGCGGTCTTTTTCATGAAATTGATTTAGCGTTAAACGAAATTAGGTGTTTAAAATTGTCCCTGCTTTATTTTATGAAGGGAGGCGGTAGCGGGCCCGCAGCCGTTAACTTTGCACAAATTCTATAGTCAGATGCGGTCTATTTTCTATTCGTTGCTTGTAGCTTTTTTGTTTTTTTCCTGTTCCCCCAACAATGTAAAAAAGGACAAGGGTCTGGCGAAATACTTTGAAGAGAATAAAGTGGAAGGTTGTTTTGCCCTGATGGATAACGGCACCGGCAAATTCACCGTTCATAACCTGGCCCGTTACCGCGACAGCAATTACCTGCCTGCTTCCACTTTCAAGATCGTGAACTCACTGATCGGTCTGCAAACCGGAAAGATCAGCGGCGACAGCATGGTGATCAAATGGGATGGGGTGAAACGCAGGGATGCATGGGATAAGGACCTGATCATGTATGATGCCTTCAGGGTTTCTTCCGTTCCTTATTACCAGGAAGTGGCCCGCCGTATCGGGAGAGATACTATGCAATTCTGGCTGGATTCACTGGGTTATGGTACCAAAAAGATCACGGGACCCATTGATTCGTTCTGGCTCAACAATACACTGAAGATAAAACCGGATGAGGAACTGGGACTGGTAAAGCGATTGTATTTCGACCAGTTACCTTTTTTTGCCAGTTACCAAAAAATAGTAAAAAGAGCAATGTTATTTGAGAACAATGCCAATTACCGGTTGGGGTATAAGACCGGCTGGGGATATACCGAAAAAGGGAATGCACTGGGCTGGGTCGTGGGCTGGATCGAAGAAAACAAACATCCTTATTTTTTCGTTCTGAATATAGAGTCTCCGGATAAAAATATCGATATGGTGAAAGTACGGATGCAGATGCTGAAAGACATATTAAAATACCTGGGATTTTTTGACGGGAAGATGTAGGCATTTGATGTGGAAGTGTGAAAATGTGGTGAATGTGGAAATGAATACAGTTTCCCTGCATCGGAATTTTGCTATTGGTTTGATTTTTGTCATTGTAACCTATAATTTTCACACGTACACATTTGGGCCTTCGTTTTGAACATAAAGAGTTTATTATCCTTTTCAGCGGTCTCGCGGTACTGGCACTGCTTTTTTTAACATTATTACAATGGAAGAAAAAAACAGCCGGGAAAATCGGTGATGAGCATTTGGTAAAACAGCTGACCCTGAAT
>DASYLC010000164.1:0-20233 GCA_036009775.1 Chitinophagaceae bacterium
CACTTGCTAAAAATTTCCAGCCAACCGTTGATCTTGTCAAAGAGATCCTGCTCGAACCACGATGGGATGCAAAGGAGTTTGACCTGATCAGGCAATCCATACTTAGCCAGCTTAAACAACAGGAAGGAGATCCGAACTCGCTGGCTCAACAACAATACAATGAGCTTATTTATGGACGTTCCAATATCCGGTCACGCAATATACTTGGTAGTTCAGCCTCCATAAAAGACATTACACTGGATGACCTGAAGAACTATTATTCCAGTTATATTTCTCCTTCTGTAACACGTGTCCATGTCGTTGGCGCGATCGATCAAACTAAAATATCAGCCGGGTTAAATAAGTTGGCTGCGGACTGGAAAGCGAAGAAAGTAGAGATCCCCGCATGGTCCATCGCACAAGAAAGTGGAAAGGCGAAAGTCTTTTTCTTTGATGTGCCTGATGCCAAACAATCGGTATTACGTATTGGCTATCCCGCTCTTTCTGCCACTGATCCGGATTATTACCCTGCCGTAGTGATGAACTATATTTTGGGTGGCGGCGGGTTCGCATCACAACTCACCCAGCAATTACGCGAAGGCAAGGGATATACGTATGGCATATTTTCCGGCTTTTCGGGAACAAATACACCCGGGCCTTTTACGATCGCCAGTGGTGTAAGGAGTAATGTAACGTATGAATCTTCCCAATTGATAAAAGATATCCTTGAGAATTATGGCAAAAACTATTCAGCAGAGGACCTGGCAACCACCAAAAGTTTTCTTGTTAAAAGTAATGCCAGGGCATTTGAAACAACGGGTGCCAAGCTGAATATGCTGGAGAATATCAGCTCCTATGGCTGGAAACCCAATTATGTTCTGGACCGGGAAAAGATCGTAAAGGACATGACCGTTGAAAAGATCAAATCACTTTCCAATAGATATCTCGATACCAACAGGATGGTCTGGCTCGTTGTTGGAGATGCAAAGACCCAGTTGGAACCGTTAAAAAAACTCGGCTTGGGAGATCCTGTTTTGTTGAATCCACCGACGAAAGGATTTTAAGTGAGAATATTAACTGGCAGGATGGTATAGTTTTCACTTACCGTTCGCTGGGTTCTCCCATCATAATAATGTTGCTTCCTATGATCACTTCAGCATGCATGATGGTTCCGTCCTCCTGTCAAGTTTGTATTTAAGTTGGGCACCAAATGCCCCTTCAAGAAAAGTAATTAGCCCTGTTTACATTTTCAACCATTATGTACGGAATAATGCTTTGATTGGGGTACGGTACTGGTTTTACTGATCGCTCCATATAGTTAACCTGTTTAGACTACGATTAAATTAAACCGGATTGATGTATGTTGGTCCATCCATATCCGCCATGAAAACCTCCGTCAGGACTGAACAACTTCTTTGCACCCATGGCCTCATGAAAACCACCGGCAGGATTTTTCGCATCGCCGAATAAAACGACAGATTGAATTCCCATGTCTTTGAACATTTTGAAAGCACGGGAAAGTAGTTTTTTGCCCAATCCTGATTTATGATAAGCTTTTAAAATATAGATTTTATTCAATTCTCCATCGAATTCCGGTAATGACGGATGGTTAAACGTCATACCTTTTGCAAAGCCAATTAATTCTCCCTGTTTGTTTTCAATGACCAGGCAAAACCAGTTCTTATCAGGACTGTTAAATTGTTCCTGCCACTGCCATTCCCTGGTGGCTATTGATGGGTCAGGTGAAGTATTGTTATATGTTTCATTCCACGCTCTTACATGCAAAACCGCAAGGTTGTGGATGTCTTCCTTTGCAGCTTCACGTATGATAAATTCTTCTTCCATAAATTATCCATATACAAAATACACAAAAAGGTTACGCCAGGTGGCATTTGATATAGAAGCAGCGTGTGATCTATTGAACAGGTATTCCCCTTTTGACCATTCGGTCGCTGGTTTTTCACCAGATAATTCTGCTACAGAACCTTAATGTATTGCCCTGGTTGTCGCCCACATAAAATTCCCGGTTGCCCCAACTCTGGTCAACGGGTCCCTGATGAACAGGTGATCCTTCCTTACCTGAAATATCCAACCCTCTTTCAAGATATTTTTTAAAAAGATTATCCACTTCATCAACCCGGATATTAACTACTGATCCAAATAAATAATCGCCTTCCAGTATGGTCAACTGTAATTCCATATCTTCCTTCACCAGGTCAACTACCCAATCGTCTGCTGTTGACCCGGGATATTTCAGTTCAAAATCAAGAACACCGGTATAAAAATCGATTGCATCCTTCATATTCTTCACTTTAAAAAGCGGGATCATTTTCATAATTGTGACAATATATCTGGCCTTACGTTAATTCAAAATAAAATACAAGCCTGGGTGCCTTTATTTCGATGCTCCTGTTTTTTTCGTCTTCACCTTTGTCTTCTTCGATTCTTCCCATTGCTTCTTCATCGCAGCGAGATCGATTGAAGAACAGTCTTTGATCAATTCCTTTACAACGGGAAGCAGCAATTCTTTTTCATCCCTGAAGTGGATACACCCTTTCTGGAAGCTGGCTAATGGCAGTAATTTTTTATATTTTTCATGTAAAACCGGTGAACCATACATAGGCAACACATGCAGCGACATATAATTTTTCACGCTTGACAACCCATACTTGAAAATTCCCGGTGCCAGGTAATTGATCATATCCTTGCCATCATGGGCTTCACGGTAGCAGTTACGGTTTTATCATAGCGGGTAATCGCTTTATGAATGCCGGTCAAAAGCTTCTGACGCCCGGCGGGTTGTCGGGCGATGTAGGCGGTGGCTTCCATATCTTAGTTTTAGAGTTGACCTCTTTATAATCGTTTGAACCATCAGGAAAGCGGCTCCGGCTTTGGTGGACCGCCGGCCGGTCTTGATTTATTCTCCGGTAGCGGTATAAATTCCTTATTATCATTTGGCGGTAATAGGATCCGGCCCTGTTTCCAGTCTTCTTTTGCCTGCTCAATACGTTCTTTACGGCTGGAAACGAAATTCCACCATATATAACGTTCCCCCAAAGGTTCACCGCCCAGCAGCATTAATGTTGTATTTTCTTTTGCCAGTATGATCGGGTCTGTTCCCCTGGTAAAAACCAGCATTTGACCCGCCTGGTATGCATTGCCGTCTACTTCAACATTTCCTTTCACGATATAGAAGCCGCGTTCGCTGTGCTCCCGGGGAAGACCGAATCTTGCGCCCTCCTGTAACACGACATGCAGGTAGAACAGCGGCGACTTTGTTTTCACTTCATTACGCAGGCCGTACGCATTACCGGCTATCAGCCGCATCCAGACACCTTTATCAGTAAATATGGGAAGTTGTTCGGGTTGGTAGTTATTAAATGACGGGGCTGCTTCCTCATCCTTTTGGGGCAAAGCGACCCAGGTCTGGATCATTTCAAGACCGCCTGATAAGGCCGATGGATCTTCAAATCTTTCGGAATGGGCGATACCACTTCCTGCAGTCATCCAGTTCACTTCACCCGGGCGAATGATCTGCTCAACACCCAGGCTATCGCGATGTGTTACCTGCCCGCCGAACAGGTAACTAACAGTGGAAAGGCCAATATGCGGGTGTGGTAATACGTCCAGTGCAGAAGGATTTGACGGTATGTCAGCAACAGGACCTGCATGATCCATAAAAATAAAAGGGCCTACCATCCTGCGCAGCCGGAAAGGAAGTATCCGCTTTACTTTCATGTTTTCACTGATGGCGGCATTCCGGGCTTCAATCACAATTTCGAGCATACTATCTGATAGGGTTTATATATAAATCTTTCGGCAAAGCAAATCGCAACAAGACCTGTTTCTTTCGCATGGAATTGTAGTTGTTAAAGAGCTAAGCTACACCATAAATTGAAAGCAAATCACAACTGACCGTGATTGTTCCGCACACTTCGTTATGTTGTATATTGATCCTGCGTTCAACTTTCGATCACCTTCCGTATAAACCAAACAACCCGTTGTGGTTCACCTATAAAACCCCTGCCCTACCTTACCTTTTTTCGGGAAGAAAAAAATCAATGCCGGCAACCTAATAATGAATTACCACCGCACCGCTTCCTCCTGCAAACCCGTTATTGGTGCTGGTGCCGGAGATCATGGAGAAACCTGCGCCTCCACCACCACCCGGCTGACGGCCTACTTCGGGCAGGCGATACCGCACCGTTGATGAAGGTGAACCGGTGAATACTATACGGTATGCACCCAATGCACCGGTACTATTGGTATTACCTGCATTGCCGCCATTTCCATTGAAAACGATCTCCAGTGCATTGGTGCCATTATTAGTAAACATATATTCACACCCGTGGCCTGCTTCACCACGCACGGCAAAAAAATTGCTGAACCCATTTGTTACACTATAATATCCACCGGTTGTTGTTGGTATTTGTGAACCGGCTGTACCACCATTGCCGCCATGAGCAGTTACTGTTGTATCGTCAACGGTGATTATCGTATTTCCTCCCGCTGTACCCGCTGTATTTCCGTTACCACCATTACCGCCGAAGTTGATAGTAATACTGATGATTTCCCCGGGTGTTACCGCAAACGTAGCTACAATATATCCCCCGCCACCGCCGCCTGAATACGAACTTCCACCTCCACCTGATCCCCACGCTTCAATACTTATGCGTTGTACATTAGCTGGTACGGCCCAATTCTGGGTGGTCACGGCATCGAAGTAAGCTTGGTTTTTATAATTACACAGATCCCCCCATACAAAAGCACCGGATTGATCTTTCATCAATACCTGGTTGGGTTGCCCATCCACACCATTGGCTTTGATGGTACCAGCTACATTGATGTTGCCATTTACATCCAATCGTTCCACCGGTGTGGTAGTGCCTACTCCAACATTTTGTGCTGGTAAATGAAATGAAGAAAGGATGATCAGGAAAGAAAAAATATATTTCATAGCCACGATTTAAATAATTGATACGATAAGTAACCCTGTTATCAATAGCGGATCATTACAAGACCATCGCCGCCGAAACCGCCAACCCCGGTAGAACCATTTGATATAACAACAAAAGCCCCGCCTCCACCGCCGCCGGGTTGTTTTCCCGCCGAAGACGAAGTGGATTTGATGATGGATGTGGGTGAAGTTGTATGCAGGCGCATTCTTCCCATGCCGCCTGTATCATGTGAATTGGCGCCATTACCCCCATCGGCACCATAAGCATGTTCATAGTAAGTGGATCCGTTATTAAAAAATGTATTGACTGAAAATTTTCCAGTGCCCCCTGTTAATATGATAAAGTCTTTGGGCGTCGACGGCGGACCAAGTATGGAACCGCTGCCACCATTTGCCACTGTCATTCCTGTTTGAGTACCACCACCGGGACTACCACCGTTTGCGGTAACAACATATGTACTATTACTGGTGACAGTGACCACTGATGGTTCACCCGGTGCATTGGTCAGATCGCTATTGGCTCCCTGTCCACCCTGTCCTATAACGTATGCAATATTATTACCGGCTATTACCGGAAATACAATACGAACATAACCACCACCACCGCCGCCTGCAGCATTACTTCCGCCTGCACCGGCGCCCCATACTTCTATCATTATCCTTGTTACGCCGGCAGGAACCACCCAATTGCCGGAGCCATTATTGAATGTTACCAGGCTTTTATAATCGCAGAGATCACCCCATGATAACACATCGCTATTATTTTTCATCAGCACCTGGTTAGGTTGCCCATCTATGCCATTCACCTTAATGGTGCCGGCGACATTGATATTGCCATTCACATCCAGTCGCTCGGCCGGATTGGTAGTACCAACACCGACATTTTGAGAAAAACCTTTTATGGCAGGCAGGATGCAGGCAATAAGAAAGAAATAGAATTTCATACCAGGGTTTTGCAACAAAGGTTGCGTGAAATCGGATACGGGACAATCACCTTATGATGTGATGGGAACAGTCAATAGTCCGGAGTTGGTAGTAACGATCTTACCCAAACTACCGGCTAATAGTGAATGATCACCAACCCGTTCGCGCCCTCGCGTTGATCAGGCGACAGATTGGGTCCGCCACTACCACCGCCGCCCGGGAAAATGCCTGGCCTTGAAGATGAATAGTGGCTCCTGGCATTGGATGGCGGCGAAACGATAAACAGGTATTGCTCCACTGCAGCTTTGGCCCTGAAACCGGTGGTATTGGGCGCAGCGCCACCATCGCCATAGGTTCTTCGTTGCGAATATTGATTGGGCGATAGGTTCTGGTACTCTATTAAATACGGTCCGCCACCCTCCCCTGCTACTGCATAGAATGATCCGCGCGGGTTAGCAGTTTCAGGGATGCTGAGAAAATAAGAACCGCCCCTGCCGGGGGCATATTGCGTGTAACTCAGGGCCGTTGAAGTCTGTGCACCCAATCCCGCCGTTGCATCATAATTGCCGGAATGCTCAAAAGTGCTCCGCGTTCCGTTTTTTGCACTGGTCAGGGGACCAGATACCGTAGGATTATCAGTACCCCCTTTACCAACGGTGACGTGCACATTCTCTCCCGGAATAATATTGACCACAACACTGAGGTATCCCCCCGCACCACCACCTGCATCAAGGCCTGCTCCACCACCACCCCACAGTTCAACCCACACTTTTGTAACACCCGCAGGCACCGGCCAGATAACAGTAGTACTCGTATCGGTAAACGTGGCCATGTTTTTGTACTCACTCATATTTCCCCATGTAAAAACTCCGGATTCGTTTTTCATCAATACCTGGTTGGGTTGTCCGTCTGTGCCATTCGCCTTAATGGTACCGGTGACATTGATATTGCCATTTACATCCAATCGTTCGGCTGGATTGACAGTGCCGACGCCGACGTTTTGAGAAAAACTTTTTTCGCCAAGAAGGATGCAGGCAAGAAAGAAATAGAGTTTCATAGCAAGCGTTTTGCAACAAAGGTTGCCTGAAAACGGATACGGGACAATCACCTTATGATGTGATGACACCGTGTCCATAAGTCCCAGTTTGCTCATACTGATCAGAGGTCAGACCCTGATCCTCAGGCACAAGCGATACCCGGAAGACCGTTCAATAAAGGAAACAATAGATCAGCCTGTTCGCTTTTTATCCCAAATGGCCTGCCGCTGCATAACCTGTAAGTGGTATTGTTTTTCATTTACTCAACAGGTAACTTTGGTTTATTAAGAGAATTGCTGTTATGGTAAACAAAACGCGGTTCTCAGTTAACCATTAAACCAACCTTATCATGTTACGATCTTTAGCAACGGCCTTTGCCGCAGTTCTTCTCGGCACAATGGCCTTTTCACAAAACAAAAGCGAAGTAAAAAATTATCCCCGTAACTACGCCGCTGGCGAAGTAAACCTGGTACAACAATGGACCGAAAATGATGGCGCCCGTTCAGCTACGGCTTACATCATTGATGTACCAGTAGCAGGTACGTATTCTCTTGCAATAGTATCGAACCTGCAAACCGGTTCGGTGCTTCCTGTTAGTGTTGATGATAAAGCCACTTCATTCCGCGTTATTGCGGTAGAAAGCGGCTGGCAAAAAGCAAACATTTCTGCTTTGACAAAAAATGATGCAGGCGGTTTATATCTTACTGCCGGCCGTCATACCATTAAACTGAGTCTGATGGGAAATATGCCCCCGCTGGTTGACCAGGTCAGCTTCAGCCGCAGCGGTTCTCATCCTTCGCTGGATGCTAACTGGCAGCAATTTGCCGGGCGCATTGCGCAATGGAAACAGGAGCAGCCCGTTTCCATTATTCCCGCAGCAAATAAATACGAGCTTTCAGCTAACAAAGTGCTGAGCAACCCCGCAGGCAATTATGACCATGCAATTGATACAGCCTTTAGTTATTCCACTTTTCAATTTGTATACTTATCAGCCGGCATTGTATATACTTTCAGCACCAACAACTCTACCACGGACCCGGTGCTTCATCTTTTTGATCCCGCTAATATAGACACCCGTTCCTGGTATAGTGATGACTATAACGGAACATATGAAAGCAACCTGGTGGTGAACATTCCCGTAACTGGCTACTATGCCCTGCTCGCACGACCTTTTCATGCATCAGTAACCGGTATAACCAATATTCAGCAAAACGGCGTCCCTCTTCTTTCTAATACACCCATTGCCGGGCAACGTTTTTCTACTTCGCTGCGGACAGGTAATCTCAATTACTTTACCGCCAAACTCACCGGTACAAATCCCGATACCCGCATTTTTACACTGTACAGTTCTGGTGGCATGGTTACAGGATATAATGATGATTACGGAAACACAAGCGGTGGCACCTGGAACTGGTCTCTTTGCTCCCGCATTAAAAAAAATTATGCCGCTGCCAGCCCCTATGTATATGTGTGTGCTTACAGTTCTGCCAAAACCGGCATTTGCGACCTCTATATGGGTAATGTAGCAGCTTCACTGCCTACCTCCGGCGAGGCGGGGAATTTTCCGTTGCTCAAAGGAGAAGATGCGATTCAAACAGCACCCGGTACCGGAGTTTATAATTGTATTGCCTGGAGCGGTGGCATCACTTCATCATGGGAATGGCCCCCCAGTAGCTGGTCTACCTGGTATGTGGCAGGAAATCCGTTGGCCGGCTTTGATAAATTTTACTCCAACACCCCGGCCCGTTTTCCTGGTGCCTGGAATTATACCCGCACTGGCGCTACTGTCTCTAATTCCGTGGTGGATCTGTGGAAAACAGCCATTGATTATACCCATGCCTCAGTAACTAAACCTGGCAATAATAACCCGCATGGCTACGATTGGGAAAGCAAGCCCGGCGGTTTCGATCGTACCCTGCACCCGCGTAATGCACTGGAAAAAGCTGACTGGTATGGATATGTATCTAATTACTACAAACCTACCGGTACTTATGCCAGGGTTGCAGTGCCAGCCGGTGCATTTGAAACAGATATGGATGCGGTGAAAGCCGGTGTGGCTGTTATTGACAGGGCAATGCTTACTACCGGAGCGCAGGAAAAATTGCGTTCTATGTTATCAAAAGCAGATGCTTCGTTTATAAGTAAGTTTAATGAATTATATGCTGCCTGGGATAAAACCAAGGCCAGGAATGCTTCGCTGAGCGACCCTTCGATGTATTGCAAAAATGCTGAGTTCGAAAAACTGGCAGCATTCAGCCAAAAAAATACTACCGCTGCCATGCTGTTGGTGTTCGACAAATTTGTAAACAATGGGGATCACTATATCGGCGAATTATTGTTGTCGCTCACAACAAATCAATATGGCCGGTTATTGACAGAGGTAAGAACAGAACGGTTGGATAATCCAAACGATGCACAGGGCCGGTACAAGATCCATGGCGATCATGATAACGGGGTGCTGTATGTGGAAAAAATACTGAAACAACTGGATGAAAAAACGATCATCAGCCCGGTGGAAGAACCTGTTACTATAACAATCTCTCCTAACCCGGTAAAAGACCAGTTTACCGTACAGGTGAACCTGAAAACAGCAGGCCGGATCAGTATCCAGGCGGTATCGTCGCAAAGCCGGGTCACAAAAGAATTACGTTCAGAGACAGAGCTGCCGGCCGGTACTCACCGCTTTAGCGCTGATACAAGGGCCTTTAATTCTTCAGCAGGAGATATTATTGCTGTACAGGTGAAAGTGAATGGAGTGTTGCATACTGCAAAAGTGCTGGTGCTCTGATATTATTTAGGGTAAAAAGAAAAGAGTTGATATCCTTTAGCAGGTGTCAACTCTTTTTTATTGAGCCTGTTCCGGTGGACTATTTCCGGTACAAAAAAGCTGTTCATGACTATCGGGATTAAGCAAAATGGACCATAAATTACCAGTATGAAAAACTAAACAAGAACAACATGTTTTCGGGGCATCGATCCCATACTCAATTTTTTTTCACTTTGGCATCCTCCTCCTTCTGCTGCTTCTTATATAGCTCAAGATCCCAGGTCAATCCAAACTGTTTTAGATATTCTGCAAGAGACCCCAACCCCACGGCTTTTCTTCTTTCGTCAACATGATCAGGATCATCTAAGGGGGCCAGAAAAGGCTGATTTGTTTTTTTATCTGAATGGATCTGGCTTCCGTATATCTGCTTCCTGCCTTCACCTAAAGCAACCCGATCTTCCAGCAGGGCAAGATTCGCGGAAGAAGCCTGGTTTTTTTTAACAGCTTCACGCATCATTGGCAAATATTTCTGTTGCACCGGCAATGACGAATGCTGTATTACGAGGAATATAGTTAAGGCTCCCATTCGTCCTACCTCGTCAAATCCAAGCCACCCGTACTCGTCCAAAAGCTTCCGGGTCTTGACGAGATCAATAGAATCGACGATACTCATTTCTCTCAATCTTTTCTTTACGGTGTCTGATTCCCTGCCTTCTTTTTGGATCAGCTCTACAATTCCCTTTCTCGTTCGCTGATCATCCTTGTTAATGGTATCAAGTATTGCTATTACCGGCTTGTTAAAATTAGCTTCTGCTTTTTCTTTGTTTTTAAAAACTATGGCCAGCACCTTTTCCCAGCGTGGATCTCCATGGATCGAATCGAGATCGGTATCAGTAGTAATATGACCGTAATTGTCATAGTTGTTCTTTTCAGCAGCCCCAAATAAATAATGAAATGCAGAATCAATATTGCCCGCGAGTGCCCAGGAACAGGCAGCATTATAACGGTCGGTTTGTGTTCCCTTACCCCCATTTAATGCAAATGCCAGTGAATACGTTTTTGCTGAATTGATGTAATCTTTTTGGTTATAGAGATCCCACGCTTTATCTATATTCTCCGTATAAGCCGTTTGAGCGCGGGCCTTAACTACAAATAATGAAACACAAAAAAAAAGGATCGCTGTTCTCATAAAGGATCATTTGAAAAGCAAAAATAGCAGACATCCGCTTCACGGACTTGGACTTTTGAGACAGAATTGTTAACGATTGTTGAAATTCTAAAGCGCCAGGAAAACATAATTACTTTCCACGGTTATTTTATCAAAGAAAGAGCTGGGGTTCAGCCCGGTATATTTTCTGTAAGTACGCACCATGTAGGATGCGTCGCTATAATTACTTTCATAACTTATATCCTTAAGTGCCTTGCTCCCGGATTCCATTTTTTTATGAAGGGAGAAACGGAACTGGCTGATATTTCTGAATTCGACAGGAGAAAGACCGGTGTGTTTATTGAATAGTCTTGAAAGGTTACGGGGACTGGTACAGATCTGGTTGCAGATTTCAGGGATAGTACGGATCTGGTCAAAATCAGTGAGGAGTGAAATAGCTTCTTCCAGGAACGGGGTTTCCTGCGCACAGAATTTCCGAACCAGGAAACGCTCGATCAATTCCAATTGTTCCGCTGTGTCAGTACTTTGGAATACCAGGTCTGCAAACCCCAAAAATGAATACCGGCTGATATCAATATATGAATATTCGTTTCCGGCTGTCGCGATTATTCCGGAAAGACTTTCAGAAAAAAAATGATTTATCCCCAGTGGCTCAAATACGATCGTGATGGAAGTCTTTTGTCCTTCATCAATCACATGGACGGGGTCAATACGGTTAATATGCAAAAGCTGGGTATCTGCTTCAGTTCTGAAAGAACGAAAAACATTTTTCTGCTCCTGCACAAAAGAATGTTTTTTATGAAGTGCGATTGCCGAACCAGGATTTGGAAAAACAAAGAATTCCCGCTTTCCTTCCTCTGAATGATGGACAGAAATATACTTAATGTATTTTTTTAGCAAGTCATTTTGGGGGAAAAGGGTTTTTCTCATGGCTACGCACTACTTCATAATAGTCCTTTGCAAAGGTCAGCACTTACACATAAAGAATTATGATTTTTAGGATGAATGGATTAAAGAAAAAACAGATAAATATGCACGTACCCGTATGAACGCTATTCAAACCATACGAAAAGGGCCCTTTGGAGTGCTGCATACTGCAAAAGTGCTGGTGCTCCGGTATTACTTAGGGTAAAAAGAAAAGAGTTGATACCCTTTAGCAGGTGTCAACTCCCTTTTATTGAGCCTGTTTCGTGGCATTTCCCGGTACAGAAAATCCAAACGCTGCTTTATCCGCGATCACCACATGAAACCGTTAACGCCCAATGCTTTATTGCTTCGCGTTTCCGCGGGCAATTAACATCAGGCGTTGTTGGGCATTCTAATCAGCGCACAATGGTCAAAAGTCACTCAGTGGTTAATTTTTTAAGTTTCATTTTCTTGGTTCTTAGAAAGGTCTGATGTTCGAGATGCACTGTATTTGTTCTATTGCTTTTTTTTAAGCGCGATGATTTCAGCCTGCATCGTTTTGATCATGGCCTTCAGTTCTTCCAGTTCAAGCTGTTGCTCCTGTATGGCTTTTAACGCAATACCGGCCGGGTCGATACTGGAAATACTCGTATTGTCCGTACCCACATTGAACAACCGGTGAAAGTCCTGTGCCATCGGGCCTATATGGTATTCATTTGTGCCTTTGTAGTTCCAGCGGGTGATTGACAACTGTTTTAGTTTAGCGAGTATCGACGCGCCATCGAGTTTTGTCAGGTTTTCCTTTTTTGAAGAATCGGATGCGTTTGTCCATACGCCACCGGCGGTCAGGTAAGCACCATTACCATTCGTTGGTCCTGAACCGACCTGGAATGCATTACCGCTTACAGTGCTTTTTCTTCCAAACGCCCAACTGATTATATTGGCATCTCCAAAAACCATTGAGTTGGCATTATTTACAATGGCATTGTACCCTATAGCGGTAGAGTTGTTAAGATTACTTCCACCAACATCTGCGCCAAGTCCCAGGGCTGTGTTATAAGAGCCCGATATGTTTACCGATAGTGTATTATAACCAACGGCTGTATTGTTGACCCCGGTTGTATTATTATTTAGTGAAGTAGCTCCTATTGCAACGTTTCGGCTTCCTGCAGTATTTGCATACATGGCGTACGAGCCCTGGACAGTATTATCATCGCCAAATAGATTTTCAGAAAGTGCGAGACTACCCATAGCTGTATTTCCGTCGGTTTCAAAGTTTTTTCCCAATGATCTGTGGCCGACTGCAGTATTATTACTACCCTTGTTAGAAAAAAGCGCTTCATTACCAATAGCTACATTTTGATAGCCAAATATATTACCACCGAGCGCAAAAGTTCCCAACGCGACATTATTATCCCCTGAGATATTTTCTGAAAGAGCATTTAAACCTACAGCGGTATTCTGGGAACCCGTGATATTATTTGACAGCGTATGGGTGCCCATAGCAGTATTACCGTCTGCTCCATTCACGCTCAGCGCACTGTAACCAAAGGCTGCGTTGAAATTACCGTTTTGATTCGAAAAGAGCGCACCCGCGCCTGTTGCAGTATTTTGAGCGCCTGTTGTATTGCTACTTAGAGCTGATGCTCCCACGGCAGTATTGTAATTACTGTTAGCATTGTTTGCAAGTGCGTTCCAGCCCATGGCCGTATTACCACTTCCTGTTGTATTTTTCGACAAAGCCTGGTACCCTATGCCACTGCTTAGATTATCAAGATTCAGTTTACCGGCATCAATACCAAAGAAGATAGAACCCGCGGGATGAATATTGCCGGCTAATTGATTATTTACTTTGATGATGAAGGCTGCATTATCCGTAGTGCCGATAAAATTTGTAGCTGGATTTGTACCTCCATTGCCAGTAAGCCCCCATGCATTTGCAGCAATTCCTGCTGCACCATTACAGATGTATTTTGAAAGAACAGCATTTATTTCACCTGCATCAAGTATCCCATTTTCATTTATATCGATTCCATACTCCAGCACTACACCACCTGTTGCACAATAAACTCCGGCGGGTTCTACCGTAGTTTTTATCAATGTGTTTTTTCCTGCCAGTCCCTGTGGACCGGTAGCGCCAATCCCGCCTGTTACACCCATGGGTCCCGTTGCACCAACAGCACCCGTCATACCCTGCAAACCGACAGGACCCTGCAATCCCTGGATGCCCTGGTTTCCCATGGGACCGACCGGTCCCGCGATACCTTGCAGACCAATAGGTCCCTGCATACCCTGGATACCCTGGTTGCCAGGCAAGCCATTGGCTCCCTGGTTTCCCTGTAAACCCATTGCACCAGTTAATCCCTGTATACCAATGGGACCTGTTGCACCAGTTAATCCCTGCATACCAATGGGGCCTGTTGCACCAATTGATCCCTGTATACCAATAGGACCTGTTGCACCGATATCACCCTTATCACCTTTTTTACCATTGACAGCATACATGGCATAGGGCACACTTACCAGTTCGGTATTGCCCATCGGCACAAAACTGTTGCCCCCCAATGGATCCGCTTCCACGCCGAGGAAGATATTGCCAAGACTCCAGTCAACCCCTGCAAGCGAACCGGTAGTAGCACTGGCTCCCGGGCTACCAATAACCACGGTAAAAAGACCAAGGTTACCCGTTATTACTTTCCTCGTCTCGGAGTAAACCACAGCACCTGCTTCACCGTTCCTGACGGAAATGCGAAGGCTGATATTGGTATTAATGATTGCCTGGCCGGACGAATTGCGTGCAACAGCCTGGTAATTGAATTTGTTTGGCACCTGGGCCAGGACTGGTAAAGAGCCTAGCAGCAGGGCGAATAAAATTAGTTTACGTAACATCATAATTATGTTTTTAAGCAATTGGTGATTGAAAGGGATTATAGTTTGATTATTTTATATGTGCGTTTGCGTTCGTTGCCGGTAACATCGCGAAAACTTACCTGTAACATATAGGTGCCGGCGGCATAAGCAGACATGTCGATGCTTTTCGTGGTAAAGCCATTTAGTTGTTCCTGGCTTTGTGAAAGGAGTTGTCCCGCCGCGTTATATATAATGACAGAGAGTTTTCCCGGCTTCAGGAACCCCGTTTGCAGGTAAAGCATTCCGGGTGTAGGGTTTGGCAGGATCTTTATTTCTCCATCAGCTATCGATGAAGGAGTAGTAACAAAGACAATGATGTTTCCCTGGAGAAGGCCCTGTGTAAATACCAGGTTCCCGTTTTGAACTGTGCTGACAAGACTAAGTTCTCCCACACTCCAGTCCAGTGAAAAATTGCCGGAGACAGCATTGGTTCCTGCACTGTTAAAAGTTTGTTGGGCAAAGCCTCCCTGGAAGAAAAAAAGCAAAAGCCCCAGCAGATAGTTTCTTTTCATATTTATAGTTTTTGATTTCGGTGACCGTATTATAAGTAGCCTGATCATATCAATTCATCTATTTCAATCAGTATTTGAATGAGTTTGCCCTTTTGCAGATCGTTTCCAAAAAATTTTACCGCGTGCGGTACCAGCAGGTTTTTTTCAGGTGCCGCGATTATTTTCTTTTCATAGGTATGATTGGGAATAAAAACAAATTGCAGCCATTGCGCAAAATCCGTTTTGTTCTGTATGCTGATATCATCATACCCGTACACCCATGGTGGCATGGCTACCTGCCAGAAGCCATGGCTTTTCAGTTCTTCTTCCAGTTCGGTGATTTTTGCCAGGATTATACCGGTGAGTCCTTTCATATTCTATTTTAGATGATAAAACTAATGCGGGTTAAACCGGTAATATGACCACAGTTAGGCAGGGTGATATTCCATCGAGGGAAAGAGAGTCTTTGTTATTTAACGAGAAAAAGCAGGTGCTGGCGGCACTTCAATTAGGCAACGTTTGTATCTGGTGAGGAAACGTAAACGTAGGAGAGTTAACTGAGAAGAGACAAACAAAAGAAATAAAACTATTTACCAATACGAAATTCCTTCGTTTGGCTATCAATTCATTGGACAACCCGGGCAACAAATTAGCAACAAGAAAAATGAAACAATGACAAAAAAAATAACATCCTTTCAAAATAAAAACCGGGCCGTAACCCGTAACCCTTAAATCGTTCATCCTGGCAGATCAATAGGTTATTTTTAGTCGCTTCGGCTAAAGCAAAGTTGAACGTGATGGAACCGGATCTAAATTAATTATCACTTCCTATCGTTCGTACCGGCGTCTCCCGGATCTCTTTTTTTCCAAACTTATAATTGAATGCAACACGAAAAAAACGGCGGATCTGCTTCGCATCGGAGATGATGCTGACAGCTTCATTGTCTGTAAACTCGCGAATGGTTTGAAAAGGCATGAATAAATTATCGAGCCGGATATTGAAAGCATACTTACCCTCTTTAAAAGTTTTGTTCACCATGAATACATAGTACCTCGTTCCCGTGGTGCTGCCCTGGAAATCGATACGCCTGGTGTTAAGGCTGGTGGAAGCATTCAGCAGTAACGTCGGTGTAAGTTTATAGTTCGCGTTGACGAAGGCATTCAGTACCCAGCCGGATCTCTCCTGGTAAGTAAAGCCGTTACTGTATTCAATTCTTCTTAAAGTATAGTTGGTATTGATGGAAAGCTTCTTGCCCCGGAAGGTTAATTGAGCGAACAGTCCGCCGGCATTATTCCTGGATACATTCTGATAGGTTCGTTCAACAATTCCGTTTCCCTTGAGCAATGTCACATACTCGATACTGCGGATGGTTTGGTAGAAAAATAAATTGGCGCTGACAAGCCATTTGCCTTTATTGTAAGTATAGGTGAGGTCGAAATTATTACTGATGGCCGGATCGAGATAGGGATTTCCGTACGACAGGTTGAGGGAATCGATATAACTCACCACCGGGTTTAGTGCATTCAGGTAAGGCCTGGATATCCTGCGGGAATAGGCAAGGGAAAATGAACTGGCATCTTTGCTCCTGCTGAGCAGCAGGTTCGGTAAGAAATTCCTGTAGTCAGGAATTTTCAAAGCAGTATCGAGCGTTTGTATTGAAAGAAGAGTGTGTTCATACCGTGCTCCTATCCTTGCTTTCCACTTTCCCATATTGAAGGAATAACTGCTGTAGATGGAAAGTATATCCCGTAGAAAATAAAATTCTTCGGATCTTCCCTGGTCCGGTGTGAATACACTTGTATTTTTAAAACGGCGGAACGCTCCTTTGATCCCGGTTTCAAATTTATTCTCTTGTTTGCCTTTCTTCGTATAATCAGCCTGGAAAGCTGCCTCCCGGTTGCCAGTCCGGTTATCATTGCTTTCAGTATACGAACGTTGCTCCAGGCTGTAATCATTACGGATCTGTTGATTGAAATAATAACCCAGAATGTATAGTTCGCCGGTCTTGTCCCGGGATTTTTTAGAAAAAGCCAGATTGAAATTATAGTTCCATCTCGAGAGCTTATTGTTGATCGCCCGGGAATACTGATCCATCACACTGCCTTGTGAATAAACGGTGTAATCAATTCCTGTTTCGATATTATCCCGGAAGTTCCCATACCGCACTCCAAGACTTGCGGTAGTAAGACTGTCGATGATGCGGGTGAGGGTGGTGCCGGCAACTATATTGCGGGCTTTATTGCGGGCAAGCTGGTATTGGTCAAGATCATTGCCGCCGGTCTTATCCTTGCGCTGACGAAAGGTGATGGTTTCATTGCCGGAGCCATAATAACCTGCGTCGCTATTGATCAGCCAGTTTCTTTTCCGGATTATCATCGCAGGGACAAAATGACCACCCCGGGTACCGGCGAAAGCATTTACATTTCCCGAGACTCCGTCTGACAACCGTTTTTTTGTATAGATATTAATAACGCCATCTACCCCTTCCCCATCATATCTCGCCGAAGGTTGTGTGATAATTTCCACCCTGGCGATATTGTCGGCACTGACCAGTCGCAATGCTTCCGCGGATGTTGCAGCGTATGTTTCAGCAGGCATGTCGTCAATGAATATTTTGATGCGGGTACTGCCCCGCATAGAGGGAAGGCCGGCAGGGTCGACTTGCACACCGGGCAGTTTGCGAAGCAGGTCACCTGCCGTTTCACCCGCCATTTGCACATCCCTTGCAGCGTCATATAGAAACCCGTCCTGCAGCGCAGTTACCAGGGGACGTTGCGTGGTAACAGTTACTCCTTCCAGGTTTTTTATAACCTGCTTCATTTGGATAGTAATGCGCAGGCTGTCCTTTATATCGAATGTTGCTTCGGCAGGATCATAACCGGCGATACTGCTTTGCAGTGTATACCGTCCGGCCAGTAGTTGCCGGAAATGGAAGCTCCCGCTGCTGTCGGTGATCGCTGTCCGGAGAAGACGTTTATCCTGCAGAAGCCGGAGAGTAACATAGGGTAACCCTTTTACAGTGGCCTGATCCGTTACCCATCCCGACAGTTGCGCTCTCGCCGATCGCCCGGCGGCCAACAACAACAACAGAAGGAATATTATTCTCATCCGGCAATATTGTCCATATAACGCAAATTATGGGAGAAATTACATGTAGTGCCAAAAACCCATTACGACCTGCAAATTTCATAGTAGATCTTTTAGTCCCGGACATTGGCTGGCATTTAGGTTTCCGGTCAACTACGAGGGTTTTATTCTCCCAGTTCTTCCAGTCTACCCTACTTTCAGCAAACTCAAACCAAAAATGCTGGTGCTTTGATATTATTCAGGGTAAAATGAAAAGAGTTGAAACCCTTTAGCAGGTATCAACTCTTTTTTATTGGCTTTCTTACGGAACACAAACAATTTATTGTTATCAATATACTGTTCCAATGAAATAAAAGAAGAATTTAAAGGCTAATATATTCTCAGGCATTATTTCAAAACTAAATTATGTATGCCCGTACATTAATCGTTAAACCTATATTTTATCCAGCCTGTAATTAAGTCTTCATATCCGCGAGACAAATACCACCAAAAGAATTTGTCCTTTTTTTCAGGAAAGATGCAAAGATTATGCTGAGCATTTGGTAAAATTATTTCAGTAATATCTTTTCTATTTATCGGTCCATTGGCTTGTGCGTTATCAATATTGTGCAAGTAACTTTTAATGTCTTCAATTTGGTCATTCTCGCCATAAACAAGTAAAACTGGAACCTTCACTTTTTTCCAATAGTCAATGGAATTATAATTTCCTGTTGCTAAATAAAATTTCCATATCCAATGCGCTTTTGGCGGTGCTTCAACCCATCCAAACCACTTCTTATCTTTCGCTGCATTATTTAAAGAATCTAATTTTTCAAATCCACTTCCTGTACGAGCCATGTCAAGCCATTGTTGGTAGTATGTCATTGCCTCCTGAACATCCGTCTGGGAAAAGCCATTGGACTTCAAATTATTTTTAACTCTATATAAGTCTTGTTTATAAACGGTGTCGCCAACCGATGCTGCTGCAATTATAAAAGAAACATCTTTAGACTTTGCTGCAAGTAATGGTGCTAAAGTTCCGCCCTGGCTATGTCCATAAATTCCTATTCCATTTTTATTAACCTTGCTGAATGTTTTTAGAAAACCAATTGCATTTACATAGTCATTTGTCAGGTCATCAAAATTGGCTGTAGTCCAGTTCCCTGTCGATTTTCCTGCACCTTGCTTGTCTTGAATTAAAGTTATTATTCCTTTAGATGCTAAATACTCTGCCAAATACTGGTTGGCAAACATTCCTTCGCCGCCAGATCCATGCATGAAAACCACTGAGGGAAACCTGCCTTTTCCTTGTGGAAAATATACACGGCATGCAATTCTGTTTTTGCCACTTATAAATGAAGTGTCAGTAAACAGGTATGAGGTTTGCGGTTTTGCGGAACGGGACAAAGTGATAATTCCGTTTGAAAACCCTTCCTGAGTAAACTCCCCAATTATTTTTTCGTTTGAAACCTTGCACTTAAAATATGTAATTGGATCTGACATTAATTGAAACTTTATTGAGTCAGTTGCAATAGCGATACTATCCAATGGAATCCCACTGGCTTTTTGTGATGGAGAATTGAAAAAAACAGCTGTTTTATTGACCTGCATTGTAAATTCAACCGCTATGTTCATTATTGAGCCTTCTCTGTTCATATTACCTGTCCAATAGCCAACACTTTTGTTTTGGCAAAATACTTGTCCCGTAAAGAAGAGCAAAAACATTATAAGAGTTATCTTTTGCATAATGGTCTGTTTGTATGACTCACAACCTACACAAGTTTATTTTGTTTGGGTTCTGACGACGATTCAGCCTGTCAAGATGATGATACGGCATTTTTCCGATACTTTAACCAATTATTTCCACCGAATTGATCCTATTAAAACGGTGGATGAGGATTTTAGCACCTGTTGTGGCAGTATCTGGCAGCGCAGGAAATGGCACAAGTCTGTCTCGGTTTGTGATTGCTGCAATTTCTGATTTCACGCCTGGACTTGGTATACTTGCTGTTATACTTGTGCGAACA
>DASYLC010000165.1:0-10259 GCA_036009775.1 Chitinophagaceae bacterium
AAGGCCAATGAGGGAAATGGGATTCTTGCAGAGCTTATTCAGCAGGTCGAAACTGATGTCACCAATGCTGTGGCCGCGATCAAAAAAGACTTCCAGTTATAATAAAGTTCAAAGTTTAAGGTTCAAAGATTCAAACTTCAAACCTCAAACTTCGAACCTCAAACAACCCTTTTGTGCGGCAAAGGAGATTCGAACTCCCACACCCTTTCGGGCGCTACCACCTCAAAGTAGTGCGTCTACCAATTTCGCCACCTGGGCGCGTATATGAATTATCTTTTCAGGACTGCAAATGTAAGGTCTTTATTTTTTCAGAACAATTCTGAAGGTGGTTCCTTTCCCGGTTTCTGATTGTTTCACAAAGATCTGCCCCTTATGATACTGTTCGATGATCCTCCGGGAGAGACTTAGTCCGAGCCCCCAACCCCTTTTCTTGGTGGTAAACCCTGGTTTAAAAACACGGGCAATGTTTTGCTTACTGATCCCTTTGCCGCTATCTGCTATGTCAATACATACTTCCTTCGGATCATCGTTAATATCCACGGCAATACTACCTTTTCCGTCCATTGCATCCAGCGCATTTTTTAAAAGGTTCTCGATTACCCAATCGAATAGCGGTGCTGAAACCTTACCCATGATTTGTTGCTGGCCATGGGTATCCAGTGAAAAATTAATCTTACCTGCCGCTCTTTTTTTCATGTAATCCACCATGTTTTTTATCTGGCTCACCAGGTCAATCTCTTCAAGCTGGGGCGTACTGCCTATTTTTCCAAAACGGTCAGAAACGAGCCGCAACCGGTCCACATCCTTGCTTAATTCCTGTACGATCTTTTCATTGCCCGATTTTTCCTTTAGCATTTCCACCCATCCTTCCAGCGAAGAAACCGGGGTGCCTAACTGGTGCGCTGTTTCTTTAGCCATCCCCGCCCAGACCTGGTTTTGTGTAGAACGATAACTGCTACGGATAGAAAACACAGTAATAATGATAAATAAGGCAACTATCGCCAGTTGAATAATAGGATAATAACGTACCTCATTCAGCAATTTGGAATCTCCATAATAATAAAGGTTCCGGATCTTTGGGTCTTTCGGGTCCACCCATTCTATAGGATTGTGAATACTTTTGAATTGCTTCACTTTTCTTTTCAGGTAATTACTGTCATTGGCAATCTTGGCTGAATCAAGGTTTACAGCAACGATAGGATTATCCAGTTCATCTGTTTCAATGATCGGGATCGATTTATTTTCTGTAAGGATCATGGAAGCCAGTCTCGTATCGGCATCAGCCGGAGAAATGATCAGAAATTTCCCCGCCTCGATCCATTGCTCCACTTTTTGTTTTTCCTCCTTGGCGATCTTGCGGGCCAGGTATTGGGAATAAAAAATGGTACCGCTGACAATCAATATCGCCACGATCGCCAATGCAGTTCTCCAGTTTAATAATTGCCTGAGCATAGTTCGTATTTAACCGGTCCTCCTACTTAATAACGGGGATCAACCGGCTTACCTTATTTTTGAATAAATATTGACAGTATAGTGAGCCCTTCACCCAAAGTTAGCATTGTAATACTGAACTGGAATGGAAGAAAATACCTGGAACAGTTCCTTCCTTCGGTCTTATCGACCCGTTATTCCAACTATGAAGTGATCATTGCAGACAATGGTTCTACCGATGATTCCATTTCTTTTTTGAACGATCATTATCCGGGAATACGGCAGATCCTGTTTACAGAAAACTATGGCTTTGCGAAAGGTTATAACGAAGCATTGAAACAGGTGGAAGGAGATTATTATATCCTGTTGAACTCTGATGTGGAAGTTCTTCCTGGCTGGCTGGAGCCCATGATCTCGCTGATGGATAGCGATATGAATATAGCGGCCTGTCAACCCAAGATACTTTCCTATGCTAAGCGGAACATGTTCGAATATGCCGGTGCGGCCGGTGGCTGGCTGGATAAATATGGTTATCCTTTCGCCAAAGGAAGAGTATTTGATGTGAGCGAAGAGGACAAGGGGCAGTATGATCAATCGGAGCCTATCTTCTGGGCCAGCGGCGCTGCCTTGTGTATACGACCGGCGATCTTTCATGCGTCCCGCGGTTTTGATGAATATTTTTTCGCTCACCAGGAAGAGATCGATCTGTGCTGGCGGATACAATTGGCGGGGTATAAGATATATTCCTGTCCGGCAGCCATTGTTTACCATGTAGGTGGTGGCACATTGCCAAGAGGCAATTCATTAAAGACCTATCTGAATTTCAGGAACAACCGGATCATGTTGTCGAAGAACCTGCCTTTCCACAAAAAATTATGGATAATGCCGGCCAGGAATTTCCTGGATGCCGTTTCAGCATGGAAAGGTTTATTGAGCGGCGATGGAGGTTATTTTATCGCGATACTGCGGGCGCAGCTGGCATTTATCAAATGGTGGTTGTTCTATCAAAAGAAAAGTATATTCCCCGAAACAAAAAAGGGACAGCTTTCAGGCTACCTCCAAAAGAATATGGTATGGCAGCACTTCGCCAAAAAGAAGAAGTATTTTAGTGAAATTGTGAGTAAAACAAAGTGATTTTTTAAGCTGAAACCCTATTTTTGCACCACAAAACCGTGTCAATGAGCAATACCCACGAATACGACCAGGAAGCACAAAAGATCCAGGACAGGGATTTTACCCATAACTGGGTATCCTCTTCGGCTTTCCTTTTTTACCTGCAGGTGTTCTGTATCGTAGCATTTGTTTTAGGCGGATGTTATATGTTGTACACCAAGCGTTACAGCAAACAGGAAGTGCCCGTGCAGGAAAGCACTTTATATACTCCAAAGTATAAATAAGTTCAGCTAAAATTTTTTTAAAAAGGGTGCATGCCCTATTTTTGCGACCCCTTAGTTCTTTAAGCGACTGATCAAAGCAGGCAAACAATATGCGGAAGTAGTCAAGACGCGGCAAAGCCGGTCTTGATGCAGACAGCGAAGCTCGTCTGCACTCATTTGGTAGAGCACGATCCGCCAGCCGGCGGATCGGGGTGGCCGTGAGACATAAGTTCTTTTAGATACCGGGTTAAAACCTGGAAACAATATGCGGAAGTAGCTCATTTGGTAGAGCACGACCTTGCCAAGGTCGGGGTGGCCGGTTCGAGCCCGGTCTTCCGCTCTGGAAAGTCCTCTCTTGACAAAGAGGGGACTTTTTTTTGATAGTAATATCAGGAGCCCTGGTGGTGAAATTGGTAGACACGCCGGACTTAAAATCCTGTGATCCGCAAGGGTCGTGCCGGTTCAACTCCGGCCCAGGGCACATTTAAAGCGACTTCAGGTCGCTTTTTTTATTTCTCTCGACCGTTCTATATCGGCATGGCACCCAAAGATCTTATCTCGATATTTTTAAAGGTAAATAGTACAAGCTGGTTCCAATACCCTGTTTACACGGCTATGGCTGACTATGTACATTTTGTTGCCAATCCGTGTTTAATAAACAAGCCTGAAAACAAATCCCGCATTCAAAGCAAAAGTAGTTTTAGGATCGCAGTAGGGCTTTATTACCTCTTCAGGTAGTGGAGCACCAACTGCTAAATTATATCCGGCATAATTGGCAATAGGAAAAACCACGTGCGGATCATCATATGCCGATTTCTTCATTTTATAAATTTTACCGATACTACCAAACACTGTAAATCCTAAAAACTTTGCATCTTTACCCGGCCATGGAAATACTGCTGCCCCAATCCCAAAAGGAATCCTGCTATTAAATAAGTTTTTGCCGCTTGCAACATCTGCTATGGATATATTCAGCAGGATATTAAAAACCTCGTTTTTGGAAGTGGGAAATAAAAAAACGACTGAAAGCGGCACCCCGTTATCAGGCCTTTGTCTTTCCAAATGAAATTTGGAATCTACATGTAAAATATATTGCCAGTCTTTGGTTAGCTGGTAGATAGCTACCTGTGAAACCAAAACGAACTTTCAGTCCCTTGAAAATCGTTTGGTTTGCATCTTGTGCAATGGAAAAATTTGTAATTAAAAGGGCAAAAATTACCGGTAAGTAGAAACGTTTCATATTATTAGTTTTAATTATGGACGATGATTTTTTTTTAGACAACGATAGCCGTGTGTTAAAGAGTCCTTAAAACGCAAACGACAGAATAGTTTTTTAAGAGTTAGCTCTTAGGAAGGCAGAATTGTTTGTATTACATATAGCTTTGGTTTAAGGCAAAATACCTGAACAGCATTTTCTAAACAACCGTGTAAACACGGAGAAATGGTATAAGTTTTTTCGGTGTTGGGCCAAAAAAAAGGCCACCCTTCAAAAAGGGCGGCCATTGATATACCTAGAGCATGAAACTATTGTGTAGTCAGGAGTACCCTGAGCGATTTTACTTTTTGGTTCGTGTTGTTGTACACATTCAACCAATAGATGCCCGAAGCCATAGCGCCATTGCGTTGTATGGTTTCGTTCTGAACAAACTGGCTGATGGTTATTGATCTTGTTGTAACCACCTGGCCTGACGTATTTACTAATTCCATCCTGTATACTCCTTTTTCCATGCCCTCCATTTTTACGTTGATATCGTTTCGTACAGGGTTAGGTGCAATAACCATATCACCGGCAATAACCTCTGTGAATGGTATCGCTACGATATTCGAATACGTGAACCGCCCGTCTTTATCGATCAGTTTAAGACGATAGTAGTTCATGCCCATGTACGGGTGTTTATCGATATGAGCATAATCATTCCGCTGTTCACCTTTTCCGAAAGCAAGAGCGATGGTCTCATAATGCTGGCCGTCAATACTTCTTTCCAGTTCATAACGATCCAGGCTGATCTCTGTCACAGCGGTCCAGTTCAGCTGCACAGTTTTCACAACAGCCTTACCCTTGAATTCGAGCAGGGAAGCAGGCAGTGTGATATTACAGGTGATATAAGGGAAGGAATAAGCCTTACCCAGACCATTGTTATCAAATACAAAAGAGAATGTTACTCCCAGTGTATTGCCGAGGTTCAAAAGTCCTGCACCAAAGTCAAGTGTATTGGAAGGGCCGCCTATCAATGAACGTACACCTTGTGACCGGCCTCTTACATAACGGGCTCCTGCCACACTGTAACCGATAAGAGAAGTGGCATTCACGCCCAGTAAAGGAGAGACAGTAGTGGTAAGATCCCAGAAAGGAGTGGTGTTATAAAGGCCATTTGCCTGTCCCAGTAATATATAAGCAGAACCTCCGGCTCCATTGGCACCAAGCAACGGAATGGACGAAGACATGGGCTCACCAATGATGATATCATTAAATCCATCGCAGTTCACATCGAGCATATTATCGATGCTTGATCCGTAGAGCATGGAGACGTTGGTCGTTTGTAAAGCCAGTATACTTAAAATGGAAGAGGCACGGGGTGATGCAATGACCTGGTCAGATGATACAGGATTGGTGAAAGCAGCTGTTTTTTTCCTGAACGCATGCACCTGTCCTGCTTTTACCTGTAAACCAGTCAATAGATTATTAAGCACGGCGCCGGCAGGTGCTCCCACAAGTATATTACCATTGCGGACACCATTTACGGCAGTTACACCTTTTACTTCATAACCAAAAAGATTGGCTGCATTACTTAACAGGCCCGTGGATTGTGCCTGCAGTCTTGCAACCGGGTTAATAGTCCCGACAGGAAGTATATTCGCACCATTGAATACATAGGCTGAACCTCCCAATACCTGACCGCTTAAAAGACCAAGCAGGAGACCGTCTACATTAACACCAGCGGGGGCGCCAACTACCACATCTCTTGACCCATCATTGTTATAATCACCTGTACCATCTACACTGTAACCAAACAGTAATCCTTCTATCTGGCCGTTTAGCAGGGGGCTCAATAACGGCTCAATTAAAGTGTTCCAGACGAGTTGAGGTATAATACCCGGCACTACCAGGTCGTGCACGTTATCCAGCAGACCCAGTAAAGCGCCTGTAGGAGGTTCCAGTGAACGCACGGTAGTGAAAGTGTTAGTGGGATTACTCAGGAAAACAAATGCACCACCGGTCTTTACTGCACTCAGTCCGCTTATTTTTGCATAGGTAGGCGCTCCTACAACGATCTCGCCTTTGCTATCGCCGTTCATATCATCAGCGACATCCAGTGCGAAACCAAAAAGCGCATTGATTGTTATTGTTGCAGAAGTAAGCAAAGGTGCGGTAAGGCTAACACTCAGTAATGGGGTTGGGTTGGTGCCTGTAAGAAGACCACCCTGGTAGATATATACTTTACCCACTGTTCCGTTCAGTATACCACCACCACCACCAAAATTCACAGTGACCCTGTCCAGCGGTGCACCAATGATAATATCATTGATACCATCGCCGGTAACATCTCCGCCGGCTACGCTGTAACCAAATAATGCACCTGTAACGGCTGTGGTTGGTTGTAATGTCTTGCTCGGATTAACAGGAAGACCGGTAGCAGAACCAAAATAAATAAATACGGCGCCAACACCTGTTAAAGAGCCGGTACCGGTAAACACATCCGCCATTGAAGGGGCGCTTACGGCAACATCATCAAAACCGTCGGCATTGACATCACCTAAACCGGCTACCGTAAGACCATATAAGGATTGTACCTGCAATGAATTGAGCAACGCGGGAAGTACTCCGTCTGCACCGGCCGTCCATTCAGGTGTACGGTTCAGCGGGTCAATGGTAACAGGGTAAACCGCATTTGCATCGTTTACCGTGATCATTACCTGGCTTGTTTCTTTATTGAAAGTCATACTGGCTTCCAGGATCCTGTTGGTAGCATCCCATACTTTCAGTTCATCATATATAAGTTTGATATCTTTTGCATTGCCTGCTGTATGGAAAACCAGTTTATTGTTATCCATATTTTTTCCCTGCAGTGCCGTGTTTACCTGCAGTGTCGTGTACAAACTTCCTTCACCGGCGGGCCTTTCGTTTACGATAAAATTCTGACGTAAACCTTTTGCATCATTAACATATTGTACATCCGCAAATCCTGACGGGAAAGTAAGCGAACTGCCATTGTTCACAGCGCTGGCATTTTTGTCAATCGCTGCTGCCGATGATCTCCGGCCAATACCAAAAATGGTGAAATCAGCTTTCCAGGCTTTTTCATTTTTATCCTTCTTCATATTATATACAGTATAACCACCCGGCTGTATATCGAACCCGAGATGATTGCCTGTGTTCGAAGCATGGAAATGACCTGCCTTTGTTGCAGGATAGAAATTGTATCCGATCTTCTGGATATGGGATGTCGCATTCGCGTACCAGTCTGCGCTTGCGCCTGCCGGTAATTGTTCCTGTTGTGACTGTTGTGCCTGTACATTCAGTACGGCAAACAGTGCCATTAAGGTGAGGGCGGAGTAAATGTTTCGTGTTTTCATGATCGTAGGCTTTAGTATAATTAATAAAACAATACACTTTAGTTCGGGCAATACGATGCCCTTTGCAGGGTTAGCTGCTTTTTTTTAGCTGTACAAAAAATCAATGACCTACAGGGTTAGCTGTATGCTTTTGTACATACCATGGCATTATCTGCCTGATGAAAACATTGGAAGCTCGAATCGTAGGTGATTCTAAAGTTGGTTATTCACGCTATAATCGATCAGCGTGAATTGTTGGTTAAATGCTCGAATACGAAACTGTTGCTAATTCTCTTCCTTGGGCTGTTTTCAGGTACTGGAAATAATGGAGGATTTTGGATACGGTTTTGAGAGGATGCTTGGAGGATTAAACGAATTGTTAAATCAAAAGTACTTTCATTTCGGAATTCCTATTACCTGTATGAGCCCTAATAGTACTCCGATGCGTCCATGATAAAACATTCACTAAAACTTTTGTAAGGCTTTCCACTTAATACGTTAATTAATAAAAAAATATACTATCAATCCGTTGTTTTATTTTCCATCTTGTGTTTGATTTCGTACTACGTACTCATCCGGTCCTATTTTAATCGCGTAACTTATGAATACTATCCTACACAGCTTTACTGCTGTTGAGTCCGGTGACTTCTTTCAGTCACTTTCAGCAGCATTACAGACAGAGCCCGATCATGGCACTATCCAGGTTCCCTCTTTTAACGGTACAGGTTTTATCAACAGGAGAGTTATCAGCGATGATATCGTACTCATTTGCTGGGATATCCGGCTTAACCGGGATATGGTTTTTATGAAAAAGCCTTACCAGGTTTCGAAGGAAGAGCAGTCATTTATTATTTCCTACATCCTGAATACCGACGCCGTTGTTGTTATTAAAGCACCGGGTCAGCGAATAAAACTGAAAGAAAACAAGAATATATTATTTATGTCAGGCAATGCTGACCTGCAATTTGAAATACCTGCCGGGGAGAATTTCAAAGTGGTGAATATATGTGCACCCCTGCACTGGTTGAAAACGGAGCTGATCGAAGCTAACCCGACCTTTTTTGATTTTGTCAGCCGGTTGGGAGAAAAAGATCATCCGACCGTATTTATGGAATCAAGTACAGCTTCGGAGTACCGGCTTTTATCAGAATTGAGCGGGCATATCACCACAGAAGAAAGAGGTTATCTCGGGCTGAAGGCAAAAGTGTTTTCTCTTGTCGCCGATTTTTTTTCCAGGATATTTGATCATAAAGCGAAGGAAGTACTTGAACGCCGTGTCGTGCATCACAGTAAAATGCTGGAAGTGGAAGCGTTTCTCAAACAACATCTGCAGACAACGTTGCCCGATATCGCTACCATCGCCCGGGGTATGACCTTAAGTGTATCCACGCTGAAAAGGCATTTCAAAATGATGTTTGGCAAAAGCATCTATGAGTATTACCTCGAACTGAAAATGGAACGCGCCAAACAATTATTGACAGACCGGAATCTTTCCGTGAATGATGTGGCGAATATGCTGGAATATGAAAAAGTGAGTTGCTTTATCGATATGTTCAAAAAACATTACGGGCATTCACCCGGCGCTATGCGGAAAAAATTAGCCTGAGTATAACGGGTTAAATCATTGACCAAATGTATAACTATATTTGATCCGCCCGGTCTGTTGCTGATCACCATTGAACATTACTTCTCCCATCTTTAATCCTTTTTCATCGTACACATACCGCAGGCTTTGATAACTGACCCAGGTAATCTTGCCGTATTTGTCGGCCGGTGTGCTTGACATTATTTGTATCAGCCTCCCGTTATCATCATAGCTGAAGATGTTATCGGGGAGGAGTTTTTTGACCTTGTCATTGTAGCGTACGATGTCGGAGATCCTGCTTTCCTCATCAAAATAATAATACACCCGGTCTGTTTCGCGGCCTCTTTTGTAACTGACCTCTTCCCCGGGGTTGCCTTTTTCATCAGCTACGAAACGCACTTCGAGACTGTCTGACCGGTTGATGATCCGCCACATTTTTTCAGGCCGCCCATTGCTGTGATAGGTCCATATATGTACTTCTTCCCGGTTGATTTCATTCTCCGGATCTTTCGAGATATTCATCACTTTGGTGATCTTGCCGCCCGCGTCATATTCATAACGGGTGATACTTTCTGCACCGGCGGAGGAGTCTGTCATGCTTGTCAGTCTTCCTTGCGCATCGAACCTCGAATAGCGCACTGTTTTTACCAGGCTGCGGATCACCGAAAGTTTTAACAACGCCCCATTCTCCCGCACTTCCTGTACTTCCGTGAAATCGGTGGTCCTGGTGCCATTCTCATCATAACCTGTGGCTGATACGGTCCTGACCTTATTATCGGTAAAGGATCTCATCTGGCGGTTGGTCTCCTGTGTAGCGGTGATATCGTTGTAAAAATATTGGGCGTGCAGGACAGTGGAGGTCAGAATAAAGCCGGGTAGCAAAAGGATTTTCATACTGGTGATATGGCGTTTGGGTCAAAGTTACCGTTAATTGTACACTAACGAAAAAGAAAGGAATCTTGTATTTTTTGTACTTATTTTTAAGAAAAAATTACGTTGTCGCACATACCGGAGCGGAAAGAAAAGGATTGTCTTAACTGTGGCACCATCGTGCAGGGACATTTTTGTCAGAATTGCGGGCAGGAAAACGTGGTGCCCAAAGAGACCTTTTGGCATATGGTCACCCATTTCTTTTACGACATCACCCATTTCGACAGTAATTTCTTTCATACGATCCATCACCTCATTTTAAAGCCGGGTCTTTTATCCAGGGAATATATGATCGGCCGCCGGGCCAGTTATCTTCATCCGATAAAAATGTATGTGTTCTCTTCGGCTATCTTTTTCCTGTTGTTCTTCAGTTTACTCAATCC
>DASYLC010000166.1:0-7872 GCA_036009775.1 Chitinophagaceae bacterium
TTTCATCGCTTCTTCTGTGCCCTTACGAACTCTCACGCTCCTGGTGGCGGTTTGCGTGCTGCGGAACTCATAATTGCCCGCCGGAATGTATACTACGCCTCCGCCATTGTTATACGCAGCATCAATAGCAGCCTGGAAAGCCGCTCTGTTGTCAAATCCCGGTTTTGCTGTTGCACCAAATTTCGGATCGGTCACTACAAAGTCAGCAATAACCCAGTCTTTTGCAGGATAAAGAGTTTTTATACTTTGTTGGATCGCTTGGTTTTTGTTCGCTGCTACCTGCGCATTAGCCTTGTTTGCAATAAGCATTGGCATAATGGCAATCATAGCCGTTATACCCAACTTCAAAATTGTATTTGTACTGCTAAAATTTACCCTGTTCATACTTACACTATTTTACTTAATCCTGTTTGAATAACTTTTTGAATGGAGATAAGCTTTTCATTGTCGTTGATTGTTATTTCAGATTCTCTCGGCCGAGTCTCCCGAAGGGGCTACTGTGTACCCACATCTTTTAAGTCACTAACCTTAATTCCTCGGGAGCAAAATATTTTTTCAAAACTTATTCATGTTTTAGTCTCTGAGCTTTGTCCCTACGGGACAATAGTCTCTTTTGCTGTTACTTTCTACAGAGCCGATGCCCCTAACGGGGCCAAGATGTCCATCGGCCTCGGTCGCGTTAGCGACATCGGCTTTGTAGAATTTCATCGTAGACGTAATATTGTCCCATAGGGACAAAGCACAGGGTCTTTTAAAATTTGAAGGCCAATGCGCCAGAAGCAGATAAATTAATTACATCTCAAAGATGTGGGTACACGATAGCTCCCGAAAGGGATCCGGCGTTGCAGCATTGACCATTTTATATTGCGATAATGATCTTTCCATAAGTGAAAGACTCTGCGCTTACACGCCGAGTCCCCTTCGGGAGACTCGGCTCAGAGAACGAAATATTTTTTCAAAACTTATTCATGTTCTGGTCTCTGAGCTTTGTCTCTACGGGACAATAGTTCCTTTTGCTGTTACTTTTTCTACAGAGCCGATGCCCCTAATGGGGCCAGGGTGCCAATCGGCCTCGGTTGCGTTAGCGACGTCGGCTTTGTAGAATTTCATCGTAGACGTAATATTGTCCCATAGGGACAAAGCACAGAGTCTTTCAAAATCTACGGTACAATAACCTGTTTGATCTCTGAATAGTTATACTTTCTATTAGCATCATTAACATTAGCACCAACGCGCACATTATAAGTATAACCTGATTTTACCGGCAATGGTCCGATCGTGTAAAGTTTGCTCGTTTCAACATTGCCGTTCTCATCGATCCATGATTTATTGATCTGGATTCTTTTATTGTTATACTCAGCGATATTGATATAGTTGGATTCGCCAACAAACGTAGTCAGGCTTAAGTAAGGCTTCACTTCTACGAGATTGGGAAGTCCCACGCGTTTAGGCGCCTTCAAACGACAGGTTATCGTGAGGTCGGTACCCGATAGAGAAGTGGTGAGGTCAACTACCTGCAGATAAGGAGTCACGGTGAAGTCCTGCTGTGTACTGCCACCGAACGCTACACTTCTCACCGTATCCACTACCGGCCAGAAAGGCCCCCCATAAGGCAGCATATCATAGGCGCCCGCAAACTGCTTATTGTTGTTATAGGTCCCATCCTGTTTTACAGGCAGCTCCCTGGGTTGAGCAGCAGATTCCGTCCAGGACTTTTCCCAGTACCGGATCGACCAATCACCCTGCGAACTCAGCAGCGGTTTTTGGGTGTAAAAATCAATGATATTTCCGTGGATCTGCACATCCGGTTCTGCCCAGTTGTCTTTCTTATAACAGGATGAAAGTGCCAGGAGGCTCATTCCTAAAATGATATAAGTTATCTTCTTCATAATGCTATTATTAATTGATTAATACAGGGGATTGTTAGGTAACAGCTTGGTGTTCTTTCCAATTTCGCCCCCTGGAATTGGTTCGTAAAAGCAGGTCTTATTGGCTGTCCATGACCTGTTATTCCTGTTCACTTCATCCAGGTAAATGTATTTTCCTTCGTTGGCAACATAATAGGCGCTAAGCATCCTGTGACGGAAATTGTTCAATATCTGGTCAGCGGTCCTCCACCTGCGGATGTCCCACCACCAATGATTTTCTCCGTACAGTTCACGCACACGTTCATCGCGGATAAATTGCAATGACTTTTCAATCTGATAAGGATAATTCGCTTTGTTGATCGAACCAATATTTGAAGTGGAGGCATCAATAGCTGGTCTTGGAACCTTACATCCTGCACGAATGCGAAGCTTTTCGATATAGTCGAATGCCTCATTTCTTTTGCCTAATTCATACAAGGCTTCAGCAGTATTCAAATAGATCTCTCCCAAACGGAATACGATCCACGGCGTTGTGCTATTCCAAAGTTTTGCTTCAGCAATCGTCATACCTGGGTTAATATATTTACGCACGAAGGCGGCGCCCCATCCATTATTTTCTCCATCCGCATTAAAGCTGAAGTGGCCATGAGTTCCCGTGATATTCATGGTAACACCGTTAATGACGGTAGTTGCACCTCTTGCACCCAGGAGCCGGTTAGTGCCACTATTGATAGGAGCTCCATTACTACCAGCCTGCGCATCTGCTGCAGTTCCGGTATATGTCATGTAGATTCCTTTTTGAATACTGAATGTTTTACCTCTTAAAACATCGCCATCAAAATACATGGTGCCTTTCATACGTGGCTCCATATCAGTCTTGATATCGCTTCTGTTGGTAAAGCGGACCGGTGTTCCATCAGGATTTGTATAGGTTGGCATATCATACAACTCCATAAAATCGAAAGGAGGATAACTTTCAGTGCCTACTTCTGAAACCATATCCGGCTGAGGACTCATCATGGCGTCATAGTTATGTTGCAGACGGGTATTGCGCGGAGCTGTTGCATCAAAGTCTTTAACAAAGATGTTCTCTGTTGAACCTGGATCTAAAAATATGTTGGCAAAGTTTAATGCCTTATCAGGATAGTTCTTCGTGTACAACTGGTATGGACCGGCTTCAATCACTTTACCTGCATCCACCGCATATTGAAAAAATTCATTGGCTTTACTTGGATCGATGCCTGCGAAACCACCGGCATAAGCCCTCTCCGACCCATAATTCATGTAGGTGGTATATTTAGCAACAGAACCAGCGTACAGCATTGCACGAGACATGAGCGCGGCCGCTACATATTTATTAGCACGTCCAAACTCACTGCTTGTTCGCATATTGTCTATAGCAAACTGGAGGTCTGTATAGATGAATTTCCAGGTGTCATACTCTGTATTACGGGGAACTTCCAGCGAATCCCTGGGTGCAGTCGGATTCTGCACTGATGTTATAATGGGAACGCCGCCATAACGTTTGGCCAATCCAAAATAAAAGAATGCCCTTAAGAAACGAGCTTCTCCCACCAAAGCATTATACACCGTAGACGTAAACTCGCCTTCATAAGTAGGAAAATCCCGGAGAAAAACGTTCAGATCGCGGATGCGGTCATAAGGCCAGTAACCAAAGCCGACATTGTTAACGCCTTGCCAGGTGTTAAAGAATTCCCCGCTGCAGTTTCCCAGGCTGTTCTTACCTGCCTGCCAATAATTATCCGGGCGGAAGGCATTGCCACCGTCGGGGTTATTGTTCCCATAGTAGTTGAAGTCTTCGATGGGCAGGTAGTCGTAAATGCTGGTAAAATATTTCTTTACGCCAAACTCGTTACCAAAAAGTTCGGGTTGACCCAGTATGCCTTTAGGCTCCAGGTCCAGCTTTTGACAGGCGAAAAAAGCCGTTGCCAAAAGCACCATGTATAATAAAATATTTCTTTTCATGATGTACTTGTTCATGCTGTTTTAGAATTTAAGTCTCAAACCAACTGTATATGTTCTGGTAATCGGGTCATTATAAAAATCAATATAATTGGTAGAAGCACCACCCGCAGAACCAGGACGCTCAGGATCTACCCCCTCAAGCGGTGTAAAGGTCAAAAGATTATACCCGCTCACATATACCCTGAATTCTTTAATCCCAGCGCTTGAAAGCAGTTTTGTATTATTAAACGTATAGCCTAACTCAGCCGTTTTCAAACGTATATAGGAGGCGTTCATTATGCCGTTGGAACCCGACCTACGTCCGTCGTGGGCAGTAGCTGGATAGTACCCGCCTATCCATTTAGTGTTGGGGTTGAAATAATCAGCATTCGGATCTTCCGTATGCCAGCGATCCATAAACCAGGACAAGGTATTTTGTCCATTAAAAGGCAATGCTTCAGTAAGTACTTCAGCATATTGTACATAAACACCATGAGCGCCCTGCCAATCCAGTGCAACATCAAAATTCCTCCAGACACCGCCTATTGAAAAACCGTAGTTAAATACAGGAAGGCCCATAGTAGCTATCGGATGTTCGTCGTTCCCATTGATCACACCATCACCATTCCAGTCGCTGAGGTACCAGTCGCCGGGTAATGTACCCTGTCCCACGGGCAGATTGAAATTCCGGATCTGATCATACGATGTGAACATGCCGCCTGACTCGTTTCCCCACCAGATATTCTGGTAACGGTTAGCCGTGCGGTTTCTCCACTTGTCGAGAGAGTTACCGGCAGGGGTTTCAAGCCAGTCTGTCCGCATATATTTAGTAGCAGAGATCTGACCCATTACATAAAAAGACAGGTCTCTATACTTGCTTCTGTAAGCCGCCGATAACTCATAACCAAAATTTCGGTCGTTGTTGAGGTTTTCCTGCGGTAAGTTGGCACCTACGGTTCCTGGAATAACAGCAGCGCTTGTTGCCAATATACCTGAACGATCTCTTCTGAATACTTCAATAGTACCAGTGATCTTATTATTCAGGAAGCCAAAATCAATCGCGGCATCATAATGTTTAATTCTATACCAGGTCAGATTGGGGTTCGGAATGGCTGAAGGAGTAACACCGCCATTCAATACAGGCGGATTGCCAAAATACCAACCCACCTCATTGGGGTTAAGGTTATATCCTATTGTTGGAGGATAGTTACCTGCTGAACCATCATCACCCACTTCTCCATAAGACCCTCTTAATTTCAATTCGGAAATGAAATCAAGATTCTTTCTGATAAATGGTTCTTCGCTCAAACGCCAGCCGGCCGACACGGTCGGGAAGAAACCAAAACGCTTGCCATCCGGAAAGCGGGAAGATCCATCGTAGCGGAACTTAAAATCCAACAGGTATTTTCTGTCGAAATCATACACGACCGATCCTATCATAGATCTGCTTGCACGGTCGGAAGGCGTTTGCCCGTTAGCACGCTGGCGATTATCCTCCCCTGCAAACAGGTATTGAGATGCAACCAGGATCTCACGATAGGCACTAAAACCATCGAACTGATTGTAGGTGGCCTCATAAACAACGGAGGCGTTTACGTTATGCCTTTCAAAGGAATTCTGATAGTATAATCCACCCTGGAAAGTCCTGTCGTAGGACATGTTAGATCCTTTCTCTACAGTTGAGGGTGTAGCTCTTGGAATGGTGTTATAAGTATTAGCAGCCTGATTAAAGCTAAACAAACTATAAGCACGGTGGTAGTTATTATAATCAGGAAGGCTCATCGCGTAATCATACAGGCCTTTTATCGAAAGACCTTTGATCCTGGGAACCTCATACTCCAGTCTCAGGGTCCCATTGTATCTTTTCTCCCTGGTTACATTCAACCCAACGTAATCGGCGTTGGTTTGAATGATCATGTTGTTCCCATCAGAACCTAATTGATCAGTATTTCCATTGGGGTAAGCCGGATTATCATTAGCATAAAAAGGCGCATCCGGACGCAGCAACCAGGTAGCCTTATAAGTGGGCCAGCCTGTACCGTTCGGCTCCTGTCTGTTCAGCAATATAGCTCCTACCTGAACTCTTGCTTTCAGCCTTTTGGTGATCTGGGCATCCACGTTGCTACGCATTGCCCAACGCTCAGATTTCAAATCGCCACTTTTATAGGAACCGATCTGTTTCTGATAATCCAGGTTAAAGTAGTATCGGATTTTATCGCTACCACCACTTACACTCAGGTTGCTGCTATACGTCGGTGCATCTTTATTAAACACTTCATCCATCCAATTGTACGACCGTTTTGTTCCGTCCTTATAAGGACCCATTTGTGCATCTGTAAATACCGCACTCCGGCGCACCAGGTAATTCCCATTGAAATCCTGCCAGTTCGATTCATTTCTCAATGTCATATAGTCCTGCGTATTCACACTCTGCGGAACATACAGGTATTGCTGAATTCCATAGCTGGCGTTGTAAGTAATATCCACTTTGCCACCTTGCGCTTTACCGGTTTTAGTAGTCACCAACACAACGCCATTACCTGCACGCAAACCATACACAGCGGCAGATCCATCTTTAAGAATAGTTACAGTTTCAATTTCATCGGAGCTCATACGGGCGAAATAATCTTTATCGCGAACAACTCCATCAATTACAAAAAGTGGCGGCGTCGGCGGATTGCCTGCACCCATGCCGCGAATATCGATCGTCGCATCGTAAGCACCTGGTCTCGCACTCTTCTGAACAACACGCACACCTGGCATTTTACCAGTCAACATGTTCAGCGTATTCTCAGTTCGGGTCCGCTGCATATCAGTCCCCTTAATGGTCGAGATCGCGCCGGTGAGTGTTTCTTTTCTCTGAGAGGTATAACCCACCACCACTACATCCCCCAGGTTAACTGCACTTGGCGCCAGGATAATACTAATGTCATTTCGGCCATTGATGTTCTCTTCAACGGTTCCCATTCCCGTGTAAGAAAAAGCAATCACGGTAGCTGTTGTTGCTGACTGGAAATTGTACTCACCATTTACATTGGTGATCGTCTGGGCAAGTTTCCCCTGTGGGCCTCTCAGTTCGACTGAAACCCCGCTGAGAGGGTTTCCGGATGCAGAATCTCTTACTACACCACGCACCTGGGTGGTTTGAGCGAAAAGACTTACCGGAATTAAGAAAAGCAATAAAAGCAGATAGTTTATTTTACTCATATGGTTAATTTTTGCAAGATCATCGCTTAAGTAGTTTTGCATTCAGACTAAAAGATTATTTACAATTGGGATATATGGCGCTTAAGGAGGAATAAAGCAGCGCCCTGATTTTTTTTCTGGCAGCATGGATGTTAGTTTTTGGAGTATATTTTTTTGATTAGAATTGTATTAAACAGGTCATTGATTTTCTCATTTTCAATATATTTTTCAAACCTTGTTACTGCGTTGTCATGTTCCAAACTGAACTGCTAAACAAAACACATTCAAGCCCGGCGTGCGGAATCACACCGGGTGGTTGAATGTTCACTTGCTTTAACTGGAGATGCGGACCGACTGCCATAGTCGCATTCCTCCGTTTATCAGCAAAAAAGTTATTACCCGGCTTCAGGATGAAGGAGGTCAGGTCTTAAAAACCAGCACTTCCTGTCCCCCATGTCTTGTTCGGCTTCGGCCCCATCTCCAGTTCCAGGTGTCCTCCACCTACTAACTGCTCGTGCGTAAACCACGGCGTATTCAATTCCTTTCCATTCATTTTCGCACGTTGTATGTATTTATTCACCACAGAACAGTTGTTGGCCGTGATCCTGAACTGTTTTCCATTCGGCAGATCTATCGACACTTTGCTGAACAGCGGGCTACCGATAGTATACACGGGCAGGCCTGGCGTTACCGGGTAAAAACCCATGGAAGAGAACACCACGAAGGCCGTCATACCACCACCATCTTCATCACCGGGAATACCAAATACATTATCCTTGAACCACACGTCCAGCAGGAAGCGGATCGTCTTCTGTGTCTTCCATGGAGCAGCAGTAAAATTGTACAGGTAAGG
>DASYLC010000167.1:0-8000 GCA_036009775.1 Chitinophagaceae bacterium
TCCGCTGTGTAAGCAGCCAGCCCAAATAATCCGAGACAGGCCACGAAAATGGACAGTACCGTAAAAATGATAAAGATGGTACCCATTCTTTTTTCAGAACGGTACAGTGCATCCAGCTCACTATCCAAAAAACTATAATCAAAAGGTGTATTGGGGGCAAACCCTTTCCATTTGCTTTCGAGCTGACTTAAATAAGTGCTCATATTCCCCGGTTTCATCCTCGCCATGATATAAGAATGACCCAGTCCATAGGTCCGCGATGAAGCATGAAACAATGCAAATGGAGCTACAGCTGTTTGCAATGAACCGATATTAAAATCCTTTGCCACACCGATCACTTTAAATGACTGGTTGTTCCCGGGATATTCAAGGGTCATACCAACGGGGTCCTGCCAGCCGATTTGCCGGGCAGCGGTCTCATTTAATATTACCGACCCGGAATCTGAAAAATCCCTTGAAAAATTCCTTCCTTTCAACATCCGGATATCAAGAGTTGGAATGAAATCATAATCGATCATAAAAGAGGAAAGCGGTATTTCTTTGATCAGCTGTTCACCAGCAGCACCCGGTACCGGCACATAGGTATCACCAAAATTTTCGATGATCGGAATGCCGGTGGTTATGGCTGCATTGGCTACCGCTGGTAGTTTGGTGAGCTCCTGCCGGAACGATTCCTCCTGTTGTCCAAGTCTTTCGCTGTTGGAAATGATCACGACATTTTCCTTGTCAAATCCAAGATCTTTACTCCGGGTAAATTGTAATTGCTGGTAGATGACGATCGTCGCGATGATCAACGCAGTAGAAATGGTGAACTGGAATACCACCAGGCCATTCCTGATAAATAAACTGCCAAAGGATGACCGGAATAATTTCATTCCTTTTAAGACCTTTACCGGATTGAACGAAGTAAGATAAAACGCCGGGTAACTACCGGCAAACAAACCGGTGCAAAGAGCAAGACCCAGCACCAATATCCACATGTTACCCGTGAATAATAAATTAAAATCGAGCGATTTACCGGCGATCGCATTGAAAGGTTTCAATAGCAGGAGCACACATACCAGTGCAATCACCATTGCGACCAAACTATGGAGAACAGCCTCCACGAGGAATTGTTTTACCAGTTGTTTTTTCTCAGAGCCCAGTACTTTCCGTATACCAACTTCCTTTGATCGTTTAGCGGATTGCGCAGTGGAAAGATTCATAAAATTGACACAGGCGAGAATGATAATGATCAGGGCAATAAAAGAAAAAATGCGGACATATTTAATATCCCCGAGCGTGGTCAACCGGGCAGTAGTACCCATTCCCGAAGCATACAAATGAACGGAAGTGAGCGGTTGCAAATGATAAGTGAGTTTATTTCCTTTTTTAATAAATTCTTCGAATGTCGGGTTATTGCGGGTAAACGCATGTTGCTTTACCATGGCGGGGAACTTTGCTTCAATTTTAGTGATGCTTTCCTTATCGGTGCCTGCATTATCACGCAACTTTACATACGTGTTAACCTGCAACCACCACCAGTTCCAGCTGCGACGCTTCACATCGGGATAGGAAGAGATCGGCACCAGCATATCAAATTGAATCGAAGACTGCGAAGGTATATTAGCTACCACGGCACTTACAGCATACGGTTTTTTTTCATTACCGATCAGTAAGGTCTTTCCGATCGGGTTGCTGTTACCAAAGTATTTTTGAGCTGTTTCCTTTGTCAGGACCACTGCATCAGGTTTTTCCAGGCAGGTAGCCGGATCACCGGCGATGGTTTCATAGGTGAACACCTGTAAAAAATTAGAATCAACAGCGAGCAAATGTTTCTCCGTAAAATAATTTGCGGCCTGTTTATTCTGTTCGTAGCTCACCATTTTATCTCCCGGGCGGTGTATTCTTACACAAGCTTCTATTTCCGGGAATTCTTTCACCATGGTCGGGCCGACCGCCGGCCCGGTGTTACCGCTCACGCCAACCACTCCATTATCCGTGCCCTCCAGGTTTACCTGGTAGATCCGGCTGGCATGCTGAAGGAAACGGTCGTACTTCAACTCATCCTCTACATAAAATAAGATCAAAATGACACAGATCATACCAATGGCCAGCCCCGCGATATTGATAAAACTGTTGACCCTGTTGCGGATCATATTGCGCCAGGCGATCTTAAAATAATTTTTTATCATGGCTCTGATTTATACTTTATCTTATGCGGTCCGTGATTGCTTCACTTTGCTCGCAACTTCACTCTGTCCGCAATGACTTTACCGGGTTGGCGAGTGCAGCTTTGATTGCCTGGAAACTTACTGTTACCAACGCTATTACCAATGCCAGTACGCCGGCTAAAGCAAATATCCACCACTCCACGTCAATATGATAAGCATATCCCCGGAGCCATTTATGGGCGCCCCACCAGGCGATCGGGAATGCGATACAAGCGGCTATTAAAACCAGTTTTACAAATTCTTTGGAAAGCAGGGAAGTAAGACCCAGGATGGTCGCCCCCAATACTTTTCTTACGCCTATTTCTTTTACTCTCTGCTCAGCAGAGTAGGTAGCCAGCCCAAAAAGTCCCAGGCAGGCAATGAAAATAGTGGCCAACGCAACCCAGATAAGGAGGACCTGGCGGCGGTGATCTTCTAAATAAAACAATGCTAGCTGTCCATCCAGGAAATGGTACTCAAAAGGGTCGTCCTTATCAACGTTTATCATTACCTGTTTTAATTTATCAAGGGTGCCCGTAATATCATTCGCACTGATCCTGGCCGAATAATAATCAATGCTGTGGATGGGGTTTTGGTTGTAGGCCAGTACGAGTGGTTCGATCTTATCCCGTAACGACTGAAAATGAAAATCCTTTACAATACCAATTACTCTTGGCGTAAACGGGATATTCTCCGCGTTAAGAGGCCTGTAATTACCGTCAGTACCACGGGATGAAGAAGGTATCTCCACAATTTGCTCAGCGGCTTCGGTGATGCCCAGCATGCGGGCGGCAGTTTCATTGACGATAATACAGTTTGAGTCCTGCGGAGTAGCGAAATTCCTTCCTTTCAACATCTTCACTTCAAAGGTTTTCGCAAAATCCTTATCAGCGCCAAACATATAAGCGACCCTGTAATCATCCGTATTCCCGGAATTTTTTATTTTTATTGTTCTATACGATTTCCATTCTCCCGGCACCCTGGATGTAGCCGATACGCTCTTCACCGCAGGTATTTTAGACATTTCCGTTTTTATTGTTTCGAAACTTGTCCTTGCTTTCCCCGTATTGATATCGATCACGACCAGAAGGTCCTTGTTAAAACCCAAATTGGTATTATTCAAATAGCGGACCTGCAGAAAGAGAACGATCGTACCGATGATCATTACTATTGAAATGATAAACTGGAAAACAACCAGGCTCTTCCGTAATGATAAACCCGTTTTACTACTGAGCTTCATCCCTTTTAATAATACTACAGGTTTAAGCCGGGAAAGCATAAGGGCCGGGTAACTACCCGATAAAAATCCCAGGATGACCACAAAGGCAATGATATACAGCCAAATCCGGTAGTCGGTTGAAAACCCAAGAGAGAGCCGCTTGTTGGTAAAATGGTCAAACGCCGGAAGTAATAAGTTGACAACGAGCAACGCCAGCAGGAAGGAAAAGATAGTGATCAATAAAGATTCAAATAAGAATTGCCTGATCAGGTGACTACGAAATGCACCGATCGATTTGCGGACACCAATTTCTTTTAAGCGGCTGGAGGCCCTTGCGGTGGTCAGGTTGACATAATTAACCGCTGCGATCAACAGGACAAAAAGGGCTACAAAAGAAAATATCTTTATATACAGGGGACTTCCCTTTGCAATGGCTTCTACATTTGAATTCCGGGCGCCATCAACAACATCCCCGGAATTAAGATGCAGGTCTTTCAATGGCTGAAGGCTGAAAGAAAAGGTCGTACCGGCAGCCGGTTTAAAATTATCCTGGACCAGTTTTGTCAGTTTCCCCGAAACCGATCCGGGATCCGTATTGGGTTTCAGCAGCGCATATACTGTAAAATTATTGGACAGCCAGTCACTTGCAGCTGCGTCCCTGAAAAGCTCGTTTTCCCTGTAAGAAGACTCAGACATTACAGAGTTAAAATCAAAACTTGAATTACGGGGATGGTTTTTTAAAACCCCGGTAATTTTTAATGGTGATTCCCAGAAACTGAACTGCAGCGTTTTGCCTAACACATCTGTTTTATTGAACAGCCTCATAGCCAGTTCCTCATTAATGATGATGGAGTTAGGTTCCTTTAAGGCAGTTGTTTTATCACCCGCAAGCAAGGGAAAATCAAAGATCTCTAAAAAATGTTCATCCGCAACCGTTATGGTTTCCTGGAAATTCACAGGGTTTTCAGGATTGATCAGGTTAGCCCGTCCCGTTCTCTGGATCCGGGTCGTATTTTCCACTTCGGCGATCGTCTTTTTTGATTCTTCTGCCAGTTTAAAGCCAGCCGCTGCAACGGTAGTTGCTTCCCCGTTTACCATCTTATGCTCAATTACCCGGTATATCCTGCCGGACTTGCTATGTTGCTGATCAAAAGTAAGTTCATCAAAAAGATAAAGGCCGATGAGTAAAAAACAACTGATGCCAAAAGTGAGACCCGCCACATTGAGAGTGGTGTAGAGTTTGTTCTTATACAAATTTCGCCAGGCGATCTTAAAATAATTTTTTATCATGGCGTTGGTTTTATTAATTCAATTTAGTAGAACGCCAGGCATTGACCTGCCGCTGATCGTCTTTTTTACACCATTATATTTTCCAGCACCGTTTGCCCGTCGAGCATGCGGATGATCCGGTGACTGTACCTGGCATCATGTTCGGAGTGGGTTACCATCACGATAGTAGTACCCTGCTCATTCAGGTCGGTCAGCAGCTGCATTACTTCATTACCATTACTGGAATCAAGATTACCTGTAGGTTCATCGGCCAGTATCAGCTTCGGGTTATTCACCACCGCCCTGGCTACAGCTACCCGTTGTTGCTGTCCTCCTGAAAGTTGTTGCGGGTAATGATTGCGCCGGTGCATGATCTGCATCTTATCCAGTACTTCTTCTACCTTTTTTTTGCGTTCGGGAGATTTAACACCTGTGTAGATCAGGGGAAGTTCTACGTTCTCAAAAACAGTCAGTTCATCGATCAGGTTAAAACTCTGGAATACAAACCCGATATTTCGTTTACGCAGGTCTGCTCTTTTCCGTTCGTTGAATTTGGCGACTTCGATTCCGTTGAACATAAAACTTCCCGTATCAGGATCATCCAGTAATCCGACAATATTCAGCAAGGTAGATTTGCCACAACCGGAGGGTCCCATTACGGCAACGAATTCTCCTTCTTTAATTTCGAGTGAAAGCTTGTTCAGGGCCACCGTTTCTACCTCATCGGTCCGGTAAATTTTTTCGAGGTTGGAAATCTTGATCATGCGTTTTGTATTTGAGGTTTATCGTAAATGGTATAAAAATGTTTATCAATTCTTATAGTAACAGCCTTGTTACCGGGGAGATACTGGCTTCTGTTTCGTTCAGGGAAACAGCCGGGGTCAGCTTTACACAGGTTTCGCCTGTTGTAATAGTATAACAATGAGCATCTGTTCGCTTTACAGAGGAGATCAGGCTTACAGAACAGATCAATGCAAGGACGCAAAAGGTTTTGTATTTCATGGCTGTACTTTTATTGTTCCGGAACGCTGCCGAAAGTTCAACTACTATTTCTTTAATACCAGTTCCTGCATGCTCCCGTAATTCTCATAACTGGAGGTCACCACTTTATCACCCGGTTTAAGACCCTCCACCACTTCATAATAATCCGGGTTCTGGCGGCCCAGCTTTATATCCACGCGGTAGGCTGTTTTCCCGCCTTCACTCACTTTAAAGACCCAGTTGCCACCCGTTTGCTGGTAGTAACCTCCCTTAGCCAGCAGCAATGCCTGTGTTTCATCACTCAGGGCAAGACGAATTTGTAATGTTTGTCCGCGCCTGATACCCTGGGGAACTTCGCCGTCAAATTCCATATCCACCTGGAAACGGCCACCTGCTACCTGGGTATATACTTTTTTGATCTTCAATTTATATTCCTTCCCGGCAAAAGTGGCTTGCCCGACAAGACCGATGTAGATACGGGATATATAATGTTCATCAATATCAACCCTGACCTTAAAACCACTGAGTACATCGATCTGTCCCAGTCGTTCTCCCTTGGGTTTTGACTGGCCGATCTCTGCGTCAAGCGAGGTCAGCTGACCATCGACCGGCGCCCTGACAACAAGATCATCTACTTTTTTGCGCATTACATTCAAAGCATTTTGCGTCCGGCCATAGGATTGAGTGACCTGGTTGGCTTCCTGTCCTACTGAAACAGAATCCTGCTTCAGGATCTGCTTAGCCAGTTTCTTCTTTTCCTGCTGGTAGTTATAATTATTTTCTGATTGTTTGAATTCCTGCAGCCCGATCGCTTTTTGCTCATACAAGTGTTTATTGAGCTTATAGATCCGTTCCGCTTCCTTGAGCGCATTTTCAACATCGGTCATCTGGTTCAATTTGCTGATCGTATTCTGGCGGGCAGCATTCTGTGATATCTGCATTTGCGTAAGCAGGTTGTAAACCGATGTTTCCTGGTTTACCAGGCTTAGCTCCAGGTCAGTATTGGATAACCGGAGAATAGGTTCACCTTTTTTCATGACCGCACCGTCCTCTGCATATTTCTCTTCTACCCTTCCGCCTTCTAATGCATCGAGGTAGATCGTTGTGATAGGCAGCACCACACCATTTACAGGGATAAATTCCTGGAAAGGCCCATTCTTTACTTCACTGACCGTGATACGTTCCGCATCAACATTCAAACGGCTTTTACCGGAAGTCAGGAAAAAACTTGCAGCCGCGATACCGGCTATCCCTACCACTCCCCCGATCGTCAACAGCCTTTTTTTACTCCACCTTTTTTTTGCAATGATTTTGTCCACCATACTATTTTTTGAATCCCATTAGATTAAATGTCAATATCTCAACAATACGCCCTTCTTCACCGGCAGGGTATCTTCATAACTATGCCAATTTAAAACCCGGTGGACAGCAATGGTTTATGACAGAAAGAAGTACGAAGCAGTTCTTTTACGATACAGCTGGTGTACGCTTTTGATACAGTTCTGTTTCCCTCTTTTATATAAAAAATTAGTTGCCACCACTTTGTAATTATGGTATAAATTGAGTTTATAGTTCGCGGATGGCGATCACCTGATGCCTTCCTGGATTATTTTTAAGCGATTTGACCCATGTGATTTATAGACCTATATGACTTTATTCCCCCATTAACATGAACCTAAAAAACGCTTCCATATTGATTGTCGATGATGATCCTGATGTACTGACAGCAGTACGGTTACTATTAAAGACGGAGGCAAAAGAAGTTATAACAGAAAAAAATCCCGAAAACCTCCGTTCACATTTATCAAAAGGAAATTTTGATGTGATCCTGCTGGATATGAATTTCACCAGTTCGATCAATACGGGCAATGAAGGATTTTACTGGCTGAACGAGATCAGGAAACTGAAAGCAGACAGTTCTGTTATAATGATCACGGCCTATGGTGATATTGACCTGGCAGTTCGCTCACTCAAAGAAGGAGCTTCCGATTTTGTTGTGAAGCCCTGGCACAATGAAAAGCTGATCGCAACGATCAAAGAAACATTAAGACGAAAGGGAGGAAAACAAGTGCTCAGCTCCTTATCATCCACTGATTCCCTGATCGGCAAAGAACTGCTGGGTGAATCAGAACCTATGCAATCTATCTTTTACAAAATCGAAAAGATCGCACCAACGGATGCCAATATTCTCCTGCTGGGAGAGAATGGCACCGGGAAAGATCTTATTGCAAAAACCATCCACCTGCAATCCCTGCGGACTAATCATCCTTATGTAAAAGTTGACCTGGGCGCATTAACAGAAACACTTTTCGAAAGCGAATTGTTCGGGCATAAAAAAG
>DASYLC010000168.1:0-15042 GCA_036009775.1 Chitinophagaceae bacterium
CGGATATCGTGGTTGATACTGCCAGCAACCCACGTACGATCACCATTACCTATAATGGTAACAATTGCCTGGTCAACCGCACCCGTACCGGTGTGGTAAAAATTTCGATGGCACAAAATGTGCGCTGGAAAAATGCCGGCGCTGTTATTACCGTTACCTTCCAGAATTTGAAGATCACCCGTCTCAGCGATAACAAGAGCATCACTATCAACGGTACGGAAACCTATACGAACGTAAGTGGCGGACTGTTGTTCAACCTGGTCGCATTGGGAACCATTACACATACGATCACCAGCAACAATATGTCGGTGACATTTGATAATGGCTCACAGCGTAACTGGCAGGTAGCGAGAAGAAGAGTGTTTACGTATAATAACGGTATTGTTATCACCTGCACCGGTACACATACGGAAGGAAATATTACAGGTGTTGCGGAATGGGGTACTAACCGTTTTGGAAATACATTCACCACAGCGATCACCCAGGCCCTGGTTGTACGCCAGGATTGCAGCTTCCGGTTGACAACCGGTAAAGTGGAGCATAAAACAGCTCTTTTCAATGCAGCCGTTACATTCGGACTGGATGCGACAGGTGCACCAATTGCCTGCCCGGTGGGAGTTTATTACCTGAAAGTTGCCTGGACGGGGCCCAGCGGTATTCCCCGCACGGTGATCTTGCCCTACTAAGAATTTGTTTTAAAATATTCAGGACCGTCTTTGTTCCCCGGTTAACCCGGGATGCAGGACGGTCTTTTGTTTTAGAGGGAGGTCCGAAAGACGGAAAGACCGGAAGACGGAAAGACCGGAAGACGGAAAGACGGAAAAGACGGAAAGACGGGAAGACCGGAAGACGGAAAGACAGGAAGGATTTATATATTGCTATTTCTTCCTGACTTCCGGACTTCCGGTCTTTCGGTCTTCCCCACGCCAATTGTTTTTTTACAACTAAATTAGCGGCTCCATGTCTTCAACGATCATTACCAATATCAAACAGCTTGTCAATACCCGCCAGCAGGACCAGCTCCTTAGGGGAAAAGAACTGGCAGAACTTCCCTGCGTTGAAAATGCTTATGTCATTATTGAAGAAGGGATGATCGCCGCTTATGGAAGCATGGCTGAATTAAAAAATGCCGGAAGGGACCATTCTGCCATTATCGATGCTGCCGGCCGCTTTGTATTGCCTTGCTGGTGCGACAGTCATACCCATCTTGTCTTTGCCGCAAGCAGGGAAGAAGAATTCGTAGATAAGATAAAAGGATTGAGCTATGCCGGGATCGCCGCAAGGGGCGGCGGCATTCTAAATTCTGCCAGGAAACTGAATGCTGCCACAGAAGACGAACTCTTCGGTCTTGCCTGGAAACGATTGCAGGAAGTTTCAAAGCTGGGAACAGGAGCCATCGAAATAAAAAGCGGCTACGGGTTGACGGTGGAAGGAGAATTAAAAATGCTACGCGTTATTAAAAAATTAAAAGAGCGGTCGGCCCTTTCAATCAAAGCCACTTTTCTCGGCGCTCATACATACCCCCCGGAATACAGGGAAGATCACCAGGCTTATATCGATCTTATCATAAATGAAATGCTGCCGGTGATCGCCAGGGAAAAACTCGCTGATTATGTCGATGTGTTCTGCGAAACGGGTTTCTTTTCACCCGAAGAAACAGAGACGATCTGCAAGGCAGGTATGACACACGGGTTAAAACCAAAGATCCATGCCAACCAGTTGAACCTGTCCGGTGGTACACAGGCAGGAGTGAAACTGGGTGCCGTCAGCGTCGATCATCTCGAAACAATGGATGAGGATGCCATCCGTTCACTCGCGGGGTCGGATACGATCGGAACCTTACTGCCCACCGCTGCTTTTTTTCTTCGTATGCCCTTTCAGCCCGCCAGAAAATTGATCGATGCCGGTTGTGCTATTGCACTGGCTACCGATTATAATCCCGGCTCATCTCCATCCGGGAATATGAACCTGGCGATCGCCATGAGTTGTATTCAAATGAAGATGCTGCCGGAAGAAGCGATCAACGCGGCTACGATCAACGGCGCCTATGCAATGGAACTGAATAAAGAGGCCGGTAGTATTATGATCGGGAAAAAAGCCAATCTTATCCTGACTCAGCCCATCCCTTCGCTGGCTTACCTGCCGTATTCATTTGGCACCAATCTTATTGACAGGGTGATGATTAGGGGAGAATGGGTGTGAATCATAGCTAAACAAAACAAATAACAATTAAAAAATACTACTATGAGAAAGCTGGTTTTATTTATGCATGTATCGCTCGATGGTTTTGCAGCAGATGCAAACAACGGGCTGGGTTGGATTTCTTATGACAGTGAATTGCAGCAGTATGCTGACGGAATTGTGGCTACAGTTGGCTCTCCGGTATATGGACGGTTAACCTATGAATTGATGGCAGGTTACTGGCCTGCAGTGCTCGATAATCCGGATGCAAGCGAAAATAGTAAGGCACATGCCCAATGGGTAGATAAGGCAACCAAAATTGTGTTTTCCAAAACCATGAAAAAAGCAGAGTGGAACAACACTATAGTTATAAATGATAACATGGCGGAAGAAATAAATAAGCTAAAACAACAGCCGGGGAAAGACCTCGTGATATTTGGCAGTCCCGGACTGGCGCATTCGTTGATGGAGCTTGATTTAATTGATGAATACCAGCTTACGCTTAACCCGGTACTATTGGGAAATGGCATCCCTGCCTATCAGAATATAAAAAATAAAACCAATCTTAAACTGGTAAAAGCAACAACATTAAAAAGCGGAGTAGTGGGATTACATTATGCGAGAGTATGAAACCAAGCTTCTTTCAATACCTGAAAACTCCGATACCACAGTTTATTCATCTATCGAATGGCAGTGTAAACAATGTTAACATGCCGGATATAATCCCAATTGATCTTCCATCTTAAATCAAAAATTCTTCACTCGGCTAGTTGTTGTATTTTCGAAACGTGGCACTATTTCGATTACGGAAAAAGAAACCCGGATTTTTTGAACAGATCATTGACCGCAACGTGGTAATGCCCCATCATGGCCGGCAGAAAGGGCTGAGCTTTTTGGTTTCCCTTTTTTCGGAGATAAGACCCGGTGGCGGAAAAAAAAGAAAGAACCCCGCCACAAACCTGCGACGGGTAACAGAACAATTACAACAACATACGATCATACTGGCGAATACACAGCATGCCCTTGTTTCGCAACTTATCAACACGGATCTTACGGCGGCCATCACCGAAAGTGGTATTCCGCTGGCAAGAGGATTCTGGCAGGAATTATCCAACCGTCTCAAACACAAGATCCTTCCTTCTCTGCAGGATGAGAACGATTTTCTCTATACTATCAACAGTGTTTTTTTCAGGAAGAACGATTATCAATGGGTAGAAGCGATCCCGCGGCAATCCTGGATCGATTTTTTCCAGGCGGTCGGGTTCAGTTTTACACCCCAGCATAATTCGTTAAAGAGAGAATTGCTGCAGGCCTTAAAGATCCTTTCTTTCCAGGTGGCGCAACTGGGTTTGGAAAAAGAAGTACTCAGTTATCTCCCGGCAGAAGAACAATACAAGGATACGCCTTTTGTTCTGCAGAATTATAAAGTGCATGAAGTAGAAAAATTGTTGATGGATAATGCACCGGAAGACCAGGTCACGGCGGCCTCATCTGAGTTAAAGAAAATTATCCGGGATTGTTATGAACTGATCGATCATATCCGGGAAAGTCATTCCGAAAAAGGGGCCAGTATCCAGCAAACCTACCTGTTACTGATACTGACCAACCGGCTGGAACGGATGCAACTGGTACTCGATGTGCTGGATTCAGATCATGAATTTGATACAGGACGCTTTGTGGATATTTTCCGGATGCTGGTACGCAATGAAAAAAGAAAGAACAGTATCCGTGAATTTGTATCGCAGGGTGTTGGTTATCTCGCTTACCAGATCGCTGAGCATAAAGGATCAAAAGGACATAAGTATATCACCGATACACGAAAAAGTTACTACAGTATGATCTTTAGCGCCATGACGGGCGGGTTGATCATTTGTTTTATCGCGGTATTCAAAAATCTGATTGGCAAATTAAAACTGGCGCCCTTTCCGCTGGGTTTTTTATACAGTGTCAATTACAGCATAGGATTTATATTGATCGACGGCACCGGTTCTACACTGGCCACCAAGCAACCCGCTTTTACAGCCAGTGCTGTCGCCAGTTCACTGGATACAAAAAAACACGGAGAACCCGATCTTGACAACCTGGCCGTGACGGTAGCGAAGGTTTCCCGCAGCCAGATCGCCTCTTTTTTTGGTAACCTCATCATCGTTTTTCCCGTTACCTGGTTACTGGCCTGGGGCTACGATGTCGCATTCGGACAAAAGATCGCGGAAGGCCAGCAGGCGATGAACATGCTGAAAGATCAGCATCCCTGGAGAAGTCTCTCCCTTCTCTATGCCTGTTTCACTGGTTTCTTTTTATTCCTGAGCGGTATCATCGCCGGTTATTGGCAGAATAAGATCAGGTATGGCCGTATTAAAGATCGTTTGCGAAAACATCCTGTTTTAAAATTATCAATGCCGGCCAAAAGACTGGATCGCCTGGCCAATTGGGTAGAAAGAAATTTCGGTACGCTGGTCGGGAATATAGCCCTTGGTTTTTTTCTTGGTTCGGCGGGGATATTGGGAAAGATGATCGGGATACCGTTTGATATTCGTCATATTACCATCTCAGCCGGTAATACCGCTATTGCTGTGTACGGGTTGGGTCTTGATAATATTCCTCCGTATTTTTTGGCAGCAGTATTGGGTGGTGTCCTGTGCATCGGGTTCCTGAATTTCCTGACCAGCTTCTCACTGGCATTTTTGGTCGCCGTAAAATCAAGGGGTATACGACTGGCACAATACCCGCGGTTTTTCCGGATACTCGGTAATTATTTTGTCAGGCATCCGCGGGAGTTCATTTTACCACCTAAGAAATCCGTTCTGCCAACTTATAAACCATTGGGCAGTTAGACAAAAAATTATAACTGAAAAAATATGAACAAGCATCAATTACTATCAGAGCTTGCTGCAAATACTTATGTGATGTTGAAACCTTCCATCGTAAGCGGCATCGGTGTTTTCGCCATACGGGATATCCCCGGAGGTTGCCGGGCCATGTTCTCCGATCCAAAGGATAACTGGATCCCGGTCTCAAAGGATGAGATCAATAGCCTGCCTGGTCACGCAAGACAATTGGTGGAGAATTATTGTGTTTTTGACCAATACCATTATTATGTTCCTGATTATGGTTTCAAGATGGTAGATTTAGTTAACTTCCTGAATCATTCGGACAGTCCTAATGTTCAAGCGATTAACGACGGTGAATTTTTTGAAGCGATCGCCGATATCGCGGCAGGGGAAGAATTATTCATCTGTTATGGCGGCCCGGAGTGACAAATCAAAACTAAAAAATGGAATTTAAAGAAACACTCGAACTGGTCAATGAACTGGTCGTCACTTTCGGTATCCCCGTCGCTATCTACCAATATGTTATCACCAAGAGAAAGGAACGCCGCGACCGGGAATACCTGACCTATAATGCCCTGGACGAAAAATATATCGAGTTCCAGAAGCTTTGCCTGGAGTATCCGAAATTAGACATATTTGATGTGCCCGATAAAGCAGCGCCCCCATTGGATGATCAACAAAAAAACAGCAAATTATCCTGTTTACCATTCTGTTCTCTATTTTCGAAAGAGCTTTTTTATTGTACAAAGAAGAATCGTCGAAGATCAGGACTGAACAGTGGAGCGGGTGGAAGGATTATATTGATTCCTACTCGAAAAGAAAAAACTTTATAGACGCCTGGCAGGTAAGCGGCAAAACCTTTGATACGAAGTTCCAGGATTATATGAAAAAGGTAATATCATAGGTCTTGTCTTTTTTGACCGGCAACGAAATTGCGGCGAGATCAATATTGATCTCATTGCGTATAATTTAGGGATCAAGACAATCTGAGCTCCGGGCTTCCTGCGTTCTGCCGGCTATAATGAATGCACCTGCTATGATCGAAAAATCCAGCATGTCCGTTAAGTGAGTTTACTTCACTTGCAATATCTTAGCAGCTCAAACAGAACATTATGCAACCGATCATCGAATGTGTTCCCAATTTCAGCGAAGGCAATGACCTGAACATCATCAAACAGATCACCGGCCAGATCGAAACAGTGGAAGGGGTGCGCCTCCTGAATGTTGACCCCGGAAAAGCTACCAACAGGACCGTAGTGACCTTTGTCGGAAACCCCGAAGCCGTTATAGAAGCCGCTTTCCTCGCTATCAAAAAAGCAGGTGAACTGATCGATATGAGCAAACACAAGGGCGAGCATCCCCGGATGGGTGCAACCGATGTTTGTCCCCTGATACCGATCTCCGGTATATCGATGGAAGAAACAGCACAGTATGCACAAAAGCTGGCGGAGAGAGTAGGAAAGGATCTGCAGATCCCCGTTTATTTGTATGAAGCCGCGCAGCCTGACAAGAATAAAAGCAATTTATCGGTCATACGTGCAGGTGAGTACGAAGGTTTTTTTAAAAAGATAAAACTGCCGGAATGGAAACCTGATTTTGGCCCCGCTGTTTTTGATGCCAAAAGAGGCGGAACGGTGATCGGGGCCAGGGATTTCCTGGTGGCGTATAATATCAACCTGAATACAACGTCCACGCGACGGGCCAATGCGATCGCATTCGATGTACGGGAAGCAGGCCGGGTAAAAAGAGAAGATGGAAAAATAGTAAAAGATGAGAATGGCAATCCTGTTTCCATCCCCGGTACACTGAAATCGGTAAAAGCGATCGGCTGGTATATTGAAGAGTATGGCATTGCGCAGATATCGATGAACCTTACTAATATAAATGTAACGCCTGTGCATATCGCCTTTGATGAAGTATGTAAAAAAGCAGATGCAAGAGGTATCCGTGTAACAGGAAGTGAACTGGTAGGCCTGGTCCCTCTCCATTCATTATTGGATGCAGGCCGTTATTTTCTGCGGAAGCAGCATCGTTCCACCGGTGTATCGGAAAAAGAACTGATCAAGATCGCTGTCAGGTCGATGGGGCTGGATGAACTGGGCCCTTTTAAACCCGAAGAGAGGGTCATCGAATATTTATTAAAGAGCAAGACCGATCAGAAACTGGTGAGTATGACGTTGACAGAGTTTGCGAATGAAACCGCCAGTGAGAGCTCCGCCCCCGGCGGTGGATCTATCGCTGCTTATGTCGGTACATTGGGTATTTCACTCGCCACGATGGTAGCCAATCTTTCTTCTCATAAAAAAGGATGGGATGAGCAATGGGAAGAGTTCAGCAACTGGGCCGATATCGGTGAAAAATATAAGAATGAACTGACCACTCTGGTTGATGCGGACACCAGAGCCTTTAACCAGATCATGAGTGCATTCGGATTGTCTAAATCAACAGAGGAAGAAAAAACGATCCGCAATAAAGCTATCCAGGAAGCTACCCGGTATGCGATCGAAGTTCCTTTCCGTGTAATGGAACTGGCCTCTGACAGTATGGAAGTGATCAAAGCCATGGCTCTTACCGGGAATCCTAATTCTGTTTCCGATGCAGGAGTAGGGGCATTATGTGCAAGAGCAGCGGTGATGGGAGCTTTTATGAATGTCCGGATCAACGCGGCTGGTTATGAGGACAAGGAATTCGTAGCGGATAAGTTGAACAGGGGGAGGGAAATTGAGAACAAAGCCATAGCTTTAGAAGCCGGGATCCTGGAGATTGTGAATACGAAAATAGGGGTTTAAAAATAAGAGAAAACAAACCGCAGAGGCGGGGAGACACTGAGCTATTTTTTATTGTGCTTTGTACTTCCTCTGCGCCTTACGGGTAAAAATAAATATTGAAAATGGAAAACGTGGAAACTAAAATGTCCTCACCAGCGACAAAGCTGGCCGTTATGCAACACCTGAAAGTATATAGCAAGCAGGATATTCTCTCATTGACCAAACTGCGTCGTTTTGAGACCAAACTGGGGGAAAGATTGCAAACGGTTAACAGTGGGGACCTGGAAACGTCGATAGCAGCTTCTTCCGCAAAGTATGTCCTGTTCGGCATACCCGAAGACCTTGGAGCCAAGGGCAATTTTGGTATCGGCGGCGCGGATACATTATGGATACCTTTTCTACAGAGCTTTTTAAATATTCAAAGCAGTGATTTTCTCGATGGGGAAGAAATAGTACTGGTCGGGCATTTCGATTTTGGTGATATCCAATACCTGATCGATACAACGGCAAAAAGTGATGAGGAAAAAACGGAAGCATATCGTCATGCCGTCAATACTGTTGATGATGAAGTGGAACATCTTGCCAAACTGATCACGGAAGCCGGGAAGATACCCATTGCGGTGGGAGGGGGTCATAACAATTCCTATCCGCTCATCAAAGGTTCGGCAAAAGGATGGCATAAAGCCGGCGTGTTGCAACTGGCGCAGATCAATTGTATCAACCTGGATGCACATGCGGACTACCGGCCAATGGAAGGAAGACACAGCGGGAATGCATTCCGGTATGCGGAAGAAGACGGATACCTGCAGAAATATTGCGTAATAGGATTGCATGAGAATTATTTACCGCAAAACGTCTGGATAGATATGGTCAATAATCCTTTTATCGATTGCATCACTTTCGAAGATATTTTTGTGCATGAGAAAAGAACATTCATGCAGGCCGTATCGCATGCCTCGGGTTTTACAGAAGATACATTAACCGGGATCGACCTTGATCTCGATGCGATACAGAACACTCTCAGCAGCGCCATGACCCCGGTGGGAATCACACCTATCCATGCAAGACAATATATATCGTTTGCTGCTGCCGATACAAAAGCTGCTTACCTGCATATTTGTGAAGGCGCGACAAGACTGAGTGACGGAAGATCTGATGCTACCAGTGGCAAGCTCATCAGTTACCTGGTAAGTGATTTTATCAAAATGCAAACAGGAGACAAATGAGTATCAAGACAAGGATCATCACACTTGTACTGGGGATCGGTTTTACCATAGCAGGCGGGTTACTGACGTATTTTGAATTCTTTGGAAAGCATGATAACTGGTATACCGATACCGGTTATTTCCCGCTCGGGACATTAATAACCGGAATTGTATTAGTAATAGTGGCTTTTGAAAAGAAAAAGAAAACATCGGAACAGGAGGGCACTGATCCTGCGCCCAAATCATGACTCCGTCTGCATTGTCTATTAAATAAGTACTGAATTTTTTATCAATTCATACGCAACTGTAGTTCTTTCCCGCACCTTTTTCGACCAAACGATTTTAGCTTCATTTGACCGATAATTCACTAGATTAAGGTATACCCGGGCTTTCGCCCGCCACCTATCTTTAGGCCGCATTAAAATTAAGTAGTATGATTTTAGCGACCATTGCCTTCAGCCTTATCAGTTTTGCAGATATCAACGGATCGTCTTTTTCCTCGGCGAATATTCCCCGCTCAGAGTTAACAAGCCGGGTCATCCTGGCTAAAACAAGCAAAGGTAATTTCGCAAAGCTCTATGTGAAGTCCGGCCCCAGTCTTACGATCAGCGAACTGATCGTTTATAATGGGTCAGGTTGTATCGTTAAAACAGCAAAGAACCTCAGCGTTTCCGCTTCTTACTCTTTTGATATAGATAATGCCGCGCAGACCTCCGCGGACGCGGATTTCTGGTGGCATGCGCTCAGCAGTTCCGATTCGCGTTTCGAGCCCAGGAACGGTGCAACTTTTGCCATGCTTACCGATTTTGATGATATTTCGTTTAATGATATTAAGAACGCCGTTTACAAGAATATGAAAGTCGACCGCGATTGGTTGACGCAACAAATAGTTTATTGTAAAACCAACCAGGGACGCTTCGCAAAATTGAGGGTCGAAGCTTCCAATGATCTCCTCGTCAGGCGCATGGTAGTATACAACAGCGATGGAACTCTTTACCTCAATAAATCGAATTTCACTGTTCCTCAAACAGGTACATTGGATATCGATGCGGGTACCGTGGGCAGCGGGGTTGCTGACCTTTGGTGGCAGGCCGTCAATTCAACCCAGATCTTACTGACACCTGTGAATGGTTCTACGATCTCTTTTGAATCTTACCAGCGTTATGAAAAATACCTGTCTTTCTTCAAAGACAACCTGATCAAAACTTCGATGGTGATCAGCGGAAGCTCCGACCGGAATTATGATCAATGGACAGATCCGGAAAAACTGCAATTACGTGAATTTATTTACCTGCTGGAGACCGGTAAAGACCTGCCACTTACCGGACCTCCTGTTTTAACGGGGGGAAGATACATGGGAACCTGTGACGCTTTAAAAATATACATGGCGCATGTGGCGCAAAGTTTTTGGGTCGATGCAAACAATAAAGTGAGCTGGCATCTTGCGGGGACAAACGCAGCATATCTCGAACACCTGTTTGACATGCGAAAATTATTTAATTTCTCTGCTGCCAATGGATATTCCTTTGATGCGTTTGTCATGGGAAATGTTACAGACTGGAATCCCGGATTTAATTACCAGTTCTTGCTGGACAATAATTTCATTAAATCAACCGCCTGGGAAACTATCCAGGCTGTAGTGGATTGGTGCAGGGCTAATCTTATTCATATTATTGGATTTGCATCGGATTGGAATGGCCCGTTCGCTTCGCAGGAAGATCAGTGGGAATATTTGTATGGATACCGTTACCTGCCACCGGTGGATAAAATCATCAATCCCCTGCCGGGTCGCAGGCATACCACGCATGGATGCTGGGGTACCGATGGTTTATTGGCGGCAATTTTACGTTCCGTAAATATTCCTGTTGAACATGGCCGGAGCAATTTTAGCGGCGCCTTTCATAGTCGTGCGGAGTTCTTTAGCGTTGGAAAAAATCTGCGGCATGGCGACGATCCTTACAATGGATGGGTACGGTTAGGTGTAAATAATGTACCGGTAGACCGCCTGTTTTTAACGGATGCCCAGTTGAACAGCCTCATCGACGCACCCCCGGCTTTACCGGGTATGACGGTACCGGAAACGGCCGCTTTTAATCATGGGAAAATATACATTGATCTTGCTATCGAGTTCAAAACGAATTATATTCTTAAGATGCGTTGTGCGGATATAAATTCGGGTATAGTAATCGGTGCCGGGTCTCAGATCTGGGCAAACCTTCATCCATATTATTCCGATTCGGCTATTGCTTCTATTAATGTGAGTCTTGATGCGGCCTTAGCCGCGATACCGGGCGGCTGCGACGATCTTACCGATTATATTACCAGGAGAGGAGTTCTGCCCGCGTTGCGTTCATTGCCCGTTGCGTTCTTTGCGGGAAACGAGGGAATAAGAAATCAGGAATAAGAAAGTCAAATTTTAGCAAATCAGCGAAGCTACCGCTTGGGTTAAGGTTATAGTTAGCAATCAGAAAACCGGCCCGTATAACTTAATATCTGATTTATCAAAGGCTTTATGAAAGCGGACCAGCACCTTTGCCGCTTCAGCTGTTTTCTTTTCCGCTGTCAACGCCTGCCAGAGGCCAAATAATGCCCAGCCATTTTCATTGTTGTTCAGCAGGTCTTTCTGAAGCGTTTCTTTTGCCTCCATCAACCTCCCTGCTTTGATATATGCATTGCCCAGGTAATGCCGTGGGTTCAGCATCCAGTCCCGTGGCTCATTGTAGACCATTTTACTTTCGGTATCCACGGCGATCCGGAAGAAAAGGATAGCGTCGTCATATCTTTTTTCGGTTAAAGCGATGGTACCGGTTAAAATATTTTCGGCCACGATAGCGCTTTCAATAGCAGCAGAAAAAGGAGCGAAAGGGATAAACAGTACGCTGTCCTTCATCAATTGTTGTATTTGTTCCAGCTCATATTTTGCCTCAGCCAGTCGCGACTGATGGGAATAGGCCATGCCTTTTCCGAAATGATAAATGATATTCCCAAAGACCTGTCCGGAGGGTGGTTGTGATAGTTGTAATAATTGTGTCCAGTTGCCAAAGCGTATATCCACCAGTACCGGTGTCATATAAACATACTGGATATAACTTCCCAATGCACCCGGCGTGCCGGCGTATTCGGCGGGGATACTGTTCGCCGTTTCTCTTGCGGACATCGAGGAATACCCTGAGCGACCGGCCAGCATCGCATTATTCGTTTGCATGTGGAGGTTATGAATAACATAAAGAAAAGTATTCCCGGTCACTGGTTCATAGAGGGGAACTGTTCGTTTAAAACTATTCACGGCTGCTTCATTTACACTAACTCCTTTTGTGTAATTACCGGTACGGAGATAAATATGCGAAGGCATATGGACGGTGTGTGAAAGACCCGGTGTCAGTTTTCCCAAACGATCAGCACTGGGTAATGCTTTCGCGGCAAAAGGCGATGGCTCCATCACATGGATATAATAATGATTGGCGCCGGGATGGTTGGGGTTTTTCGCCAGTAATTTCTCCAGCACCGTTCTTATCAGCGGTGTCCATTCTTTAGGAGTTCCATCGGTATTCCAGAGATCCCAGGGATGCCGGAGCATCATCGCGTCGGCATACAATGCCTGTACATCGGCGTTCGCAGGAAATTTTTCATACACAGCTTTCATCATCTGCGTATACTCGTCATTAAGACCGGCCCGGTTCACATCGGCAGAATCGGCAGTGTAACGAATGGTCATCGCATCGATCAGTGCCGTTTCCATATTGTTTGCCTTGCCTGACAGTTTTTTTGCCTTATGGATAGCTGCCAATGCTTCCGGTGATGCCGCATAACCCAGGTCATTGATATTGGGTCCGTATGCCAATGCCTGTGCCCAATACAGCATGGCGCAGTCAGGATCGGATTTTGCCGCTTTCTTAAAAGAAGCCATCGCTTCAATGATGTGAAAACTATAATACATATTGATGCCCTGGTTAAAATAAAACTGGGCGCTGTCACTTGTTGTACTGATCTTCCATTTATAATTGCCGGAGCCGGGAACAGGAGGTATATCGGTTTCTTCCAGTATCTCTTTCAGCATATCCCAGTCAGGACTGCAGGAGATAAGGTTCTTCTTTTTATACTCTTGTATGTTCTGGACTGTTATCCGGTGTGTATTGATCCGCCGGAAGGCAACAAGGATAAGGGCTATCAGCAAGGCAGAGCTGACAAATGCTATTTTCTTTCTCATACGAACAGGTTGGTGAGAGAAAGTTACGAAATTTCAAAAGCATGAATTGGTCAGGAGGCTCGCGGTATTGCTGAATGGAGGTTATGGTTGGGAGAAAGCAAGGAGAACAGGTGGAAACAAACTTTTAAGGGTATTGCCGTATAGAGGTATAAGCATCGGGACGGGAGTAGTATAAAGATTGTAACGGCGGTTACATAACAGGGCCCTGCATTTACTTATTCCTGTTACCCGATTCGCTCATTGTAAAAATTCAAAACATGAAAAGTATCCTCTTTGCATTTTCTTTTACGGCCCTTATCCTTTCTGCCTGCTCCAAATCCGGAACCGACGACAACGGCGGTAGTGGTAGCGCCAATATTGTCCCTTCTTCATCCGTTCCGCAAGCCACCATTTCTTCTTTCAGCAGCGAGTTCAGCGGCGCCACGGGAGTGGAATGGCAGCGGAACAGCAGCAGCAGTTTTACGGTGCAATTCAATCACAGCAGCCAGCGGCATGACGCAGGTTATGATGATAACGGGCATCGTTCTTCACACAGTATTATTTGTATAGATGGCACCGTCCCGGAAATTGTATTGCAGGCATTCCGCCAGGGATTTCCGACCGACAATGTATATGAATGGAAGCTCAGGAATGACGGCACCTGGAAAGCTCATTTTATGAGAGGGGCAGTAAAATTTGAAGCTACTTATACAGCGGCCGGAGCTTTGGTGAAATTCGAAAGAGCCTGATCGAACAACAATTACTGAAATATCTCAATTATCCGTCCTTGTAGAAGGGTCTGCATTATGCAGGCCCTTTTTCCTGTATATCCCGCCCCAAAATGGAAGTATCTCATTGCCTTGCAGATAATTGTGCCTTTTTCTTTAAAATTTATCCTTAGTTTGGGTTACAAAACCCACTTCTACACTTACAAATCCAGGTACAAAGCATGGAGCCAACCAGGGACTTCCCGGACTCAGAAATAGTGCACCATATCCGGTCGGGGCAACGGATGAACGAAGTGATCAAAACCCTTTACCGCGGTAATTTCAGTACCCTGAGTTGGTATGTAATGAATAACAGCGGCAGCCGGCAGGATGCGGAAGATACATTCCAGGAAGTGTTATTGTCTTTTATTGATGCTGTACAAAAGGGAAAATTCAGGGGCGATTCAACAGTCAGAACATTTTTATTCTCACTGAATCGTTTCACCTGGCTCAACGAATTGAAGAAAAGAGGACGAACGGTTTTACGGGAAGAGAAATTTGAAAAGGAACAGGATAAAGTGCAGGCGGATACCGGTCACCTGATCGACGAAAGAGAAGGCAGAGAAGAAGTAATAAGGCTGGTGAGTGAATTGGGAGAGCCCTGCCGGAAAATATTAGTATTATTCTATTACGAAAACCTGTCGATGCGGGAAATATTGGGATCAACAGGGTATGAGAACGAGCAGGTTCTCAGGAATAAAAAATATAAATGCCTGAAGCAGCTCGAACAAATGGTGAATGCCGATCCAGCTTTAAAAAAAACATTGAAAAACTTATTACATGGATAATTCTACACCGGATATATTGGTTCAATACCTGGATGGGGAACTGTCCATATTGGAAAAGCAGCGCCTGGAGCAGCAGCTTTCACAGGATGGGTTGATGCAGGAACAGCTGGATAGTCTGCGTTCGACCAAAGAAGCGATCCGGTTATATGGATTAAAGCAAAAGGTTTCGGGCATACATGTGGAAATGATGGAGGAATTGCAGCCAGGGGTGAAAAAAATGCAGCCGCGTAGTCCGGGAAGTAAATTCATTCGTTATAGTATTGCCGTCGCTGCGAGCCTGGTATTGGTGATCGCTGGATATATGATCTTCAGTAAG
>DASYLC010000169.1:0-26121 GCA_036009775.1 Chitinophagaceae bacterium
CCGGCATAAACTCCACATGCGTGAAGCCCATTTCCTTTACATAAGGTACCAGCCGCTCCCTGATCTCATCATAGCTGTTATAACTTCCTTCATCATTGGGGTCAGGTCTTTGCCAGCTGGCTAAATGTACTTCGTAAACACTCCAGGGAGCATTCAAGGCATTTGTCTTTTTACGGCCCTTCATCCAGGCCTGGTCCTTCCATTCGTAATACATATCCCAGGTGATGCTGGCGGTATGCGGTCTTTTCTCCCAGAAATTGGCAAAGGGATCGCCTTTATCTATTTTTTGTTTTGCGTAGCCAATGATATGGTATTTATAAGCTTCGCCTAATTTAAAATGCGGGATGAATCCTTCCCAGATACCGCTTTTATCCCAGCGGGGATACAATTCATATTCGCGGTCCTTCCATTTGTTGAAATGGCCTTTTACAGAAACAGCAGTGGCATTGGGAGCCCAGACACAGAAATACATACCCCATACATCATTGACCTGTATGGAATGTGAACCGAATTTTTTATACAGCTGGTAATTGCTGCCGTTTTGATAATTGGTTACATCCTCGCCGGTCAGCAGGGAATAATTCCAGACCGTTTTCGACGTATCGATAAAGTTCGCATGCTCATATTTATCCTGGTCCTTCCCCGGACCGCCAGGCAATTTCGGGGCGGTATTTCCGTTATTAACAGGTACATTTTCAACGGACCCTTTCGTTCCAGTATCCTTTTTTTTTGCCGTCACTTTATGGAATCTTTTGAGTGTTGTATCCCACTCAACTTACATCATTTTGCCCGAAAATTAACATTTGAATAAGTGCAGTCATACGTTATCCTTACCGGAAATCATCAATTTTGTGCACTCCGGGTAATTTATCATGTTTGTCTGTAACCAAATTGATATTTTTCCCAATAAACCATAAACCCACCTATGCGTAAACTGCTTTTCCTGACCTGCCTGTTGCTGGCTGTATTCATTTCTTCGCATGCCCAACAGGCAATGATCAGGGGTACTATATCCGACTCATCCGAAAAAAGAAATCTTCATCTTGCTGTCATATCGCTTCTCCGAAAATCGGATAGCGTATTGGTACACTATACCCGTACAGATGCCAGCGGGCGGTTTGTTTTACCTAAAGCAGATACCGGGCAGTATGTTTTATTAGTAACCTACCCGCGTTTCGCGGATTATATGGAAGGGGTCAGCTTAAAGACGGATACCGACCTTGAAAAAATATTCATGACCCAAAAAAGCAAATTGCTGGATGAAGTGGTGATCCGTACAGGCGGCGCCGTCAGGATCAAAGGTGATACCACCGAATTCGTTGCCGATAGTTTTAAAGTAAAAGAAGGTGCCACCGTGGAAGACCTCCTGAAGAAATTACCTGGTTTTACGGTCAACAGCAAAGGAGAGATCGTGGCGCAGGGAAAACGGGTAGATAAGGTGTTGGTGGATGGCGAGGAATTCTTTGGCGATGATCCTACCATGGCCACCCAGAACATCGGGGCCAAAGCTGTGGACCGTGTACAGGTATTTGATACAAAAACAGAACAGCAGCAATTGACAGGCATCACCACAGGCAATGAAGGAAAGACGGTCAATATCAAATTGAAGGAGGACGCGAAGAAGGGATATTTCGGAAAGCTGCATGCGGGAAGTGATTTCAATAAATTCATCGATGCCAAAGCACTTTATAACCGGTTCGTCGGTAAGAAAAAAATATCAGTGTATGGCACCAGGACAAATGTCAATGCCGGAAGCCTGAGCTGGGAAGACCGGCAAAAGCTCGGGATCGAGAACGATTATGAATACGATGAATTAAGTGGTTATTATTTCAGTTTCGGTGGCAGCGATGAATTCAATGACTGGAACCTGAGAGGCCTTCCCGATGCATGGACCGCCGGGGCTTTATTCAGCAATAAATGGAATTCGGATATTCATAATGTCAATTTCTCCTATCGCTTTAACCGTTTGGGTACAACGAATATCGGCACCACGCTTACCCAGAATATATTACCAACAGGTCTTACTTATTCCAACCGCTATACCAATAAGAATGCACTGAACCAGCAACATGCGATAACGGGTAAATATGAATGGAAACTGGATTCCCTTGCAACATTGAAACTGGTGACCACCAATACCTATAAAACAAGCCATACCACGGGGACCGATCGCAGTGAGTTCCTGAACTCGGGGCTCGACACGGTCAACAAAAGTTTCAGAGATTATGAGAATAATACCGAGCGCAATCAGCTGGACAACCAGCTTACTTATAAACAGCTTTTCAAAAAGAAGAACAGGTTGTGGCAAACGGTCATCCGTTTCGGGATCACGGATGATGATAATGACGGGTTAAATAATACGATCGTACGGTATTTTGATAATGGTGCCTTTGACCATGCCGATACGGTGGATCAGCAAAAACTATTTGTCGGACGCTCTACCACCTATGGTATAAAAAGTACATTCAGCGAACCGCTGTCCCTGACCTGGGCTCTCGTAATGGATTACGCTTTCAATAAGAACCATTCGGTTTCCCGGCGCAATACCTATGAAAAAGGAATTGGCGATAAATATGAAGTGCTTGTAAAGGAATTCAGTAATAATTTTGAGCTGGATGCTTATTCACACAGCGGAACAGCGACATTGCGTTATACCGGCAAGAAATTGAGGGCGGCTTTTGGAACCGGGATATCCACCGTCAATCTTGGATTAAAAGACCTTGACAGTAATACACTCAATCATTATCATTTTCTGAATGTGACGCCACAGGCACAGATCAATTTTATGCCAAAGCAGCAGCAGAATTTCGGGTTCAATTACCGCGGTACCACCCGCCAGCCAACCATTAACCAGCTGCAGCCTTTGCGCGACAACACGGATGAACTGAACGTGTATATCGGCAATCCCAACCTGAAGGTCGGGTTCAATCATAGCTTCTCGCTGAATTACAATCAATACAAGGTCCTGAAGCAGATGTATACCTATGGGTACTTCAGTTACAATATCCAGCAAAACGCGATCACCCAGTTCAATACGATCGATACGGTAACAGGAAAACGGACTTATTTCCCCATCAATGTAAATGGTAATTCCAACTGGTATTTTGGTGGCAATTTCAATAAGGGCGGTGGCATGTTCAGTGGCGGCGGTGGTAGTGGTAAACTGAAGCCGAATTACGGGGCCAACCTGAACGCCAACGGCAGCAAATACATCAACTTTATTAACGGCAGGCAAGCCATCACCCGTTCTTATAACGTGTCATTGAACCTGAATATCGGTTTAGAGAAGACGGATAGCTTTAGTTTCAATATCGGTCCGACCATTGGTTACAATTCTTCCAGGTCATCGCTATCGTCGACCGACAACAATTACTTTACGTATGGCGGCAGAGCGGAAGCTGAAGTTACATTACCCTGGAAGATCGAGATCGGGACCGATATCAATGCGGATCTCCGTCAGAAGATCGATGCTTTTGCCAGCAATACCAACCTGGTGATCTGGAATGCAAGGATCTCGAAAAAAATATTCAAGAAAGATGCCGGCAAGATCAGTTTTATTGCCAATGATATACTGGACGATAACAAGGGTTTTACCCGTACGATCAACAGCACGTTTGTAAGTGACGATCGTTTCCAGCGGATCAGCCGTTATTTCCTGTTGAAATTTGAATGGTCATTCACCAAAGCACCGGGAGGAGAAACAAAATGATAAAGCAATTCAGTCTTTTTATTGTAATAACACTGGCCACGAAAACAGCAGTGGCCCAGGAGCGTTTTTTCCCAACTATCAAAGTGGAGTTTGAGAAAACGACGGCTGTACGACAGCTGATGAAAGACCTGCAGGAAGGTAACAGCTGGTTTGAACAGAACAAGGACCGCTACCCTGTCTCCTTAGTGAATTATTACGAATTCACTGGTGATACCGCCCGGTCTATTTACCAACCCGGTAAAGAGGTACCCATTGATCCAAGGATGTGGTATCGCCCGGTGGGCGACAAGAATGTTGTTTACACCGATTATAAAAAAGGAATGACTATTTCCCAGAAACCTGTTTTTGAGGAGACTTTTTTGGTGGAAGACAGCCTGCTGAAGATCAAATGGAAGATCACGGGCGACCTCCGCAATATCGCCGGTTATGATTGCCGCAAAGCCGTCGGTGTGCTGAATGATTCTATTGCCGTCTTTGCTTTTTATACGGAAGAATTACTGGTCAATGGCGGGCCTGAAGGAATACAGGGATTGCCCGGGATGATACTGGGGATGGGTATTCCAAGACTTCATGCCACCTGGTTTGCGACCAAAGTAGAGGTCTTTGATGTAAAGATGAGTAAGGTGACCCCTGCTACCAAAGGCAAAAAAGGCAACCGGGGCTCCATGATGAAATCACTGGAACCAATCTCCAAGGATTGGGGAACCTACGGAAGCAAGCTGCTGATCAATTTCATTATATAAAAGCTTAACCGCAAAGACGCCAGGACGCGAAGTTTCGCAAAGCCTGGCTTTTTTTGCATTGCGCCTGTCTTTGTAGTTAAACTGGGAGATATTATTTAAGAAGTTCAAAAACGAAACTGTCTTTCGAATCTATTTCAAGACCCGCCAGCGGTTTTTCTTTCCCCGATACAACATTTCTTACCCGGGTAAATCCTTTTGTTCGTTCGGCATATTGTGACCAGTCAGGCGTAATATTCTTATCGCCTGTATTGGCCACCACCATCACCGTTTGATTATTATCATACCGGAAATAAATGTATAACCCGTCTTTGGGAATGAACTGCATGGTCTTTCCGCCGGTAATGGCGGAAGAATTCTTCCTGAAATTGGCCAGCGCTTTTACATGTTCGAATGCTTCGTCCTGTTTATCACTCCTGCCCTCTTTTGTAAAACGGTTATCCTTTGCTTTATCATCGGCCCAGCCACCCGGGAAATCCTCTCTTACCGTGGCATCGGTATTCACTTTCTTATTTTTCATCAGTACTTCGGTGCCGTAATAAACCTGCGGGATGCCCCTGATAGTGAGCAGCCAGTTAAAACCCATTTTCATTTTTTTCCAATCCTCGTCTACTACAGAAAATACCCTGTCCATATCGTGGTTGTCGAAGAAGATGCAGTTATTCATCGGGTTCCTGTACAATATATCCTGTGAAAGTGTCGAATAGATCTTGCTCACGCCTCCCATCCAGCCGGGCTGATCGTTCATCCCGGATAACATAGCGAAGCAAACCTGGAAATCGAGCATACCTCTTGCATTGTGTTTGAATGGCGTATTCATGTTATTCTGGGTGAAATAGGCATTGGCCACGGTGCTGTTGACCCAGGACTCGCCAAAGACGGTCACCTGGGGAAATTCTCTTTCCATGGCAGCATTGCAGTTATTCATGAACTGCTCATCACAATATTTATAAGTATCCACCCTCCAGCCGTCTATGCCAAATTCTTCGGTGGTCCAGATCGCATGCTGTATTAAAAAATTAGCAACAAACGGATTCCGCTGGTTCAGGTCCGGCAGGTGCGGGGTAAACCAGCCATCCAGCATTTCTGTCTTTTCTTTTTGCGAAGCATAAGGATCATAAAAGACCTCTTCCCGGTGATTGGGTTGTTTATCGCCCTGCGAAGTATTGAACCAATCCGTCATGGGCTTGTCGAGTGCAAACCAATGATGATTGCCTACATGGTTGTACACCGCGTCCTGTATCACTTTCATTCCATTCCGGTGCAATTCATTACAGAGTTCTTTATAGCCTTCATTCCCGCCAAAACGCTTGTCCACCTGGTAATGATCGGTGAACCAGTAACCGTGGTAACCTGCCACGCTGTTACCCCATTCGCCCGTCCGGGGCATATCGTTCTCAATGATCGGAGTAAGCCAGAGCGTGGTTACTCCCAGTTCCTTAAAATAGTCAAGATGATCCCGGATCCCTTTGAAATCACCTCCATGCCGGGAAAATTTATCTTTCCGGTCGCTGGTTTGATCCTTGTAGCCGGGAACAATATCATTGGAAGGATCACCGTTGGAAAAACGATCGGGTATCATCAGGTAAATAAAATCCTTTGCCGTAACTCCCATAGCCCTGGATGACCCATTTTGTTTGCTCCTTGCTTTTAACTCGTAGGAAAAAGAGTGCCATTCATTTTTTATGATGCCACCAAAGGAGAATTTGACGTTCTGTGGTTTGGCCGCTGGCGCTATTTCAAGATCAACAAAAATATAATGCCTGTTCTCCACCCTGTTCACTTTCACCACTTTTACATCTTTGCTGGATGAATTGAAGACCAGTTTGTCCACCCCGATATCAACAGGGGCATGGATCATCAACTGTAGTTTGGTGTTTTTCATACCGACCCACCAATTGGTGGGGTAGATATGCAGGTCTTGTGCTGCCAGGGCAAAGGTTATCAATGACAATACAAGGCAACTTAGAATTGTTTTTTTCATAGCTGATAAATTAGATAGGTCTTTGTTCTTCGATCTCGAGTTTGGTAGTTTCTGTATCATCTGCTTTATTACTCTCTTTGATAAAAAAGTAACAGATCAGCGCGGCAATGATCATTAATCCACCACCGATCTTCAATGCGGCCATACGATCGTTGCCCAGTACATTCTTCATCAGCCAGCCAAAACCCAGCGAGGCAATGATCTCGGGTAATACAATAAAGAAATTAAAGATACCCATGTAGATACCGACTTTGTCTTTCGGAAGACATCCGCTCAGCATGGCATACGGCATGGACAGGATGCTGGCCCAGGCGATACCTACACCTACCATGGATGCAAACAACAGGTTCTTATCGTGTATCCATCCTACACTGATAAGACCCAGAGCCCCGCAAATAAGACAGAGGCTATGTGTCAATTTTCTTCCCAACCTGTCGGCTATTGAAGGAAGCACTAGTGCAAATAAAAATGTAACTACACTATAAAATGATAAGGTAAGCCCGCCGAAATCAGCTCCTTCCGCAAAAACAGGGTCGGTTGATTCAGCTTTACCACCAAAAACATTCACACCCACTGCCGTTGTATAATAAAACCACATCAGGAAAAGACCAGGCCATGTAAAGAATTGAACTAATGAAACGATGCGCATCCGTTTGGGCATATTCCGCAAAGCATGCATAATCTCTGAAAATCCTCCACCAAAACCTTTGTTGGATTCTTTAACCTTGTTTTTAAAGTTCAGATCTGATGGAGGGTATTCCTTTGTTTTGAAAACGGTATACAGGACTGCTGTAATAAAGAAAAAAGCTCCGATATAAAAGGAGAACTTAACATTTGCGGGAATACCTGATTCTGCTGTGTTGGTAATATGAAATACATTGGTCATTAACCAGGGCAAGGCAGATGCAATGCTTCCCCCCAGCCCAATCATCAGACTTTGCATAACGAAACCCCTGTTAACCTGTGAATCGGGCAATTTATCGGTGACAAATGCCCTGAATGGTTCCATCGCCACGTTTCCGAACACATCGAGTACCCAGAGCAGGCCAGCCGCCATCCATAACTCACTGCTATGCGGCATAAAAATAAGCGCGATCGAACTTATTATAGCTCCGATCATAAAATAGGGTCTTCGTCTCCCCCATTTTGGATGCCAGGTCCTGTCGCTCATATAACCAATAATGGGTTGAACCAATAGACCGGTTAACGGTGCTGCCAGGAATAAAAGAGGTACCTGGTCGGGATTGGCTCCGAGGTTCTCATAAATACGGCCCATATTGGCTCTCTGGAGATCCCATCCAAACTGGATCCCGAAGAACCCCACACTCATATTAATTATTTCGACAAGGCTGAGTTTGGGCTTCACGCCCGTGTAAGCTGAAGACATAAGCAATCGTGTTTTTAATCAGGGCAGCTTTGAAGATAGGAATAATATGTAAAAAGTACACGAAAAGACAGATAAAAGATATATAGAGAAAAGATAATAGTTGGGAGGTCGCAATCAGAAGGTTTGCATCCCGGCACTATTGCGTAAAAGTGGTGAGAAAAGCACTCCCACTTTTAACTATTAGTTTTTAACTTTTATCTAGATAACGAAGCCATTGGGGATGACACAGCCCTTTTTCAGGACCACGATTCCATCCTTGACGGTATATAGAGAATGGTCGATATTCCCGAGATGGGTACCGCCATTAATGCGGACATCATCGCCGATACGGCAGTTCTTGTCGATGATCGCATTCTTGATATAACAACGGCTGCCAATACCCATCAGCGGGATGCCTTTGAGGTTGGATTCTGCAATTTCTTCCAGCGTCTCATAGGAATCATTACCCATGATATAGCTGCTGACCAGTGTAGAGCCCAGCCCTATCCTGGAACGGATACCGATCACACTGTTCTCGATACGGGATGCGTGGATGATGGAACCTTCAGCGACCAATGTTTTTTCCAGCGTGGTGCCGCTGATCTTGGCCGGTGGCAGCATCCTGGAACGGGTATAAATGATCCGCTCATTATCAAACAGGTTGAAGGAAGGAAGCTCCCTGGTCAGGTCAAGATTAGCTTCAAAGAAAGAATGGATATTTCCGATATCGGTCCAGTAACCTTCGTACTGGTAACTGGCCACTTTGTATTTATTGATCGCTTGAGGAATGATCTCCTTTCCGAAATCGGTAGCATCTTTAAACTCGTTCTGCAACAGGTCGAACATCAGCTGGCGGTTGAAAATATAGATACCCATCGATGCGAGGTAATTCCGCCCGGTCATTTTCATGATATCGCCGGTTTCGCTTATCCATTCGGGCAGCAATTCCTTTTTAGGCTTTTCGATAAAGGAAGTGATCAATCCTTCTCCTGATTTTAATATCCCGAATTCCGGCGCATCTTTTTCATTCACAGGAATAGTGGCTACCGAAATATCGGCTCCCAGTTTTTTATGATTATCCAGCATTTCGGCAAAATCCATCTGGTAGAGCTGGTCACCGGAAAGGATCAGCACATAGTCGCTTTCAAAAGGTTCGATATGCCGGAGTCCCTGGCGCACCGCATCGGCCGTGCCCTGGTACCAGGTCGGATTATCAGGGGTTTGTTCCGCCGCCAAAATATCTACGAATGCTTTACTGAAGGCACTGAAATGATAGGTATTCTTGATATGCCGGTTGAGCGATGCCGAGTTGAACTGCGTAAGCACAAACATTCTCCCGATACCGTTATTCAAACAATTGGAAATAGGAATATCTACCAAGCGGTATTTGCCGGCGATTGGAACGGCGGGCTTGGAACGGCTGGCGGTAAGCGGGTAAAGACGACTGCCTGCACCGCCTCCCAGTATCACACTAACAATTTCGCGGGAATGGGTTATTGTTCGGATTGCCATGGCTTAGATGATAGTTTATAGATGATAGATAATAGTGGTTTACTGGATCAGGCGATCCTGCTTTTTGTAGTTTTTACACTCGTAACAAGCATTTTAAGTAATCCTACGGCATCTTTCATCATAGAGTCAAACATTTTTTTGTCAATATATTCTGTTGCGTAAAGTAGTTGCAGCCAATAAACACTCTCGTTCGCTTCTTTTAGGCTAATATTCAATTTGTGTGCAAAATCCCTCCGGCTTTCTGCATGTTCAGCCTCCCTTACCAACGCCCCGATTGCTGTACCAGATTTAAAAATTTGTCGCGAAATAATATACTCATTGTGTTTTGCCTTTAAGAACTTATATAAGTTAATAACTCTTACTGCAAAATCAAAACTCTTTTGTTTTAAAACACTTTCCCGGCTCATATCATTAGTTTAAAGGTTTAAAACCAATTTTAAACTAATGCTTATCCCTGCCAATGGGGAAAAAAGCGGCAAATAATGTTTTTACACTATAAAGAACTATCATCTATCCACTATCAGTTATCATCTCTCTAATATCTATTATCAGCTTTTCAAAGAAACATACAAATCAATATACTGCTCCGCCGAACTGTCCCACGAATGATCGATCGTCATCATATGCCCGCGCATCCAGGTATAAAGATCAGGTTTATTCGTATAAAGGTCAATAGCCCGGCCTACCGAATACGTGATATCATGTACCGATGCCTGGTCGAAGCGGATACCAAAACCCTGCCAGTCGCCCATATCTGTTACTGTATCTTTTAACCCCCCGATATTCCTAACCATCGGCACCGTACCATAACGCAATGCATACATCTGGTTCAGTCCGCAAGGCTCTACCCTGCTTGGCATTAATAAAAAGTCGGAACCGGCATAGATCTGGTGACTCAGCTGTTCGCTGTAACCGATATGGGAATTGAAATAACCATTGAACTGGTGTTTCATCTGGTCCAGTTTGTCTTCCAGCACGGGGTCGCCTGAACCCAGGAGTAAAAAATTGGCATTGCCATGATGCTGGTAAATGGATTGACTGATGGCATCGGGCAAGAGATCAGCTGCTTTCTCTCCTACCAGTCTTCCGACAAATGATATCAACGGTTTGTCCGGATCCAGCCCAAACTGCCCGGCCAGTTCTTTTTTATTTTTCCGTTTTCCTTTTTCTACTAATTCTTTATCATAGTTCTTCACGATCATAGAATCGGTCATAGGGTCCCATACCTGTGTATCGATCCCGTTCAGGATGCCATGACTTTTTCCCTGTTCATATCCAAACAGGCTCTCCAATCCGTTGGCAGCTCCTTTCAACTCATCGAGATAACTATTGCTGACGGTCGTTACCTTCCAGGCACATTTTACAGCCGATGCCATCGGGTTGATGGTCTTGTCCCAATCCAGCATTCCCCATTTCCAGGAATCGAAGGCCGGGAGATAATAATATTTATCCCAGCCAATCCAGCCCTGGTATTGTGCATTATGAACAGTGAATACAGTAGGTATGCCTGCTAATTTCTGGCGGAACTCAAAACAATATTTGACCATGAAAGGGATCAGCCCTGTGTGATGATCATGACAATGGATCACATCAGGTGTATGTTCCCATTTATTGAGCCAGTCGCAGACCGCCACCTGGAAAGAAAGGAATCGTTCGGTGTCATCTTCGTAGCCGTATATTTTTTCACGATCAAGCAGCCCGTCGATATCAACTAAATAAAGATCGAAGCCCAGTTTATTCGTCTTCTCCTTGATGACGCTGTAATGAAAATAATGCGGACCGATATGCTGGCCGCCTTCGTGTACCAGTTCCCATTGATTATCGTACAGGAATTTGGTACGGTACATCGGCATCACTACTTTGGTCACATGACCCAGTTCTGCCTGGTACTTGGGTAAAGCCCCCACCACATCGCCCAAACCACCGGCTTTGGCCACCGGGTAACATTCTGCAGCTATATGAACGATCTCCATGTAATAAAATTAGCTAACGGTTATTAGTTTGAAATTAAGGGGTTTTTCTGACAGGCCGTCAATGCAGCCAAAAAAAAGACATTTTTAAAATACCCCTAAGAGCCTTGCTGTTTTTTATGGACAGGGTGCCAACATACATCAATCGTATTTTATTTGCATTGAAATTTGTTATATTTTCAGCACCTGTCTAAACATGCCGGGCTATATTCATTCACTTTAATTTTAAAATGATTTATGGAACAAACACTAAACCTGGACAAGGTGGAACAAAAGACAAAATGGGGCCAGTTCGGTACGCTTGTAAGCGTATTTTTTTTCTGGGGCTTTGTGGCTGCCAGTAATGATGTGCTCATCCCTGTTTTTAAAGAAAAGCTACATCTTTCGCAGGTACAGGCCCAGATGGTTTCTTTCGCATTTTATGTCGCCTACTCGGTGGGTGCCCTGATCTATTTTTTTATCAGCAAAATGCTGAAGCAGGATCTGCTGAATAAGATCGGGTTCAAAAATGGTATCAGTATCGGACTGATCGTGTCCGCAATCGGGACATTATTATTTATACCTGCGGCGAGTGCGGAATCATTCCCCTTATTCATCTCGGGTTATTTCACTATTGGACTTGGGTTCTCGTTACAGCAAACTGCCGCTAACCCGATGGCCATTAATATGGGAAGCGTCAGTACTGGCTCACAGCGTCTGAGCATGGCAGGCGGTGTTAATAATTTTGGTACAACGATCGGCCCCTTGCTCGTCAAGCTCGCCATTTTTGGATCGATCTCTACAGTAATGGTTAGCTCATTAAGTGCGGTCAAAGTGCCGTACCTGATACTGGGCGCTGCATTTTTAATCGTAGCAGTCATAATTTATTTTTCCTCCATCCCTAATAAATTTGTCAGCAATACAGAGCAGCTTGTCGAAGCAAAATCAAATTGGGTGGACAGGGGATCACCTTTTAAATATCCGCAATTGTTATTGGGGATGTTTGCCATTTTTGTATATGTTGGGGTGGAAGTGAGCACGGGTGCAAACCTTCCCGAATATATGCGGCAAAAATTAGGCACCACAGCGGGTGAAACAGCACCTTATATTTCTCTTTTCTGGGCAAGTTTAATGATCGGCAGGTGGACCTCTTCTGCGGAAGCTTTCGGCTTTTCCAAACGAACCAGGCAAATATTACAATTTGTAATGCCCTATCTCGCTTTCGCGGTTTTTTTATTAGTGAATAAGGCAACCAATCATGATGTATCGCATTTCCTTATTTACGCAGCCGTTATTGTTGTGCTGATCATTGCCAATTTTATGAGTATGGGAAACCCGGCCAGGCAGTTAATGATCTTTAGTGGTTTTGGAATAGCCGCTTTACTAACCGGTATATTATCCCCGGATCCGCATATCAGTGTTTTTGCTTTTTGCAGTGTTGGTCTTTTTTGTTCTACTTTATGGCCATGTATATTCACTTTATCTATTTCAGGACTTGGAAAACATACCAGTGAAGGATCAAACTTCCTGATATTTATGATCATGGGAGGTGGCTTTATCAGTGTATTGCAGGGCTATCTTGCCGCCGATCATCTGTTAGGTATCGGCCTTTCTTATGTTGTCGGTATCGCCTGCTTCGCTTTCCTTGCTTATTACGGGTATAAAGCAAGGGTAGATTTGAAAAAGCAAGGGATCGATTTAGATGAACTCAGTAAACCTAAAGCCGGTCACTAATTTAAAAGCATTTGATTTTTATCGCCCTGTTGCTTACTGGCAGCAGGGCTTTTCTAAAATACAACTATGGCAAAATATGCGATTGGAATAGATGTTGGCGGCACCAGCACCAAGTTTGGTATCGTAGATAAAGACGGGCATATCCTGAAGCAGGGAAGATTGGGTACGAATGATGCACCGGGTGTAGAAGGTTTTATTGACGAATTGAAAGAAAAGCTGATGCCGATGATCGAAGAAGCAGGTGGTATCGGCAATTTTGCAGGTATCGGCGCCGGTGCCCCTAACGGTAACTATTACACCGGGAATATTGAATACGCTGCCAACCTGAAATGGCGGGGTATCATCCCTTTTGCCCGGATGATACACAACAAGATCGGCCTGCCCGTAAAACTCACCAATGATGCCAATGCGGCAGCCATGGGTGAAATGGTCTATGGTTGTGCCAAAGGCATGAAACATTTTATCACCATTACATTAGGAACAGGTGTGGGCAGCGGTATCGTGATCGACGGCAAGATCGTATTGGGGCATGATGGGTTTGCCGGTGAACTGGGACATACGATCATCCGGCATGATGGAAGACTGCATCCCGGCACTGGTTTAAAAGGTTCGCTTGAGTCCTATGCTTCCGCTACAGGCGTACGGGAGACAGCGCTGGAAATGCTGACACAGCATCCTAAACAGGAAAGTTTATTGCGTAGTTATAGTATCGATGATCTCACCAGCCAGTCCGTTTATGATTGTGCCATGAAAGGTGATAAGATCGCTAACGATATTTTTGCTTTTACCGGGAGTATACTGGGTGAAGCTCTTGCCAACTTTGTGATGTTCTCTTCGCCGGAGGCGATCGTGTTGTTCGGCGGATTGACCAAAGCCGGCGACCTGATCATGCATCCAACAAAAGAAGCTATGGAAGCCAGCCTGATACAGGTGTTCAAGAATAAGGTAAAACTAATGTTCAGTAACCTGCAGGAAGCCGACGCGGCAATATTGGGAGCGAGTGCGTTGGTTTGGGAATAAAGGTTGCTTCGCTCCGCTCGCAATTAGAAATAAGAAACCAGAAATAAAAAAGTAATGGTACAACGAGTTGGTAGTGTCCTTTTGAAATTTAGCCGTATAAATAAGGATAGCTGAACCTCATAGACACATTAGGAACATAGTCAAACACATAGGCATCTATGTGAAATCTATGTACCTATGCTTCTACTGTGGTTCAAAATAATTCAAACCAGGACACTACTAACGAGTTAATGTCTCAATGAGTCTTTGAATTCTTCCCCTCTTTTGGAGGGACAACCGAGGGAAGAAGGTTGAGAGCGTAGCTCAGATGGAGGCCAGAAACAAGGAAGCCCGTTAATTAAAACGGGCTTCAGACTATTCTTAGGTATTGAAATCTTGGATATTACTTATAATCGAAAAATCGTGCCAAAAGAAGAAATGTGGTGATTTTGAGTCATTTGAGTAATGGACGCACGATTTTCTTATTCCTTATTTTTTGTTACTTATTTCTTATTATGAATACTGCCGGCACAGGTCGCTGCCCAGCCGCATCGGAGACTTTGATCGTCTCTTTCCCATTCACCAGCATACAGCTGCTACCCCCTCCGTCTAGGTTTAATGCTTCAACACAACCAAGATCTTTAAATATCTGCGCTTCCTGTGTAAGCGTAGCTCCTTCAGCTTGGCCGGGGTGACGGCCTTCTATAACGAGGAGGATGAGTTTGTTGTTTTTTGTATAACCCATCGCCGTGCGGGGATGTTTATCATCGATCGCTTTGCCGGCAAATTTCATTTCTTCATTGTTGGTGATCTTTATTTCACCATCCTGTAAAAGAACAGGCCCGCCTCCTACTGCTGATTGCACTTTCCAGGGAAGAAAATCACGGGGACGTTCTCTTGCTGTCACACTATCTGTACTCCTGTTCGTTCTTCGCCTCGCCATTCTGCTACCGGGTTCTGGTATTTGCGAAGCTTCTACCATCCTATTGATGCTATCTGTTCTTGTCCATACGACATCTGCTTTTCTTCTTTTGGAGATACCGATCGCACTGGCATAGACCGGGATCCTGATCGTTGAATCTGCCTTGCTTTTACGTGCCCGATCCGGGTTCCACGCAACCAGTTTATTATCTTTCACCACTACATTGAGGCTTCTATTGGTCTCAAAAGAAAAAAACGTTGTATTCACCACTACAAGCGGGTAATAATTCTTTTCATAGAATTTTGTTGGTGTTAGTCGGCGGTTGGAACTGGTGTCGGCAATAAAATCCAGTTTTTTATTTTTCAGGTCTGCTTCCACATAGTAAGCGATATTGGGTTTTCCATCCAGGAGGCTGGTTGTTTTATATACATGCACCGAAGCAGGCAATGGTCCAAACAATGAATCCACATTTTGCCATTGCAATTGCGCAGATGAATCAGCAGAGAATAAAATAGCCCCAATAAGAAGGACCGGAGTATTCAATAATGATCTTAGCATGGAGGGCGACTATTATCTATCATCTAGTATCTTTTATCTGTCTTTCTTCCCATTCTTTTCTTCCCAATCCCGCGAACACGTGCCGTTCGCTGTGGTAAGAAGAACGTACCAGCGGACCGCTTTCCACATAATCCAAACCGAGTCCGTAACCGATCTCCCGGTATTCAGTAAATTCATCAGGGTGAACAAAACGGTGAACGGATAAATGTTTTTTTGTGGGCTGAAGATACTGGCCGATCGTTACCACATCACAGCCATTGGCCTGCAGGTCTTTCAGCGTCTGTATCACTTCTTCTTTTTCTTCACCCAGTCCCAGCATGATCCCACTTTTTGTCCGCATCCCTCCTTCTTTCAGTATGCGTATCACTTCCATGCTTCTCCAGTACTTGGCCTGTATGCGTACCTGCTTGGTCAGTCTTTCCACTGTTTCGATATTATGACTTACCACTTCCGGTGCGGCATCGATGACGCGTTGTATATCTTCTTTCTTTCCTTTGAAATCAGGGATCAGTGTTTCAAGTGTAGTATCGGGGTTCAGTGTTTTGACCGCTTTGATCGTATTATTCCAGATGATGGAGCCACCATCCTTTAATTCATCCCGGTCAACCGATGTGATCACCGCATGTTTCACTTTCATCAGGTGGATGGCTTCGGCTACACGTTGGGGTTCATCCCAGTCCACGGGTTCGGGCCGGCCGGTGGCAACGGAACAGAAACCGCAGCTTCTTGTACAAACATTACCCAGGATCATAAAAGTAGCCGTGCCGGCGCCCCAGCATTCGCCCATATTGGGACAATTGCCGCTTTCACAAATAGTATGCAGTTTGTGGTTGTCGACGAGACCGCGGACATGCTTATAGCTTTCGCCGATAGGAAGTTTGACCCGGAGCCAGTCAGGCTTTTTCACCCTGGCATTATCCACCACAGAAGTAACGGGTAATTCGATCATCCTGCAAAAATACAGTCATTATTTACGCTTACCAAACAGGAGAGCAATATAGCCCTGGAAGAACAATTGCTTCTCTTTCTGGGCTACCATGATAGGTATTTTGGATCCGTAGAATTCAACACTCACTCCAACCTCGATACCGGAAACGACTTCGTTAAACCGGCCATAATCGAAACGCACGGCTGATTTCACAAAGCCCCCGGGTTTCATCTTTATTTCATTCCATCCCTTGCCGATCCCTGCGCTTCCCAATACACCGGCACCCAGGAAGGTCAGACTATCGGCTTTTGAGTACCTGATGAATTTTTTATCCGCGACGGGATCTTTCAGTTCAACATAATAAGGGCGCAACAACCCGATGGCAAGACCTGCATTGAAAACAGCCGATACCGCTACCCCGTTTTTATTTCCTTTCTGACCGAGTATATGCTGTTGGCCAATACCAAGAGTAAACTGGTAAAAATTATTGATCTTACCGTACACATAAGGATTGCCAAATGGTATCGGGCCATTACTGTTTTGCAGCTTCTCTTCTTTCTGGTGTTTTATCTCAGTAAGATCGATACGGTAGGTCATTGTTTTGCGGTTGGTCTTCATCTTTCCAAGCTCATAGAAAAGACCATAACCATTGGTGCGGCCCTGGACTCCGAAAATGGTTTGCTTGCGGTAAATGAGCACGCCTTCCTCGGATTGTTTGATCAACGTATTTATCTTCTGGCGGCGGGCTTCTTTTTTATCTTCTTTGGATGATTTACGACCGGTGCTGTCCTGTGAAAAGGAGATCATGGCGATCGTAAGGAGGATTGCAGTGATACTGAGTTTCTTCACTTATCTAAGAGTTTTAAGGCTAAGAGACTAAAAAGAGGAAAAGAGATTAAGAGAATACAAGCTTACATACTCCTGGTTTCTCTGCTCCCCGCTTATTTCCTATAAAGCGTCTACGAAGAGTATAAGAGACCGGCTGCAAGCTCTTTTTCTCCTTCTTCTCTTTCTAGACTCTTAGGATAACGTAAATTTAGGGCAAAATATTGATAATGACCTCTACTGTAGTTTATAATGGCGATCTGCGCACCACCTGTACCCACCTGAAAAGCGGCAGCCATTTTGAAACCGACGCCCCGGTGGATAATAATGGCAAAGGAGAACGCTTCTCTCCCACGGACCTGCTGGCAACAAGCCTCGGGACCTGTATGATCACCGTGATGGGGATCAGGGCCCGGACCATGGGATTTGACCTGGACGGGGTGAAGATCGAAGTGCTGAAAATAATGAAGGCCGATCCGCGGCGGGTGGGCGGTATTGAATTAACATTTCATATACCCGGTACATTGAAAGATATAGATGAAAAAACTAAAGCGATTCTGAAAAATACCGGCGAGACCTGCCCGGTAATGAAAAGCATCCACCCTGATGTGGAGGTGAAAGTAGATTGGGGAGGTTGGGGATAGCATATCAAAGAGCCCGGATATTCTAAAGAAGAGGCATTGCTTTAACATCCTGCACAAACTTTTCAGAAAGCTGTGCAGATGAAGTAATTGAAACAATTAAAAATGCCAGTACAGCAAATAACCGCTTCACTGCTTTAGTTTGAGGATAAAATTACCGATAGCACATTCTAAACACATTTTCCTGTCACAATATTGTGTTTTGAGCTCAATCAATCCCTGGCTGTCAAACGCATTCTTATTCTCCACCCCTATCTTCTCAAATCCGGTTATAATATTATTGCTTTCCGCGGCCGTCTGCTCCAGCCATTTCACTGCTTTTTCCTTATACCTGTTCTCCCCATGATAAGTACCGTAAGCAAATAATACCGGCGCGACTGTATTGATTATGATATTGTCGATCATGGGATCTCCCAGCTTTTTCTTTTTGAAAGTTGACTCATCATCAAAGCGATAATGATAATGCCAGTAATCATTCGCCGTCACATCAAACCATTCCCGTATATCTTTCAGATCATTTGTGTCTTTGACCCCCGCAAACAAATGCACCGAACTATTTACCAGCATAGCCAATTGCGCCAGCCGGATCGTAGGAAAATTGCCCGGCCGCATCCGCAGGAAATGAATGGGATGATGGATGGGTTTCAATCCATACTTGTCTTTTAAGAACCGGTATTCTCTCTGAAGCAGTTTAGCATAATCATCGCCAACCTTTTTATCCAACAAACCTGCTTGCCCGATTAGTAATGCCTCCAGTTGCTGCACCTGGTTCTTATGCTTTGCCAGCAGGCTGGTACCCAGAGATCTTGCGATCGCTTCAAATGTATCGGCATTGACCTTGAACCCGAAGTTCCGGGCCAGCAACCACCAGAATGTTTCTTCCCAATGATTATTGTTTTGGTGAAGATATGTTTCCACGATGGCTGACTTTCGCAATAATCGTTCAGCCAGCAACCGGTCTTTCCAGCTTTTCCAGGTGATATCTTTCACCGTTGTGATACTTTTTTCGCAGGGAATGAAAAAAGAAGAGTTCATCAGTTCTTCGTAGCGTTCCAACAGGATCTTCGATACTCTATCCTTTAATTCCAGCACCGGGATCCTATTTTTTACACCATCATTTTCCCAGACCACATGCAGGATGATATTTTTATAGTTTATATCTGTTTCATGTTTGTGCTTGTCCCAATCGGATGTTTTGATATGCAGCTCTACTGAACCCGCCCAGGTTGTACTGTCAATTTTAATCCTCGCGCCGGAAAAATCAGGTCCCTGGTTGGTATTGTATTGCCCGGGAATAAGGATCGTGAGCGGTTCTCCCGATACGCTGGTTAGCTCAGTTCTGTTGAAATATTGGAACTGCCAGATGAACTGGAGTAGTCTTTCAGTCATGATCCTTAGTTTAAATAAGGAATGAGAAATAAGGAATAAGAAATGAGAAAGTAGCGGGACCACTTAATCAAAGCACCATTGTAACAGCACTTTCTCATCTTTTGGACTTTTCGTTATTGGTTTGAGCAGTTTTGATACTCGTTAAGAAAATCGCCATTAGCTCATTAGACTCATCATAGGCAATATCTATTGTCTCGTCAATCACCACTGGCATAGCTTTAATGATCTTTAGATTCACTCTTGACTCCCTGATCTCCTTTAATACCATTTTCATTTTATGGAGGAAATCGGCCCTGGATTCTGCAGCCTGGGCTTCACCGTAAATAAGAGCAGGCGCCGTGCCGCTTTTTGAAAGTTGATATTCCAGATTGGCTCCAGCCTTTGAGCCAGGTAAAAGCAAGCAAACCCTGAGACACATACAGGCGAACTGAACCAGGCGATCTTCCAGGTCTACTTTTCTTTTTTCTTCTTTTTCAACAGGACCAGGTAGGAATTTTTCCATCTTTATGATTTTTAGCATTTAAAACGAGTTTATAACCATGAAGCACGACACGGTCGCTTTGATTCATTTGAATACTGAACCAATACTTTCTCATTCCTCATTTCTTATTCCTTATTTCTCATTTAAAGCAAAAAAGAAAAGGAACAGAAAATAGGTAAGGGTTTATGTTACTCCAGGCTACCACTTTCCTACTCCGTTCCTTTCTTATTTGCTTAAAACTGAACAAAGCTATCTCCGGCCGGAAGTCCAGCCATGGGTTTTTCAACAAGAAACACTGTTATTTTACCCGGTTATTTTGTGTAATTCACGTCTCCCGACTGGTGTTAGAAGCTTTACTGATGGGAATAAAGAAGAAAAAACAAAAAATAAGGAATACTGAAATCTGAGAAACAACATTTATCGACCCTTTGGATCATGGCTTTTTTATTCCTTATTCTAATCTCTGTAATTCACGTACTACCCGGCTGACGGGCAGTCCCATTACGTTGTAGAAATCACCGTGGATACTTTTGATACCGACCACGCCGATCCATTCCTGGATAGCATAAGCGCCGGCTTTATCGTAGGGTTTGTATTTGTCAACATAGAACTCGATCTCTTTTACAGAGATATCATGAAATTCGACAGAGGTAGTATCAGCAAAGGATATTTCTTTTTCCCCTTTGCGGATGACCACACCCGTTATCACTTTATGCGTTTCACCCGACAGCGCCAGCAGGATACTTACGGCATCTTCACGGTGAACAGGTTTGCCGATGATATTATCGCCCAGCACAACGATCGTATCGGCTGCCAGTATGATCTCATCGGCACTGCGTTGCGCCTGTACGGCTATCGCTTTATTCCTGGCGATATAGACAGCAACTTCTTCGGGTTCCAGTCCGGGAGGAAAATGCTCGTCCGTTTCTTTAACGATGATCTCAAACGGGACTTCAGCCCATTCGAGTAATTGTTTACGGCGCGGTGACTGGGAGGCAAGAATAATATTTTTCAAGTTTATGATTTATAGTTTATGGTTTATGGTTGTCGTGCTTTGGCGGGTTTAAAGTAAGTTCGACAAAAGCTGCATTACGAAGGCCATAAACGATATTGACCGGGTTATAAATAGAAATAAAAAAAGATCATAGAAAGTATCCCCGTCAGCATTACCAGTTTGGTCATACTGCTCAGGAAATGGAAATCTTTTGGCGCAGAACTTTTTTTCAGTTTAAACAATATGATCAACAATGGAAATATGATCGCCGGAATACTGTACGCCACCGGTAACCACCATTTGAACTGCAATACGTATACCTGGAGGATCACCAGTATCGCTATCAGCACGATCAGCCAGACAGCCGTATATACTTTGGTGGCATTCACACCCCATACGATCGGCATGGTGCGGCAACCGTATTTCATATCGCCCCGCATATCTTCCATATCCTTGATAGCTTCCCGGATCAGTGAAATGATAAAAGCGAATCCCGCATACAGGATCGCCAGCCTGAAGAATTTATGAGTAGCCGTATTGCCCGCTCCAAACGCATCGGAGAGATCGAATTTGGAAAAGAAAATGATCAGGATCGTCCAGGCCGTTAGTAACGAGATCACGATATTCCCGGTCAGCAGTTGCTTTTTAAAATTGGTGGAATAGAACCATAACAATGCCACGCAAAGGATATTGGTGAGTACCAAATACCATTTCTGTAAAAAAGGCAGGGCGATAATGGTCAGCAATACTCCCCCGGTACTCAGCATAAAATGCCAGGCAATGGCCCATCTCCTGCTAATGACCCTATCCACTACCATTTTATGAGGTTTGTTAACCTCATCAATATTGATATCAAAATAATCGTTGATGATATACCCCGCAGCGGCGATGAACAATGAAGCCAGGACCAGCAGGATAAAACGGGTAAGATCGTGTGGAGGAACAGTGTCCTTGAACAGGGTATGGTAAATGCAGAACTGGAAAAGCACCTGGGTAAGCGCCATAAAAAAGAGATTGGGCAGTCGTACCAGCTTGAAGAAGGCTGCAATCAATCTCATGGATAAATTTTGGGAAAGATACTAAAGAAGTCGGAAGTACGGAGTCCGAAGACGGTCGTTTTACACCAGGTTGCTTAACTGTTTTTAAAAAGTCGTTTGAATGCGGAGAAGATTAGCTTCGGTCTTCTGACTTCAAACTTTTTGCCCTACTTTGAAGCAACATCTTCCCGGTAATGCCAGTGATCATTCAGCTTCAGCACTTTTTCGATCACGTCCCGTACACAGGCATCACCACCTTTGAGCGGAGAGATATATTGAACGGCTTCTTTTATTTCATTCACGGCATCTGCGGGGCAACAGGGCATACCCACGATCGCCATCACCGGGAGATCGGGCAGGTCGTCTGCCATGTATAGCAACTGGTCCCTGGTGAGTTTGTTCTTCAACATGTACCCGGAAATAAATGTCTTCTTATCCCCCACCGACATATGAACATCTTTAATGCCTAATCGTTCCAGGCGACCGGCCACCTGTGGTGAATTTCCTCCCGATACGATCAGCACCCTGTAATTATTCTTGATCGCCATTTGCAGGGCAAACCCATCCTTGATATTCATCCGCCTGGCCTGTAACCCGTTCTCTAATACCAGCACCGTACCATCGGTCAGCACACCGTCGACATCAAAGATGAACGTAGTAATTTTCTTAAATCCTTCGAGAACATTCATTATTTACTATTGAAGATGGACGATTTGCATATTGCCCATTGTTACTTCTGGTTATCCCTCCACTCATACACCCATGCACTCTGTATCATTTCCAGGTGTCCTTCTGTACTTCCTTCACGGGTTCCTTCAAAGCCAGGTATCTGTAATATCCATTCCAGCAGTTCGGTGAAACGGATACGATAGATCTTGCCTTCATTGAAATCATCACCGAAACGTTCATACAATTTCTGGGCGATATCCTCATGGTCGGCCCAGTTGATCGGGGGTTCAAAATGAGACATAATGTGAAAATATGAAAATGTGATAAATGTGGAAATGTCCAGGTTAGCAGCTAATAGCTAAAGGCTAACAGCTTCTTTCCTATTCTCCTAAAAATTGTGTCTGGTCAGGCAGCATCACTTCGATCTCACCATCACCATCGTTCAGCAACGACTGGCACCCGAGTCTTGAATTCAACCTCGGGTTCACCGCCCTGTCTATAAAATCCTCTTCCCTGTCCGTGATCTCGTCGATAGAATCCATCCCTTTTTCGATATAGAGGTGACAAGTGGTGCAGGCGCATACGCCACCGCAGTTATGATGCAATTCGATATCGTTCTTTAATGCTATTTCCAGCAGGGTCTGTCCTGCTTCAACATTACTCAATGTAAGTGGCTCCAGTCCTTTTTGCTCAAACTTGAATTTAACAGTATACATCTCTTCTTTTTTCTTTCGAAACGCAAAAATAGCGGTAAAAAAAGGAATTGATTTACTTGATTGGGAATTTGAGAAGTTAACCGCGAAGGCGCTGAGATGAATAGAGGTGTTGTGAAAATGAAAAGTAAACCCGCGTCTCCCCGTGTCTGCGGTGAAATTTAGCTTTTTTGCTGTATGCTTTCCGTCAGCAAAATGTATATGTTCTTCAGCTGCGGATGATCTTTCAGTAGTTCAAGGTGCTTTTGAATGGTCTCGCTGTCATGCCGGTTGGCCGGGCCTGTCTGGGCCTCTTTGGGAGAAGTATCTTTCAACCGCAAAGCAGTTTCTTCGATCAGGGGGAGTAATTGCCTGAAATCGATACTTTCCTTGCGGCAATAATCTTCGGCAAGGCTATATAAGTGGTTTACAAAATTACTGACCACCACAGCAGCCACATGCAGTTTTGCTCTTGCGTCATCTCCTGCTTCCATTACTTTTTCACCTGCAATGGAACGGGCCAGTTGTTCGAGTGTCCGTTTCGCTTTGTCATCGCTGCCATCAAAGAAAAGCGGGATATCAGGCAATGTGTTCATATCCTTCCGCAAACTTTGTAAAGGATAAAAAACGCCATAGTGATCCGTAACTTTTTTCAGTACTTCCTTGGGAACGGATGCTGCCGTATGGGCGACTACTTTTCCCGGTAGTCTTAATTCTCCCACCACATCATCAATGGCATCATCTGTAACAGAGACCAGGTATACCGCGGCATTCTTATTGATCAGGCTTTTGTAATTGGTAGATTCCGATTCCAGTTCATAAGCCAGTTTGCTGGCGGCCGAAGCATTGCGGCTGTATACCTGCAAAATAGTATGACCGGCGGCTTTCAATTTTTTCCCGAGCACCGTGGCTACATTACCTGAACCGATGATGACAATATCCATGGCCTACCCTGCTGTGATTTTAATTATCTGGTACTCCGGCTCCCTAAAGGGAGATGCAAAACTCACTACAATGTAAAAGTACGTCCTATTTTTGCCATACATGAAGTTATCTCAACGTTTGGCGCTTGGTTATATCCGCGCAAAGTTCCAAGCACTGACCTCTGTTTCTAAAAAGAAAGCTGCGCAAAAGGCATTTGAACTTTTCTGCACTCCCCAAAGCCGGAATAAGAAGAAATTGCCCAAGATATTTGAGACCGGGGAGAAACTGGCTTTTGTCCTGAACGATAACGTGGTCCGTGGATGGCGCTTTAATCATCCCGCGGAAAGAAAAGTACTGATCTGCCATGGCTTTGAATCTTCCGTTATCAATTTTGACCGCTATATAAAGCCTTTAGTAAAAAAAGGATATGAAGTGCTGGCTTTTGATGCCCCGGCACATGGGCGAAGCGGTGGAAAAACGATCACTGCTCCGCGGTACAAGGATATGATCCTGGCCATTCATAAAGAATATGGCCCCGTTCGTTCTTTTATGGCTCATTCGTTTGGCGGCCTGGCTGTAAGTCTTGCGCTGGAGGAGATCGGCCACCAATCAGATTACCGGCTTGTCCTGATCGCTCCCGCTACGGAAACAACTACAGCTATCGACAGTTTTTTCCGGCTCCTTAAACTCGACCCGGTTCTCCGCCCTGAATTCGAGAAGATCATCATTAGAACCGGCGGTGTTGGCCCGGAATGGTATTCGATCAGGCGGGCCATGGGGAATATCTGGGCAAAAACACGCTGGTACCAGGATGAGGAGGATGAAGTGACGCCGATGCAGGATGTATTGAAAGTAAAAGAGGAAAACTATCCGAACATAGAATTCGTATTTACAACGGGACTGGGGCACCGCCGGATCTACCGGGATAACAAAGTGACCCGTTCCGTTATCGAATTCTTATGAAGTTACTCATTGCAATCATATTTTTCTTTACTTGCAGCAGCAGTTCCTGCTCCAAAAACGAAATTGAAGCCATGCATTCTGCGACCGCAAAAAAATATACCTATCTCGCTTTAGGCGACTCTTATACGATCGGTGAAATGGTGGCGTCTCCGGATAATTTCCCTGCACAGGTCTATAGTATGTTGAAAGATCAGGGTGCAGATATCCGGGAACCCCGAGTCATCGCCAAAACCGGGTGGACGATCGACGAACTGGAAACGGGCATCATCGCTGCCAATAATACCAGCCCCCTGGATCCTTCCTATGATTTTGTGTCCTTATTAATAGGTGTGAACAATCAATATCGTGGACACACGGTGGAAAATTATAAACTCCAGTTCGAGGAACTGCTCCTCAAAGCGATCCGTTTTACAGGGAATAATACTGGTCATGTTGTGGTGGTTTCGATTCCCGATTGGGGTGTTACACCCTTTGCAAATGGAAGGGACAGGGCACAGATCGCGGCGGAGATCGATGCGTATAATGCCGCTAACAAACAGATCGCTTTACAGTATAATGTACATTATATAGATATTACTCCGTGGACAAGAGAAGCGGCGACAGATCACTCTCTTTTGGCCAATGATGGTCTTCATCCCTCGGGAAAGGAATACCGGCGATGGGCTGAACGCATCGCACTTTTTTTCAAATCAACAATATAGTTGAAAAGCCGCGCCAGTACTGGTATTTACCTGCATCCAGCTGTATAGTTGCTGCATAGAAAACCTGAATTCCCTAAAAATTTATTATCCTTGTCCTAACTTGCGGCCGCTGGAAAGCGGTTTTGTGATATAATATAGTATCCATTATGGCGAAGAATCTATTGATAGTTGAGAGTCCTGCGAAAGCGAAAACGATCGAAAAGATCCTGGGGAGTGATTTCCAGGTCAAGAGTTGTTTTGGCCATATCCGTGACCTGCAAAAAGCCGGTATGGGTATCAACCTGGAGAAGAATTTCGAACCGACCTATATCGTTCCCGCGGATAAAGAAAAAGTGGTGGCCGACCTGAAAAGACTGGCTGATAAAAGCGAAGAAGTATGGCTCGCAACGGATGAGGACCGCGAA